>CAJQRD010000049.1 GCA_905480605.1 uncultured Saprospiraceae bacterium | reverse complement strand
CTCATTGTTTTGCCTTGATTGCGATGCTTATAATCGGTATAAGAGAATCTTACTTATTCTTATATATCTTGTCAAATAGACTGAAAGTTTAGTTGCTCCAAGTCGAGCCACATGTAAATAAACCGTAGTTGTGGAAAGATGGCTATGACCTAAAAGTTTGCGTAGCGTATCAATATCCATGCCTTGCTCAAGTAAATGTGTAGCATAACTATGTCGTAAAGTATGCATAGATGCTTGCTTTTTAATTCCTGATCTTTTGACACATTCCCTCATTGGCCACTACACGCCATGGTCTGACAATTGACTGCCTATTGAGCTTCCGTTAAACAAATATACTTTTGGGTTATAAGCTTCAATATACTTTTTGAGACCTTTACCTATCAGAGGACCTAAAGGAACATATCTATCTTTGTTATATTTGGTCTGTTTGATATGAATCATCATTCGATCAAAGTCAACAGTAGAATAAAATACTAATTTTTCCCTGGCAAATTAATTTCCTTAGCTAGCGAATAGTTCCTATCTTAATACTGGTTCATAGTAAGGCCGTTTTTTAGGTGATGCCTCTATCTGCTATTGTAGATAAGCTCGAGCGTCATTCTGGTTAGAATGTAAAAGTCCCTGAGATCGCACTCTCAAGGACTGATGATAATTTCAATTAGAGGATCCTTAAGGGATATCCCGTTCAGAATAATTTTCAAATCAAAGATACATTCTCTTAAAACTATTATTACTAATAAAAAAAGAATAATGATGAAAAAGACAATTTCAATGGAAGTTATCAATTCAAAATGTGCAGGAATTGATGTAGGCTCAAGATCTCATTTCGTGGCCATAGGTCAACAGGATGATCAAGTATGCGAATATGGTGTTTATGCACAAGACTTAGATTTATTATGCAAATGGTTTGTCAGAGAAAATATTGAATCAGTAGCCATGGAGTCAACGAGAAATTATTGGTAAAATTTATATCCAGAATTAAAAAAGAATGGAGTTGAAGTTGTATTAGCCAATGGTAAACATACAAAAATGCAAAGGGCAAAAAAACAGATATCGAAGATGCAAGGTGGATACAACAATTACATTGTTTAGGATTATTATCAAGTAGCTTCTTACCTGAAGATAAAACCGAAAGATTAAGAACCTATTGTAGACATCGAACAAAAATGATAGAACAAAAAGCAGACTGTTCTCACAAAATGCAAAAGTACCTTAAGTTATTAAATTTCAGATTAGATGTAGTAGTAAGAAATATTACAGGTCAAACAGGAATCAAAATTATAAGTCAAATATGCGAAGGAATATTGAATCCAGAAGTTCTAGCACAAAATAGGCATTACAATTGTAGAAAATCAGAAGAAGAAATTAATAAAGCTTTACACTCAAATGAAAGAAGTGATTTTATTTTTGGATTAAAACAAGAATATGAAAGATATAGATTCTATAAATTAATAATTAGTGACTGTGATGAAAAAATATCAGAATATTTGACAACTCACATTGAAAAAAGAAAACTGGATGTTGACATTAAACAACTAGAAAAGAAACCACATAAGAGAATAAATAAAAACACAATAAAAGGAATTGATTTAAACATAGTGTCGTTTCAGTTTTTTGGTGGAATAGACTTGTTTACTATTCCTGGAGTAAGCCACTCAAATATATTAACAATCATGAGTGAACTAGGAGAAGATGGATTTAAAAAATTTAATACGGCAAAGCAATTTACTTCTTGGTTAAGGTTAGCTCCAAATAATAAAATTAGTGGTGGCAAAATGATAAGTCATCGGGTTCCAAAAGGGAGTGGGAGATTAAAAATTGCATTGAGAAATGCAGCCAACTTTATAGAGAGAATGAAAGAAACTGACTTATCTAGATTCTTTGCAAAAATTGCGTTTAAAAAAGGTAGACAAACAGCAATTACAGCAACAGCTAGAAAGTTGACAGTTATAATTTGGAACATGATAACTAAGCAACAACAATATGAACCTTCGTCAACTTATTTATTTTTAGACCAGAAACGAAAACAAATAGCACAGATCAGAAAGAAAATATCTAAATTTGGTATTAACCCAAACGAACTTGGAATATTCTCAAGAGAAAAATATAAAGTTGCTTATGAGAAAAAACTATATGATAATCAGTAGTTTAGTTAACGTTAGTCAGAATTATAACAAACCGCTAACTAATGATAAAATTCTTTAGGAAAATACGATTTGACCTCATGGAGAAAAACAATACAGGAAAGTATTTAAAGTATGCTATTGGTGAAACTGTACTTGTAGTTATAGGGATATTGATCGCTTTAAGTATTAATAATTGGAATGAAAATAAAAAAACAAGAAACACTGAGGTAAAACTTCTTTATGAACTTAAAGGAGATTTATTAAAGACAAAAGAGGATTTGTTAACCGATATTGATAAATCTGAAAGAATACTAGCTGCTACCGACACAATCTACCTTGAAGTAATGCAGGGTCGTAAAAATAATACTGATGTTATATTAACGATTTCTAATGTCGAATTATCAGACACACCACTGCTATTTCCTAAGCTGAGTGCGTATAAGTCCATCCAGGGTTATGGTGTAAACATGATATCGAATGACAGTCTTAGAAGAAGTCTTACGGAGTTATATGAACTACAAATGGCAAGGGTAAAATATATTGAATCATACCTGGGAGAACTGCATCAAACTGAAATCAGGAAATATTTATATGCTTTTGCCAAACCAAAAACCCTATGCGAGGATTGTATTTCTTTGAATGAACAATTTGCTGAACAGAATACTAATAAAAACGTATTTGTTCTCAGCAATCCCAATACTGAATTTATTCATATGTTAAAACATCGATTCGGACTTGTGAAAACCATAAGAAACCGTTATTT
>CAJQRD010000048.1 GCA_905480605.1 uncultured Saprospiraceae bacterium | reverse complement strand
TGAAATGCTTTTCCTGGCAATCCTAACGGTGAAGCTTTTTCATACATCAAAGCTGGACGCGACGTAAACAAATGCGCTTCAGCATCCTTGATAGAATTATCCATATTTCGCAATGCAGAATAGTCATCCATAACATAAAATCCTCTTCCAAATGTTCCTAGCACCAAATCATTTTCTCTTCTTTGAATGGCAATATCACGCACTGCGATTGTCGGCACACCTCCCTTAAGTTGCTTCCATCTTCCTCCGGCGTTAGGACTGAAAAATACACCAAATTCAGTTCCGCAAAAAATCAAATTGGGGTCAACGTGATCTTCTTCAATGCTGTACACACTTCCTCTTTCCGGTAGGTTCGCAGATATTTTTTGCCAGGTCACACCTTTATTTATACTCTTATAAATATAAGGCTTAAAATCTCCATACTTATGATGATTGAATGCTGCATAAATAACATTGGCATCGTGTTGTGAACAGTAGACGCTGTTGACATATGTTCTATTCGGTACACCAGAAATATTATCAACTTTCTTCCAAGTAGTTCCACCATCAGTTGTAATTTGAATCAAACCATCATCTGTTCCAACTACAAGCAAGTTGGCATCAATCGTCGATTCAGAAAAGGCTACTATCGTACCGTAAGGAGAAGTTGATCTATTTTTAGCTACAGCGTCAATACTCCACACACGATCCATAATCTTCAATTCATTTCTATTCAACTGTCGCGTTAGATCTTCGCTAATAACATCCCAACTGTTTCCACGATCATCACTTTTAAACATTTTATTGGCTGCAAAATATAAGCGTCCCGATTTATGATGACTCACTTGAAGCGGTGCATCCCAGTTCCATCTGTAAGCATTTTCACCTTTGCGTTCTTTAGGTTGGATACCCACTTCTTCCCCACTCTTTCTATCGTATCTAACCAACACACCATATTGAGATTGTGCATATACAATATCTGGATTTTCTGGATCTACTTGAGATTCAAAACCATCACCACCATGCGTGATAAACCAATCAGAATTTACAATGCCATGATTCGTATTTGTTCTTGAAGGGCCACCTAAACTAAAATTATCTTGAGTACCTCCATATACATTGTAAAACGGTTCATCATTGTCAACCGCCACTTTATAAAATTGCGTTACGGGAAGATTTGCTTTAAAGTCCCATGTTTCAGCACCATCCCATGTTTCATAAATTCCGCCATCACAACCCGCAATGAAGTGCTTGTTATTGTTTGGATTAATCCAAATACAATGGTTGTCCACGTGCTTGGTATCTTCACCTACGTTCTTAAATGACTTGCCACCATCTGTACTCACTTGCATCCAAGTATCCATAGAGTAAATTGTATTAGCATCTACCGGATCAGCAATTATTTCTTGGTAGTAGTTTCCACTGGTTACATGACCACTTTGTTTCTCCCAACTTGCTCCTCGGTTTGTAGATTTATAAAATCCGCTTTTACCTTTAGCCGCCTCTACGATAGCATAAATTATTTCTGGATCAACAGGAGAAATAGCCAGTCCAATTCTTCCTTTGTCAACTGTTGGTAATCCTTTGTTTGCTTCCTCCCAAGTTTCACCGCCATCTGTGGATTTATAAATACCAGAACCTGGACCACCACCTAAGTATGTAAATACATGTCTTGCTCTTTGAAAAGCGGAAGCATACAATACATTAGGATTTCTAGGGTCAATTACCAAGTCACAAACACCAGTATATTTATCAATCTCCAAAGTGGCTTTCCATGTCTTTCCACCATCAACTGTCTTGTATACACCTCGATCTCCTCCTGTGCTCCATAAAGGTCCAATAGCAGATACCCAAACAATGTCTGAATTGTCTGGATGTACGATTACTTGTCCGATATGCTCGGACATTTTTAAGCCCATGTGATTCCAAGAAGCGCCGCCATCTATTGATTTGTAAATACCATCGCCATAAGCCACACTTCGTTGGTTGTTGTTTTCACCAGTACCTACCCAAACTGTATTGTGGTTGGAAGGATCAATAGTTACACATCCTATTGAATAAGAACCTTGACCATCAAATATCGGTTCATAAGTTGTACCTGAATTCACAGTTTTCCAAACACCTCCAGCAGAAGTAGCTACGTAATATTCAAAAGGGTTAGAAGGATTGAACGCAAAATCAGAAATTCGACCTGATGTATTGGCTGGACCGATACATCTAAATTTCAATCCAGGGATACTTAATTCATCCAAAGGATCTTTGACTTCTTCTTTTTTATCTTTAGATTTTTTCTTTTTTTGAGCTTGAACTTCCACAGTGCCCGATATCAACACAGATAAGATAAAAACCAAGCTAAGTAATTTTTTCATAATATTGGGTTTAAATAGACTCTCAAAATAAGAAATGTTTTAATATGATCTAAAGATTCTTGACATTACTATTGAAGTTGACTAAAAGCAATAAAGGTCATTGCTTCGAGTTTTATTATTATTTACATTTACGCAAATAAAAACTAGATG
This sequence comes from uncultured Saprospiraceae bacterium, assembly GCA_905480605.1. Lineage (GTDB taxonomy): Bacteria > Bacteroidota > Bacteroidia > Chitinophagales > Saprospiraceae > RFSX01. Next base: position 23,561 of record CAJQRD010000048.1, on the reverse strand, counting down.
CCAAAAAAGAAAAAGACAGCAAAAAATGCTAAAGTCCACGACCATTTAGCTGGATTCGACATTAAAATCGACCCTTTTGGTGAATTGCAGTCTAATTTTAATGTAGATAAGATAAATGAGTTCTTAAATGAGAACCTAGAAGATCCCAAGTTTACCGAAGAGGAAGAATAAAATTTGGTTTAAGGTTGCGGTTTATGGTTAATTTTTATCTTTATTAAAATATATGAAGCGATTTAAATCACTTCAACAATTGGTCTAGAAGCTATAAGTCACTGTCAATCGTTATTTATTCATGCAAATGCTCAAAAACAAACTATTTTTTACTCTTATCACTCTAATTCAGGCCATGAATGTATTTGCATTTGCATCAAGTGATACTATTCCCCCTTTTTTTAATTCACCTCCACTTGACACTACAATCAATTGTGGTGACAACATTGACAGCTTATTTACATTATGGTACAATAACAATGCTGGCTCAATACTGGATGACAATACCGCAAATACTTCAAAGACTATTGCATTACAAGAAGCCATTGATTCCTTAATCGCATCTCACGTTGATTGTAGCTCAAATGGTCTTATCTCAGTTGGATACTTTGGGATTGACTCATGCGATAACATTTCAGAAGATACTCTATTTGCTTCTTTTCAAATTCTTGACAATATCCAACCTACAATAGTTGAAGGTGCGGTAGACAAATTTGTAATCTGCAATGATATGTTACAAGACACCCTTGCAGCGTGGTTAAACTCAATTGGTGGAGCAATGGCAACCGACAACTGTAATGACACCGTTACGTGGTTAAATATTATTTGGGAAGACAATCAAGGAAATTCAGGGTTTGCAAACATTGGTGACAATTACAATATTCCACTGCAAAGGGACTCTTGTCTTTGGTCGATTCAAGTTGCTTTTTTTGTAGAAGATCTATGTGGCAATATTAATACGACTAGAGCTTCTTTTGGAATTACTAAAGATACTATTTCTCCAATATTAGAATTCGCACCAAGAGACACGACAATTTCTTGCAATTCAACTCTTGATACCATTGCACCAGTTTTTATGGATGTATGTGACAATATGATTGCATTAAATTTTATTGAAACAAACACACAAGATGCTGACAGTACTAAATGTATGCATTACAATTATACAATAACGAGAACTTGGACCGGCTCCGATGCTTGCCAAAACAATATAGAGTACAGTCAAAATATTATAGCACAAGATACTACACCTCCGACAGCAGATTTTGAAACCATTATAATAAAAGATTGTGATGCAGACCTGACAATTGTAAACGATTTTCTGATGGCTTCTGATAATTGCAGTCAGGTCAGTATTTCTTTTACAGACAGTCTAACGGTCACTAGCATCTGTCAAAATCAACTGATCCGATCTTGGACAATTGTTGATGTTTGTAACAATACTTCGCAATTCAAACAAACAATTCAAACACAGGATTTTTCGCCACCTACATTTGAAATCACACCAATTGACACCATGGTCAGTTGCGACGATATAAATCTAGAAAGTATATTTGAATCTTGGGTCTCCAACTTTGGCAGTGCTCAAACCGTAGACAATTGTACATCAATCCAACAATACGTTCGCACTTTACCTGATTTAATAGATACACTTTCAATTATTAATGGGGATCAAGTAGAATTGGTGATTTCAGAATGTTTGGATAATGTTCAAAACAACATTGTTTCAAATCAAGAATTATATTTCTATGCATTTGATGCTTGTGGGAATATCAATATGGCTTCTGCTCAATTTTCAATCATTGATACAATTTCACCAATTATAAATATCTGTCCTGCAGATGTAAGTATTATTTTACCAAGAGAACAATGTGACACAATTGTCAATTTTGACCTGCCCCTATTTAGTGATGCTTGCTTAAAAGCAGCTGATGCAAATTGGAAAATTATTTTAGACAACGATTTTACTATACGTACATCAAACAATAAAATTGAAACTGGTCTTGAGATTGGGACACACACGCTTAACTATATATTGAATGATTGTGCGAATAATACAGTAGAGTGTTTACAACAAATTTTAATAAGAGATACGTTTCCTCCTATTCTGGATTGTCCAAATGATTTAATCATCAATCTGCCATTTGACAATTGTGAAGTTGAATTTTCAGTACCAGAATTGAACGACTTTTCAGACAATTGTTTTGGTGCTTCAGATTTTGATGTTACTCTACCTAATGGAAATGGGCTTATCAATTTTGAATACAACCCGATGGACAGTTCTTATAATGCCATCAGCTTTCCAGTAGAATTTGACAACATTATTAATGAAGGGCGCTTGTTTAAACCGTCAATTATAATAGAATATGCTTTAAACATTTCCGAAGGATCTAGGGCTGTTTTGAAATCTGAATTCGGAGATGATCTTTTTATAATAGAAGAAGGAAATTGCGAAACACATAAAGAAAAACTAATCATTGAAGAAAACCAATTTACCGTTTGGTCTATTGACGATGACATAAAATTTACTGTTCTTTTTGAAGAGAGAAACGGCGATGGTATTATTCCTTGTTTTCCTGAAAATATAAATAACAATATCGACTCAGATGATTTTTCATTTTTCAAAATCACTTTGCAATTCAGTGATATAATTCCTACATTTCACATAGAAGATGAAGGAGATAATATTATAAGCGAGAACGAAGAGATTACCAATTTAACACAAGGTGAATACAATTTGATTTATGAAGCTTTTGATTTTGCTAGCAATGTGGGACAATGCCAAACACAAATCTCGATCAATGATGTTTCGCCACCAACAATTAGTTGCTCAGATCAACAAATAGAAATCACTCCAGAAGACTTAGGACAAATTGACATTGTACTTGATGACCTGTCAATTTTTATAGTTGACAACTGTAGTACAAATGACGCATCATTCTTTCCAACATTTGTATCATGTCAAGACATTGGCAAGGTAGTTCCTGTCAATATTCAAGCGGTAGACAATGATAATAATTTCTCAACTTGCACTGCTAATATTTCAATTATAGGTTCAGAATTGAGACCTACTTTTATAAGCGGCCTTTGCTTTGCAGATACTCTAAAGTTATTTTCAAACATCGACAACGCAAACATCACTAATTTCTTTTGGGTTGGGCCAAACAATTATAGTTCAATTGAACAGAATCCGGTTCTCACTAATATTAACAATCAGAATACTGGAATTTATAATTTGATTATTATAAATGATGAGGGATGTAGTTTTGAGGGAAGTATCAATGTACAAATAAATCAATTTACAAGTCCCCAGATTAGTTCCAACGCAACACTTCTATGTCCCGGTGATCAAGTGCTTATCAATTCAAATGCATTTACAGAAGATGTCAATTATTTTTGGTTTGAAGGAATAAGTCCAAATGGTATTTTAATTGAAGAAACAGAAGGTCCTTCTCTAGAATTAACACCAAGTCTAGGCATACATCAATACTATGTGGAAGTCAAAGGAGAAGGCTGTAACTCAAATGCATCAACAACCTTGGAGATTGAGGTTGTCCCCGCTCCACAAGCATTCATTGAAGATCCATTTATAACTATTTGCCAAGGCGATGACATATCATTGAGCACCACAGTATTTGATGAAAATTTTACTTATGAATGGCGTGGACCAGATGCTTACTTCTCAGATGAGCAGTTTGCAAAAGTTATCAATAATGCTTCTGATGTTAATGCTGGGCAGTATTCATTGATCATTAATAATGGTGCTTGTAGTTCATTGCCTGCAATAGCAGAAGTAATAATTTTCGAACCTCCTGTACAACCAATAATTGTTGGAGAAACCGTTTTTTGCGAAGGTCAAACTTCTGTTTTAACCGTCTCAAATATATCAAATGCCACACGATACCATTGGTACTTCAATGGCAATCTATTTACTTCTGTATCTGGTAATAATTTATTGATACCATCAATCAGCAGCGCTCAAACTGGTGAGTGGACTGTAGTTGTAGAAGATGCAATTTGTTTTTCAGACACTTCGGAAGTGTTTGAAATATTCGTAGAATCAAGTTTAAATGTTGGGGCATCTAACAATGGCCCAGTTTGCGATGGAGATATTGTCACATTGACCTCATCATTTATTCCAAATGCCACTTATCAATGGCAGGATCCTTCAGGAAGTTTTATTGATGGAAGAGAGATTAGTGTATCAGCGGTTGATGGGGTATATACTGTGACCATAACAACAGCAAGTAATTGTATTGCAACGACCAGTACAGAAGTTGAAGTTGGTACTAGACCTGATATTACAGCCTTAAGCAATACCTCATTGGCATGTATGAATGAAGGAGAATCTATAAGCTTCGTTTCGACAGTTTTCCCACAAGGCAATTATCAATACCAATGGTCGGGACCAAATGGGTTTGCATCTTCACAGATTCAGCCAACCATTCAAAATATAAACCAAGAAGATTCTGGGATTTATGAGTTGGTTGTCATTCAAGACAATTGTGCCAGTCAAGCCGTTGCAACAAATGTAAATTTTACTATAAAACCAGATGCTGCAATAATTATTGGTGATGAGAAATTATGTGTTGGTGAAGACCTGCATTTAGAAATAGAAAACCCTATTCAAGGCAATCAAGTATCTTGGTTTTGGACTACCCCATTGGGTTCAATAACTACAGATGTACCAGAACTGAACTTGCTAAATTTTGACAATACACAGGTTGGCAATTACAGTGTTACGCAAGAACTAAATGGATGTCGATCAGGTATTTCACAAGTGATAGTCATAACCCTTGAAAGCAAACCCCCTACTCCGATCATTAGTGGAGAAAATGTCTTATGTGAAGGAGCAACTTTAGAATTGTCAGCAACCACTGAAAGCAATGCCGATTACGTTTGGATAACCCCTAACGGTATAGTCACTCAAACTGATAATACTTTATTAATAGAAAATATTACAGGTGCACAAAATGGAAGTTATCAGGTGTTGACACAAAAGACAAATTGTATTTCTGATACTTCAGCATTCTTTGACATTCAGGTTATGCAAAGTCCTGATGGACCAGAATTCTTCACCAATAATATAAGCATTTGTGCTGATGAGACACAAATACTGGAAGTGTGTGTGAATGCCGCCAATATAGATTATGATAATCTTATAATTATTGATCAATCCACAAATACTGTTTTACAAGAAAGCAACACAACATGCTTTGATTTATCGTTTTTAATTGGCAATACGTCCCAATCTTATATCTTAAACGTAGCTGCGGTGAAAGATGGTTGTCAATCATCAATGAATGATGAAGTGCAAATTGATATTTTTGAAACCCCAGATGGGTTCATTGAGATTCTGGCAGATACTTTATTTTTATGTGCTCAGGAGTTTACGACAATCAGTCCAGATATCATTCCAGACAATGCAAGACCATTATGGAGAAGCCCAGATCCCGAAATTAATATTTTCAATGTCACTGATATAGAACCATCATTTAGCAATCTTCGTGAAGGCAACAATCAATTGATTGTTTCAAGTAGTTTTGGCACATGTAACAATTATGCATCAGATACAATTAATGTATTTGTGATTACAGGAATTGATGCAGAAGACGATGTTTTCGAAGGAGAATACAACCAAGCTATGACCGTTGACATATTGCTAAACGATAATAGTTTTTCAGATGTTTTTATAAATGACATTGAGGATACAAGAGAAGGTTCTGTAATTATAAATGACAATTCAACCATAACAATTCCGAGCCAAAATAATTTCATTGGCAGCTATCAAATAGATTATGAGATATGTTATGTAGATTGTCCAGACCTTTGCAGTACTGCAACCATCACTGTTAACATTGGTGATAATATAGATTGCTTTGCAGGAAACGTAATCACTCCTAACGGAGATGGATATAATGATACGTTTAAGATACCTTGCTTGGACAGTGGCAATTACAACGATAATAGTTTGACCATTATAAATCAATGGGGTGATGAAGTATTTAGTGCATCTCCATATCTAAATAACTGGCAAGGTACATTTCAGCAGAACAAGCTTCCAGTTGGTACATACTTTTATATTTTGGAACTGGGAGACGCGGCCAGACCCATTCAAGGATTTATTGTAATAGAGGAATAATGAAGATACTTATATTACATATCATCCTGATCTTTGCAACAAGCTGTTTGTATAGTCAACAAGAAAACTTGTATTCTCAATTTGCATTTAATAAAATTGCATTTAATCCTGGTGTCGCAGGGAATTTAAAATACACCACTATCACAGGAGTGAATAGAAGTCAATGGTCAGGTTTAATTGGCGCTCCAAAATCGCAATACTTAAATGTAAATCTTGGCACCTTTTCAAAGAGACATGGCTTTGGAATCTCATTATCAAACAATAGTATAGGTATACAAAAGAAGATTGAAGTAGCAGGGCAATATGCGTTTAAGTTAAAATTAAATAAATCGCATTTAAATATTGGTTTGCAAGTATCAGGTAGAAGATATACTACTGACTTTACCAACCCAACACTTGTTGCTTTGGATGGTTTTGAGAATGATCCTTCTATCGATAGAATCAAGTACGGTAATACTGTTATCAATATGGGTGTTGGATTATTTTACCAATCTAAAAAAATATATGCAGGTTTAAGCATTCCAAGGCTGGTAAAAGGTGACATTGACTTTGAAACGATAAATAGTATATCAAGAGAGTCGAGACATATATTTGCTATGCTGGGTTCAAAGATTGACCTGGCTGAAGATTGGATCTATCATCCACAATTTTTCTTTAAACTGACAGAAAACAGTCCCTTTAATTTAGACTTCCTTTCAATGTTTAGTTATCAGGATAAAATATTTATTGGAGGGAATTTCAGATCTGGAGGTTTGCAAAAATCGTTTATAGAATCGTTTAATTTAATCCTAGGATTTCAATTTACCAATGCCATATTTGCGGGTATGTCATACGACTTTAATCTTAACGATTTGAGTCAATATGAAAATGGAAGTTTTGAATTGTTGTTGAAATATAACTTTAAAAGGAGCAATCTTCCGAAACGTATTACTAACCCAAGATACTTTTCAAAATAATGAGAATATTTCAACTATACATATTATTGTTAATTGGAACTTGGGGATCTGCGCAAGCAGTAAGTTTTAAAGATTTTTCTAAAACAATCAAAGTATCCAATCAAAGTAAAATCAATAGTGAAGGTACAGACTTTGCACCCTCATATTGGACAGATTACATTGTATATTCAACATCCAAGAGAAAGCAAAAAATATTTGACCCAAATACCAAAGAAGCATTCTTCAATTTATACCTAGCAGGCATAAATCAAAACAATGAACTGGAACGTTCTGCCCAATTGTCGAAAGTATTGAACACACAATTCCATGAAGCGACAACCTGCTTTTCTAACGATGACAAGCATATTTATTTTTCAAGAATGAATGAAGAAGGATTAATGTTCATCTTCGAAAGTGATTATTCTGAAGGAGAGTGGACAGATGCTGAGCCTTCCTTCCTAAATGAGTTGGAAAGTCAAAGTATGCATCCCACAGTTTTAAAAGACAATTCGATAATTATATTTTCTTCGGACAGACCTGGAGGTTATGGCTTGATGGATTTATATTATTCCAAATTTGACAATGGGAACTGGTCAGAACCGATGAACTTAGGTGAAAACATCAATACCAAAGGGAATGATGTATTTCCATTTTTAGGTCAAGATAATTTTTTATTCTTCAGCAGCGATGGATATAAAAAAGGAAGTGATTTAGATATTTACAAAGTCCGTTATAGCGATGAAGGTTTTGAAAAACCAATTGTTCTGCCATTGCCCATCAATTCTAAGTATGATGATTTAAGTTTTATATTAGATTTTGAAGGTAAGAGTGGATTCTTTAGTTCCAATAGGCCAGGAGGAAAAGGAAAGGACGATATTTATAACTTTATAGCTGAAGAAAGCATTTATGGCTATGGAGAAAAATCTTACAATACGATAAACGTATTTACAAAAAATAAAAAGACTCAAGAAGTATTGACTGATGTCATTCTTAGATATCGACATCTTGAAGAAGGTGAAACATTTTTATTCGACAAAAGTCTATTTGATATTTCAAAGGACACCTATGATTCTATTTACGTGGACAACAAAGGCAGGGCTCAAATAAAATTACACAATGGTTACACCCTAATCGAAGCAGAATCACCGGACAGAGTAAAGTGGCAAGTAGCAGTAACCAATAAGTTAGAAAACAAAACGCTTGATATATTCCTTGAGGATATAGCAATTGAGGAAAAAATAGTTGAGGAAATACCTGAAATACCAAAGGCATTAAAAGATACAGATTTAAACATTGGTACTGTTGTCGTATTTGACAATATATACTACGCTTACAACAGCCACGAGCTACAAAAAGGGGCAACCTTAGAACTTGATGAACTGGCAGAAACTATGTTGAAAAATCCTAATTTAAAGATCCAGTTGAGTTCACATACGGATTCTAGAGGTGAAGACGATTACAACTTACTGTTGTCTGAAAAAAGAGCTATCACAGCCAGACAGTATTTGGTTGAAAAAGGTATTACTCCAAATCGTATATTTACAATAGGTTATGGAGAACAGGACTTAAGAAACCATTGTAAAGATGGTGTATTTTGTACTGAAGACGAGCATTTGTATAACAGAAGGACAGAGGTGCGGATATTAGAGAATTAGGTATAGTGGAGGGGAATTACCTTAGAATTGAATACTCAATTAAAAACCCAAATTTATGGACCAAGCACTAAAAAAAATGATTGAAAACATGCCTGAAAAAACAGGTAAATCATTAGATGAATGGAAAAAGATTCTTAAAGCTAATCCATTTGAAAAACATATGGAAGCCGTAAAGTATTTAAAAAATGAATATAATGTTACGCATGGATTTGCCAATACAATTGTCACATTATCAAAAGAAGACAACAGCGCTTCAGTAGATCTCGTTGAATCCCAATACAAGGGGAAGGAAAATTTAACTCCGATATACGAAGGACTTATTGAGTACATTAAATCCTTAGGTTCAGATATTACTATAACACCAAAAAAAGGAAGTGTTAGTATTATTCGTAAACGACAGTTTGTTTTAATCAAGCCAGCCACCAAAACTAGAATTGACTTAGGATTCAAACTCAAAGACAAACCAATGACTGAACGGTTAGAAAGTTCTGGACCCTTTGGAACTATGTGTACGCATAGAGTAAAAATATCTCAGATTGATGAGATTGATAATGAACTCAAAGGATGGATAGAAGAAGCATATAAGGCATCAACTTAATTTAATAACAACAAAGTATATAAAGTCATAACATTTTCAAAATAGTGACGTCTAATTACTCAACATGGGTAGGCCAAATAGAGCCCAAGTTACATTTGCATCTTAATATACCCATGAGTAGTTCTTAACTTGAATGAAAATAGAATAATAAAATCAATGAGAAATTCAATCTTAATTCTGATTTTGATGCTAAAAAATTTACCTTAAAGGCACAAATGAAGAACTTAAAGAAAATATTAAACGTTTCTCAAATTAGGGAAATTGATAATTATACTATTGCGAAGAAATCTATTTCTTCAATAGAGCTAATGGAAAGTGCAGCTACTTCTTTTGTAAAAGCTTTAGAAAAACATGATATAGCATCCAAAAGAATATTAGTTGTTTGTGGAACAGGAAACAATGGTGGAGATGGATTTGCTGTTTGTAGATTATTAAGGGATAAAGGATTTGATTCAAGTGCTATACTTGTAAATTTTAGAGAACCGCTTTCTAAAGATTGCAATGAAAATATAAAAAGATTACAAGATGTAACCATTCTAGATGCATCATCACATTTACCTGACTTTTCTCAATATGATATTATTATCGATGCTATATTTGGCTCAGGACTGAACAGCCCCGTTATGGGTTTTGTTGCAAAAATTATTAATGCCATCAACAACGCCGAAAAAGAAGTTTATTCAATAGATGTTCCTTCTGGTCTTTCCTGCGATAATATTTCTAAATCCGAAAGCATTATAAAATCTGCCCATGTCATCAGTTTTCAGAGGCCTAAGTTATCATTCTTCTTTCCAGAAAACAAAACATACATAAAGAGTTGGGAAGTTGCAGATATTGGGCTAAGTGAACATTTTATACAAGAACAAGAATCAGACTATTTCGTTCTTGATGAAGATGTTTCAAAATGTGTAAAAACAAGGCTGAGACAATCTCATAAAGGAACCTATGGGCACGCTCTTTTAATGGTAGGATCATACGGAAAAATGGGAGCTGCCATTTTATCATCTAAAGCTTGCTTACGAAGCGGCGTGGGTTTATTGACTAGCCTTGTTCCGAAATGCGGGTATGAAATAATGCAAATTTCAGTGCCAGAATCAATGTGCCTAACGGATGAATCAAAAAATATCTTAACAACATTACCTGTTATAAAAAATTACAACTCGATTGGTATTGGTCCAGGAATAGGTCAAGATGCATTAACTGCAAATATGCTCAAAAGCCTTCTTGAAAAAAGTGTTCAACCTTTAGTTTTGGATGCAGATGCTATAAACATTATTTCTGCCAACAATGAACTTGTAAAGCTTCTTCCCAACAATACTATCCTAACGCCACACATCAAAGAATTCGATAGGCTTGTAGGTGAATCTCAAAATACACCTGAGCGACATATGAAACAACAAGATTTTTGCAAGCAACACAATTGCATCATAGTCTTAAAAGATGCTTATACATGTGTCTCTTCAGCTGAGGGAAAACTTTACTTTAATACTTCGGGCAATCAAGGTATGGCGACAGGAGGAAGTGGTGACGTGCTGACAGGAATCATTACTGGACTCCTAGCTCAAAAATATGAACCTTTACAAGCTGCCATTATTGGTGTGCATTTTCATGGGAAAGCTGGAGATCAAGCTGTCAAGTCAAGAAGTTACAGTTCGTTGATTGCTTCTGACATTATTGAAAATTTACAAATTGAAAGGTACTGATCTATAAGTTTCGTAAAATCAAAAAATGATACATAGCTAATGTAAAGTATTAAGAGAAAAAAATGATAAAGAATTAGAATATATCGTTCATAAGTAAAATGAAGTATTGCCTCGTTTTTGAAAGGTATATATAAAAAACGTGGAATAAATCTGATTATAAGTATTAAGGTGAAAAGTTATGTCAGTTGTCGTCGGTTGCGCAGTCGGTGACGAAACATTTACGTTCGCGGCTTGGTCTTGGAAAAAGACCATGAACCGTAAACAATGTAGCTGTGGGCTATAAGAAGAGCAAAACTACCTTGCAACAGACTAGCGTATCTCGCCTTCCTTAGTACTTACAAACTAAGTACGGCGGACACGGCTGCATACTTTTTGGCAATGAAAAAGTATGAGAATAAGATAAAAACAGTATTGCTGAATATCCCCTTTTATTCCAATGTATGTTCTGCAACAAGATTTACAAAATCTATTGAACTAATAATCCCTTTGATTTCTCCCTCTTCCATCACAACTATATGATGCACCTTATGCCTTAACATCATTTTGGCAGCAGCACTCGCACTTGAATCAGGATGAACAACATGAACTTTTGAAGAAGTCATGACATCCTCAACAGTAGCGTTATTGCTTACATCTTTGCTCACATCAGTCACAGTAATAATGCCTCGAATGACAGTATCATTACGCATTGGTGCATCCTTAACATAAGAAATAATTGGGATGGCAAGAATTTCCTTATTCTTCATGAGTTCTCTAATTTCTCCAACACTATTCTCCCCTATCGCTGTGATGACAGGAGTCGACATAAAATCTTTTACTTGTACTCTCATTATTAGTGCTTTTTATTCGTAGTAAAGTTAAGATTATAGATTAGATTCATACTACATATGATAAAAATCATCGTTTGGCTGATTAAAAAATAATACTCTGAGTTGCTTTTATTTTTTTATATCTATCAGAGCTCTTTTAACATAAAATATTCCTACCAAGTCAAAACACTGCACTTGGGCAACTAGCTTTATAAAAAAATCATTTAACTTAAAGCTAATAAATATTGGTGATTTATTCGTTAGCTGGATTAATTAACTTACTTCAATAAATCTTTGATAATTTCAGAGATTTTCTACTACATAGTCTATAGCGGTTTTATGGTTTAGCAACATTGTAGCTTCATCTTTATTTTTGCCTTCTGCTGTTTTTTGTTCTTTCAATAAGCTTTCAGTTTCTAAAAGTGAGTAGGTATTTTCTTCTATTTGAGAAGATCTCCAACTTAAGTCAATTGCTAACCTTTCACGTTCTTTTTGATATAGTAGTTACTGAATTTATAAAACAATCTTATTCAATTTCAAATTCTTTTTTCAGTTTTATCAATACTTCTTTTTGATTGTCATTTAGATTATTTGCTGTAAAAATAGAGATTCCTTTTGCCCCCATTTCCTTTGTTAGCCTAATCGCTTTTTCGAATTCATTTGGGTTTTTAAAAGCCCCAGTATACAAGCCTGCAAATATTGGAAAGTCAACATCACTAACACCTTGTTTGGTTGCAAATCCAATCCATTCAATATTTTGACGATAAAAATTGTGATAGAGCATTGGGTAAGCCGCATCTAGATTCCAATCATTCCATGCCTGCCTTACCATTTGACGAGACATTTCTGGAAAAGGGAATACTGCAGCAGTCATTTTTTGATCATTTTCATGAGCTATGTCTACCAATTCATTAACTAACTTTGTGATAGCATTCAATCTGTATTGACGCCACTCTGTACTCAACTCTGGGTGTTTAAAATCTATTGGATCCACGTCGAATATTTCTTTATAACCTTGTCGGGCTATGGGATGGTAACCATAATCATACTCTGGCATTTCATGATTTTGCACCAAATCATATTTAGGTTGCAAATCAGCCCCTAGGATAACGTCAGGATACCTTACATAATCCAAATGAATGGAGGCAATTCCTTTTATTTTTGCTATTTTTCTTACATTACTTTTCACATATTCTTGAGCTTCAGGATGAAATGGACTCAACCATTGGTAGTAATTCACATAGGCTCTTTTCTCAAGGGAATTTTGTCCTAATTTATTTACGGCATACCATTCTGGGTGTTTATTGCATATAGTATCATTGGGACGATTCAAAGTCCACATCCATACGTGTACTTTTATATTTTTCTCATTGGCAAGAGGTACGATTTGGCTAATTAAATCTGGGTCTCCACCAATCAATACTTCTGTTATCCCTATCCCATTATAGGATTCGAATCGCTCTTCCCAAACTTCTTTTTTAAATTCTTTTCCTGCATTGGCCCATGTCGCAAAAGTAAATTGCTGCTTTGATTCTTCTTGTATTTCCTTCTTTTCATTAAGAGGAGATTTACATGATAGAGCAATAAATATGCTGGATATAATTATTATGTATTTCATTTTATTTCTTTTAAAACACCTGTTTCATTGATAATGAAAGTGTGATTGGATTGATCTGATTTTAATTTGTATTCAAACCCAAAATTTGTTTTGTAGAATGTAGAATTCAAAGAATCTACATCTGAATATATGACATTAATAGTTTGAGTACTTCTGTCTTTTTCTTTTAATAACTTTTTTAGTTTTCCAAATTTGGTTTGCCGAAATAATGCATAGGCAACTTGTTTTACGAGCATATCTTCATCTTCAATAAATAAGATGTTTCCAGACGATTTTTCATTTGTAAACTGAATGGTTCCCCATTTTTCTGGTTCGTGCATATTTATAACATTTTGATTGCTCCATACCCAATTGTACTCAGGTAAAAATTTGCCATCCTTGCCTTTTTTCCGTTGGTAAGTTCCATTCACAATATCAAAATCCCACTCAACACGTGAAAAATTAATGCGCCATTGTTCACCTTCTTTTGGACGTAATGATTTGCCCTTTTTTAACGCAATTAGCCTATCTATAGGAATAGCCATTTCAACAGTCCATAATGAATCAGTATCACTATGATTATTTAATGTGCCCTCAATATGAATAGCAGATTTTAGCTTGTCTAAATTCCAATGATTATCTGCCTTTCCTTTATCCCGGTATGGCTTGTTTAAAAATAGGTCCCAAACAGTTCCTAAACTATTAATCTCAATTTCACCATAATTCCTAGTAGTCCCTGAGGGAGATATAAAGATTTCAAAATCATTATTATAATAGATAACCGTATCGCGTTGCTTTAAATTACCCCATACATGAGGCTCCTCCATCTGTGCATATACATATAAGTAATTTTCATCCCAAAGCATTTTAACTTTTGTATCATATTTGGGTGTTTTTACCCCTTCAATATCAATAAATGAATCAGAAAATAAAGCGCGTTTCCAACTACTCTCATTTCCTATTCCGTCTATAACAATAGGTTCATTGACCTTTGTTATTATATAATGTTTTGGAACAACAATATCGGAACTCAAATCAATCGATAAATTCGTTTTTTGAGCCTGCGTTATATTACTTGAAAAAAGAAGAATTAAAATTAATATTGAAAAAAATTGCCTCATTTAGTTTTTTAGGATTAAAGTTTTATATAACGGTAATGATATCTTTCGGTGTAACGATTCTACTGATGCTAAAGATAATAAAATAAGATTACGTGTTTGAAGCTAAGCTTTCAAATTTTACCGAAATTAATGTCATACTCATCATGATCATCTTGTGCTGAACTAATCCTCCTGCCATCGACAGATAAAAACCTAGCACAAAAATTTACATATACTATTAATTAATTACTGCAAAAAAATAGATCTGGAAAGAATTAAAAGAAGCAAGATCATAGATCGTGCTAAAAAAAGTCACTGAATTTAAATCAATGTTTAAAAAGTTAGAGCAGAAAGTTATTCTTGGGGGTATGTCAATGCCCTAATTGCAAAAATGGAAAATTAACTTTAATCGCCGAAATACAACCTACTTGAGAACCTCCAATTAAAATAAGAAATTATGAAAACAAATACTCAATTTAACCTACTTGATTTTGTCATTTATGTTCCTCTTTTTATATTTAATTTAAGTTCACACTCTGAAGTAATTATAGAAAAAGAACGATTAGGTTTTGAAAAATTGGATCAACAAACTATCAACTTTAACAATTACAATCTCGAAATTTAATTTACATCTAACTGATGACTTCGTTCAACAGAGACTTCATGCTCGATCGTTTCGACGATACCAAGTCGTATTTATTATCCTCAGTTATTATCAATTTTTCTATGTTTGAATTCATTAAAAGTGAAATATAAATACTTTACTCATTTGAATTTACTTTTAACAAACTGTCCTAAGAAATATGCAATGAGTATGGGAATCAGAGAAAAGCCAATATGTTTTTCTAATAATCCATATTCAATAAGGCCGATTAATACTGTTGCAGAAATAACGATAAATAGAATGTCAGCTAGTATTTTTTTCATAATGTCTTTGTTTAATTGAGGGTAAAACTCGGTAAAAACAATGTTGACGCGTTTAGCAACACCAGCCGTTGTACACTTTGTTCTACACAGGCATTCCTTTTTTTAATTTCCTATCTCTAAAATTAAAAAAAAGGATTTCAAATTTTCATTCAAAATCCATTTTTTATTAATTAAGTTGATAAATAGTTAAAAGTCCAATCGTTACCTTATTTTAACAAGTTCTTGTGCATTCGTCTCGTTAAGCAAATTATTCCTTAGGTAAGAACACTTATGAGCGATCACAGACAATATGATATATTAGGTACTTATTTGTTTAACCATTTTAGAATAAAGTCTATTTATATAGAATGATTTTTCCAGAACCAACTTTTCCATCAATGGATAACGTATAAAAATAAATTCCATTGGAGAAATCTGTTCCATCCCAGGTTGCTTGTTGTGCTCCGATTCCCTGATTTTCGTTGACTATCTGAGACACCAATTTACCACTAGCATCATAAAGCGAAAGATTTACACTAGATGCATATTCAAGATCGTATTGAAAAGTAGTCGATCTGGAAGTAGGATTAGGAAATGTTCGAAAGTTTTGAATCGCCTCGAGGTCGTTTACATTGGTAATATTACCAATAGCGAAATTGTCAAAATAGTATTGATCATTTGTAAACACACCAGGATCAAATAAGATAACAAACTTCGCAATATCTGTAGCTGCAGTAACTGAACTCGGATCAAAAGTCAAGGTATTCCAAGCAGAGCTTATAGAAGTGGTAGCCGTCATTTCAAGAATGACATCATTGGACGCATTCTGTAAAGAGATGATCACCTCAGTTGGTGCATTAGGATCCCATACATCAAACTCAATTCGATCGCTGGCATCTAATGCTAAATTGCTATCAAATAACCCAATGATTATATCAAATTCTTCTTCAGCGTTTCTAGTGTAAGTCGCTACATAATCAGATGTATTTATCATTTGATCAGGATTCAAGACCCTTCTGAAATTAAGGCCTGCGTGTGAAAAGACAAAATTTGTATTCTGATTGCATTCGAAATCATTGAAAATATCCAAATCAGTTGCTATTCCCTCACAAGGGTCGGCAGCTAATTCAGGGCCAATTAAATTATCAAAAAAATAGGTATCCCCAGTATTTGTATTCGGAGCAAAAAGTAAAACCATTCTGTTGACATTATCATTGGCTACGCTGGCATCAGGCTGGTCGCTAAAATCGAAAGTGAGTGTTTCCCATCCCATTGCAACAGTAGTAGTTGCAAAATAAGCACTATGTCTTCCTGTAGGGAAATTAGCGGGTTCAGCCAACACATCATTTTCAAGAGAAATTTGAACAACTGTTCCAGCAACAGGACTCCAAACATCGATACTCATTTGTTTCGCACCTGATAAATAGTCAGAAAGATCAGCCATAAGAGCGTCCAGAACAATTACATCAAATAGTTCTACTGCATTTCTGGTATAATTAGCTGCAATTGAGCTAGTGTTGGCTCCAGTTGGATCTGGATTTTCGAAGTAAGGTATAAAAGTCCCGTTGATAAAACCGTAGGTTCCTTTTCGCGTATCCTCAAAATTATCCCAAATGGTTTGGGCAGAAAGATTTGATCCTAGAAAGCATAATAGAAAGAATGAGATATAATATTTTTTCATCTTTAATGTTTAGTTTTAATGCCTACTCTTATTTGGTTTTCGGCCTATTCATTTTTTAATATACAAACTTATTAAATATTTATTACTTCTTGGATTTTAATTGATACAATGTTATGAATGATAAGTTTGGTTTGACTTGATCCGATTATTGGGGCATGCTTGTGCAGAACGATTTAACTAACCTGCGGTTTAATACAATTTAGGTTTTGTTATAGTTTGCCGTTTTCTATTTTCAACTTAAGTCTTTGACACGAAGTACATCTCAATTTCACCTTTTCCTTTTGCCTCAATTTTACCACGACTTTCGAAACTGAATGTAGGGTTATCTTTTATTAATTCATAAGTCGCTCCACTGATGTTCACTTTTCCGGCTTCACCATTGCTCTCTATTCTGCTAGCGGTATTCACGCTATCTCCCCAAATGTCGTACTGGAATTTCTTGACACCAACAATGCCAGCCACCACAGGACCGGTATGGATTCCCACACGCATATCAAAAGCGGGTTTGTTGGCGATATCTTTTTCTGCTTTGTGTTTGCTGATGAAGGCTTGCATTTCTAGGGCAGCCAAAACGGTATTCTTCACCGAATCATCCGTTGGGACGGGCAGTCCACCTACCGCCATGTACGCATCCCCAATAGTCTTGATTTTTTCGACTCCATACTTGGCCATTATGCCATCAAATGATTCAAAACATGTATTGATTTCATCTACCAACATTGCGGCACTCATTTTGGCGGAGGCTTCCGTAAAACCTTCGAAATCGGTAAAAAGAATAGAAACAGAATCAAAATCACGTGCCTCGGCTTTGCCGTGCATTTTTAGCTCTTCGGCTATGTCGGCCGGCAATATATTAAGAAGCAGTTTGTCAGAACGGTCTTTCTCTGTTTCTATGATGGCCTTCGCTTTTCGGGTAAAGTGGAGCCGACTATATATTCCTCCTGCCACAAGTAAGAGTATCAAAGCTCCTCCCATGAGCATGTTACGGGTGCTATCTTTCTTCCGCACTTCCTCGTGGTGGGCTTCTTCAATTAATCGTTCCTTTTCTGCGATGGCTATACTGTCAGCAAATACTTGCTTTTCAAACTCCATTTGTTGAAGTTTATTACTTGCATCTTCCTTCTGCAGAGCCTTCTGTGTATAAAGTAATTCTTCATGATACGCAAGCGCCTTTTTTACATTGCCTAAAGCTTTATATGCATCATACAAACATTCGCAAGCATTATTTTGCACGTTCATTGATTCCATATCTTCACTCAAAATGAGGCTTTTTTCACATAAACCTACCGCTTTTTGATGCTTTCCTAGCCGGTTGTATAATGCACCGAAATTCGCGGAACATTCTGCAATTCCATTATTATCGCCCAACTCTTCGTAGATTTTTAAAGCTCCTTCAAAATCAGATTTCGCTTTGTCATTTTCGCTAATTGAACCGTAAATTTTACCTCTGTAATCAAGTACATTGGCTAAAAATCTCCTATTCGCGATATCTTCAGACATTTGTATCCCCCTATTGCTAAAGATCAGCGCTTTTTCGATTTCACCCAATTCATAATAGCAACCAGCCATATTGATGGTCGTTCCGGCAGCGACCTTTTGGTTACCTAGTGATTCATTCAATTCTAAGATGCGGCTGTAATATTCCAGAGATTTAGCGTAATCTCCCAAAACGGTATATATGATTGCAATTCCATTCATAGAACTGACAATACCGAATTGGTCTTTCATTTCTGTTCGGACCTTCAAACTCTTCTGATAGTATTCCAACGCCTGAAAATAGCGGCTACGCATGAGATAAGAAAAACCCTGTTCATTCAATGCATTCCCCATATACTTGAGTAGTCCTTTGGCTTCTGCGAAATCGTATTGTGCCTGATATAGATAAAAAGCGGAATCAGGATTACTGAAAAGAAATCCTTTCTCAGCTGCCTCATCAATAGCAATTAGACGCGTTGTATCATGTGCATTATGGTCATTCCAGATTTTAAAAAGAGAATCCAGGTTAGTTTGGGCATAAGTCCCTTGCGAATAGAACAATGCGCAAACAATTGCAGCAAAAAGAATTCTTTTTTTCATGAGTGATTTGGTTAAAGATTAAAAACCTCACCCTCGCCCTTCTTTAGGAAAAAGATTGGTTCATCATATTTTAAACAAAATAAGCAAATTAAGCAAATGGCATACAACGATCTTGTGAATACATACGTCCCAATTCACCAGCATCATTAAAATAATATATATTTCTGATAAAAACGAATACAATTAAAAAATAGTAACGGGATGGTCTTATCCCACATTGTTAATTGCCGTCCTACCTATTCGTCAACACAAATTTAGCATAACATCTAGACATATAAACATAATTCCAGTAGTATGCAGATATGCTTTTCAAAAGCATTCTCTACCTAAGCTTACAGGTGTTGTAATGTTTCAAAAATCAAATCATCTTAACTTTTTACCTGCCCTTTTGGCGCACATCTATCTTATTCTTTTGATTATTCGCTCAATAGATCATGGTCAGCACTTCTATCTTCTCCTTCTTTAATCGATTCCACCCAAGCGAAAGAAAAATGGTCAACAGCCTGATAATTGTTAAACTTTACATAGCTTTTTAGGTCATTGGTATAGGACGTTTTAATTCTTCAAAAAAAATAGATGATGCCAATGATCCCTTTTTTTAAGGAGACAAAATTTCTAGGGCGGAACCTAATATGCCAGTAGTCCCATCAGGATTTATTACGACCACATCATAATTACCGGGTGTAATCCCCGAAGGTACTGTGGCATTAATTGTTGCCATACTTATAAAGATAACATTTTCAAGGTGCGTAGAAACCCCTGAACCAACTGGACTTAGATATACAACTGGTGTTTGTAAAAACCCATTGGAAGGGTTTGCATTAATCATGATAGTATTATCTTGATCATTAACAATACTACTTGGCATTACTGATTCAATTGAAATAGTAACACTACCCGTAATAGTTAACCCATTTGGTAATATACCAAATCCTGAATCTGAATCTGTTACTTTTATGTCGTAATTTCCTGGTTGCATATTTGAAGGAACGATGAAATAAAGAGAATCACTGGAATTAGAATCCCAAACAAAGGTAACTGAAGTCGTATCTGTATCAATCAATTCAACCAAAACTGGTGATGTCATAACTGAGAGTCCATTTATTAAAAGTAAATGCTGTGATGAAATAAAAGTGGTTGTTAGTGAAGCGATCACACTGTCCAGAACAAGAGTTGGACAACCTTCATCTATCACCCCATCACAATTATTATCAATACTGTCACAAAGTTCGAAAGCTCCAGTATACACGGTTGTATCTAAGTCATTACAGTCAAGGCTATCTAAAATAAATAATGATGGTGGGCTGATGCTACAAGGTACCCACAACGGATGCTTAGGATCCCCGTATCCATCATTATCTGAATCTCTGAAGAAAAACGTACCTTGAGTAAACATTAGATCTACATACGCCTTGGATGCTGCATCCTGTGCAGATATAGGATCGGCTACATTCTTTATGAGTCCTGAACTTACGTCTATTGAGTCTGCTATGAACCCACCCTCAACTTCTGCATTTTGACTAAATAAAAACATAGGACTTAGAAAGTCTAAGAAAATAAAGAAGTGCTTTTTCATCATTTGATTTTTTATGATTATTTATTATAAATCCATAAAATTCTGCTTTCTAGTAGAAACCAATTGATAAGAGGAGATGAACTAATGACGGACTCCCGATCGCCATTGGATAACCCATCTTTCCTATATCGAAACTATGTTTGAGTCCTTTCTTACTTGTTGTCAGAAAATAATAACAGTAATATAGTCATTTAAATTTTTACTTTTTTTAAACCAGCTTTTATACTATCCAAGCAGAGATTTTATTGCCTCTTTAAAAATAGATTTCTTGGCTTGCTATTTAGCTTTAATTTATTAACCTTCTGGTGGCACGTAACGATTGGGTTGTGAGTAGTTACGTGGATTGGAACCAACCTTTAATCATAGACACCAAACCAAAAGTTTAGAAGGAACTTTCAGTTTGGTGTGTACAAGCAATTACTTATTGCCAAAGATATGGGCGGCGTTTATTCTATTTTGAGCATATATTTAAGAACAATTAAGATTTATTTTTCCAAATCATTAATTTCATATCTTCCTTAATATATTTTATAAATAAAAACTAGAAGTAATTGATTTTATTCCGAATCAAGAATATTTTTATTCATCATTTCAATAATTCCAGTTCGGTCGTAATATGCATAATATCGATCAATTAATTTATCTTTATTGAAATGCGCCGCAAAATTCATTCTCAATTTCACAGTACCTTCCTTATATACAATCTCATTAGAAAAGTAAGAGATAACCATCACCCCAGTCAAACCAGAATATGCCATTGTTTCTTTTGCAATAACAGGTACATCTACATTATCTGTATACGTCATGGATTGCACTCCAGATGTTTCTTTCCAGTTTTTCCACCAATCCAAAACATTTGATTTTCCGCTTAATTTTGTTCTAGTACCTGCATCTCCATCCGGAAAATAAAACTCTACATCTTCAGCCAACATAGATCCCCACGAATCAAATTGGAAATTGGTAAGTTCTCCTAATGCTTTAACTGCAAGATTTGAATACTCAGGAGAAGCAATTTCATAGTTTGGATTAATACTTTCAACTGTTTTTTCAGCAGGCGATTGACACCCAATAGATAGGATAGCAATTAAACAAACTATTGGAAAATGCTTTAGCGCTTTAAACTTTGGTTCTTTCATATCTTTGTTATTAATTCTTACTCATTTGGCTTTTCAGATTTCGCCCCGTTTTTATATGGTTTCTAGTCTCCATTATATCTACCTAAACTTAACACTTTATTTTTAATAATTGGCACAACTTAAAGGGTTTCAAAAACTTGCCCAAAACGTATCGTGCAGAGTCATCCGTAATTTCGCGAAAGCGAGGATTGTGGACTACTCATTATTGAACTAAGTCTCCTTCCGTCTACAGAAAAAAACCTAGCACAAAATTTTCCATATACGGATTACAAACATCGCAATCAAAGCAAAACGATGGGTTTAACAACATGAAAATTTGTTCGAAGTTTCGCAATGCACATATTACCCAAAGGCTTTATTAGAATTAGACATTTTGGCATATTACACAGTTAATGGAAAATGAAATTATTTCCAACATAAAAAAAGAGTTCTAAAGACTACAAAACTATCTGGTTAGAAAAAGGTCTTGATGTAGATCAATGTCCAAATTGTAAAAAAGGAAAATTAGTATTTATCTGTGAGATACAACCGACAAGAGGACCCCCCAATAATACAAGTAATTATGAAAACAAACACTCACTTTAACCAACTTGTAACAGTATTTTTAACAACTAACATTCACAAAAAAGACATCTAACTTTCTTATTTAAAAATAATACTTCTTTGCGGGTTTTGTTTATACATATTCTTAGGAATAATCTCTCTTTTCGCACTTGAACGATAATTTTTATTATTTGGGTTTTGAATACATTCGACTTGGTACTCAATCATTTTTTCAAAAGGAATAAGAAAATCCTTCGTCTCACATTGCTCTACGAAACCTTCATTAAGTAAATTTAAAACCGTATAGGCTGACTCAATAGTACTTAGACAAAGGGATTCTGGTTGTTGCTTGATAATAAATTTTGATTTTATTTTATTGTCAAAACTCACTCTTTTTAATTTTTGTAAGTTCTTACTCAGTTTAAGCATTTTACGAACGCAGGGCCATGTGCCATCGAGAATGAAAATGTGTGGATTATTACCCATAAATGAAATTATTTCTGAACTTTTTCTTATCGACAGGTTGAAATTATCTTTCCCAGGATAAAGTAAAAAAGAACAGCTTTTTTCTTTAATCAGTATTTCATTTACACGTGTATTATTCGTAAAATCAACACCAACTATAATTTCTGAATTTTCAAGTTGAAGCTTAGTCATATGTCCCGTTCCGTTTTTTTCTTTTTTGTACTCCTTCGGATGCATAAGAATAATAAAACGCGTCTTAGTATGGATAGGATTAGTGTGTTTACAAATACATGAGCTTGAAGGCCTCATGCATTTGTAACATTTGATTCTTGGATCTTTTATTTTTACTTGCACGGTTAATATCTCTTTATTTTTCTAATTGGCTGTAACGTGTTCGTATATGATTAGATGCGTTGGCTCGTACTAAGTTAGCACAAGAAAACGCACCTGAGGCAAATTCTGTGGATTTTCCGAGTATGCACAGAACAAGCAATTAAATATACACCATGTTGAACTAAGTCTCCTACCGTCGACAGAAAAAACCTAGCATAAAAGTTTCCATATACTATTAATTATTCACAACAATAAAAATAGATATGGAAACTCCTAAAAAAAGCAAGATCATTGATCGTGCTAAAAATGAAGTTA
>CAJQRD010000047.1 GCA_905480605.1 uncultured Saprospiraceae bacterium | reverse complement strand
TTATATTGAAAACTTCGAATGGATTTATAATAACATAACAAGCAACGAAATACCTAACTCAAGCATTCTTTTAACTAAACGCAGAGTCATGCTTTATAGGACCCTCGTCATAATTCTATTGTATTCTACCATTTCCTATTCACAACTTATATTAAATGAACGTCCCGATCAAATTATTTGTGTTGATGAATACTTCAACACGCTAGTAGCTATTCCTGTACCGACAGGATCAATTTCTTAAGATGAGGGTTTTGATGGCGTTAGTTTTTTACAAATGAACATGATGTTTAAAGCTCCCTCCGAATCCGTCATAATGCAAGCTCTATAGTCCAAAGACGATCAATTATAAATGGGATTGGTGTCGGTTTGTGACAGGAAGAGACTTGTCGAGATAATGTATCATGTAATTCAATAGGTAGTATGAATAAGATAATTAATCTAGTACACGGACGAACTTATATTTTATATATTGACACTTGCGGCAACACAATTCCAGTAGATGCGAATATTTCAATTGAGCCGGTAGCTTTAACGAAACTATTGTATCCAGAGGATGCAATTTTTATTTATTCGAAAATTCAATTGCAATTGGGTTCCCTTGATCAAGGGACAATTACAAACCACCTGAGTGTTTTACCAAAATCATATGAAAACACATTTGTTGAGATCTGTCCAGAGAATACTTACTTAGGATTCAATGAGGCGGGTATATATGAATTGATAGAAGTGAATATACTGGGCTGTGATTCTATTACAACAATAGATTTGACTGTTTTAGGTGAGATGGACCCAACTTGTTTTGTAAGCAGTTTGTATGAAGTTTCAAACTATAAAATAACAGCTTTTGCTAATCCAATTTCTAATATGATAACGGTACCTGGTGTAGAAAATAGTTCAATTAGATACTCTATAATTTATAGTATAAAGGAAAAGTTGTTCAGAAAAACGCTAACGATACCAATATTAATATAAGCCATTTGAGCAGAGAAGTTTATATTATATAAGTTGAATCCGCAAATACAAAAACGCAAGTTATGCTATTTGTTAAAAACTAGCGTAAATGGTTGGTTATCAATATAAGTTTGTAACTTAAAGTTACTGACGCTTTAAATTATGATTAAGAAATTCATTCTTTCATTTTTATGTTTTGCTTTAATCCCAATTGGATCAAAGGCTCAGTTTGTTGATTTAGAGTGCCCTGATGTTGTAGAGTGTTTTGATAGCAATACTTCAATCACATTAGATATGACAATATCTGTTGCTGATGCTGTTGATATTCCTTGTTTACAGGGAGAAAACTTAGGTGCTAGAAATAATTTAAGATTTGAAGCATTAAGTACTGATTTCCACATTTTTTATTCAAGCTCAGGACCAGGCTTTGATGGATCAACATATATGTCAATTTCAGAGCCATGTGAACAGGGAGGTGAGTGTCTCTACACAGACGGATGTTGGCTTTCTCCTGAATTAGAGATTACAGACCTTATAGTTGGTCATGAATATATCCTTTCTGTTTTTGCATGTGGAATTGATATTGAAGTTGTTATAGAAATCGAAATTGGAGAACTTGACCTACCTGAAGAACCAATCGACATTGTGGTAAGGCCTTCTCAAATTTGTGTTGACCAAGAAGTTTTTTGTACAAGCACCAGTTATGCTTTAGATTTAATTTATGATGATTCGCAATCTCAGGAATATTTTAATTCCAAGAAAGGCCAATGGCATATTTCTGCCAATGGTCCAGAAAACTTAGCATTTGACTTTGATGTTCCTAGTGATTTTGAATTCTCTGTTTCGGAGCCTGGAAACTATCTTGTTTGTTTAGACTCTGCTACATTTAATTGCACAGAAATAGTTCCAAGTAATTTATGTACAGAAATAGAAGTTGTAGACATACCTACTGAGGAATATGGAATACTTAATGTATGTCAACATGATCTAGAAATAGGAAACTGGGTTCCAGACAACAATTGGCAAGGAGGTTTTATAAATGAGGAAGGATCTTATGATGTTGAATACGAAGCTGACTGTGGGTGTCTGGTTGGTCAAACTGTCTCGGTAGAAATAATTCCAGAAATCCAATCAGAGGTTGTAATCGAATTATGCCCTGACGATTACCCTTTTGTTTTCTTGGATTATGATGAATTTGATTATTCACCTTTTGATGAAGAATTCAACCTTTATATTGATGAAGGATCCATAATTTTTGATTACGACAATGACCCCTGTGATAGCCTTGTTTATCTTATCCTTATAAATGAAGACCCAGAAGAAAGATGTTCTTCTTGCAAGTTGCCTCTGTCTTTGAGAAAGAGTAAAATTGTATTGTGTCTTCCTTTTGATAATTCAACTGTTGATGTAAGTGGTAAAAACACAATTGTACATGAAACGGGAATTGATTACGATGATAACGGTTCGACAACAAATGATCTTTGGGAAGCTGTTTTTGATGGTGACGAAGACTATGTAACAATACCTCATATTGATGACCTAAATACTTCTGTTTTTTCCATTAATTTTCAATTTAATAAAGACGAACCTTTTGAAAATGGAAACATTGAAACGCTTATCAGTAAGGGAGATTTAGACCAAGGAAACTTGAGATATGATGTCAGCTTGGAAAAAGGGAGTGAGTCAATTTTTGACTTAAGGGGTGTTTTTTATACTGCAACGGGTCAGGTCGATGTGGTTTTGCCAAATTTAGAAACTTTCAGTTGGTATGATATTGCTTATGTTGTGGAAACAGATTCTATTTCTCTATACTTGGATGGTAACATTTACAGCAAGACTGTAATTAGTGAAAACCTCAGAGGCAACACTGAAGATTTTTATATTGGCACGCTTATCAACAACAATACAAGAATTCAATTTTACAATGGCCGTCTAGATAACTTTAAATATTGGAAACAAAAGTTAAGCGGACAAGATGTGCTCTTTCTTCATTTACCTGAAAAAGAATTCGAAGTTGAACAATCATACTTTCTCTCATGTTGTGCCCAAGTCGAATTTAGAGATGTTTTAATAGACATTAATAATCCGTTAGATAGTGTGATTGTTCCAAATGCAAGTCCAACTGGGTATGACAGTGTTTATATTTTAAACTACATTCAGGCAGACCCAAGTCCGGAATTAAACATGGCGGAGGCACCACAAGACATGGTCTTTCAATATCAACAAATTTGTCAAGAGTTTTGTGAAACGGCAGTAAGTTGGGAATTGGACTTTAGCGATTTGTTTACTGATAATTGTGGAATTGTTACAGTATCTCAATCTCATGATTTTGATGTTGTTTTAAATGAGAATATTTCATTTGTTGAAATTACCTTAACAGGAACGGATAATTGTGGACAGAGTGTTTCTCATAATTTTAATATAGAGCTAGAGTGTCTTCCAAGCAATGTAACAGCTGTCCCGGAAGAAAACGTTTTCGAAATATTGGTTGATGATGTTTGTATAAACGAAGAAGATGAAATATGCATTTTTTCTGACCTTCAACTGCAATTGGGTTTTTTGGAACAGATGACAGGCACAATACAACCTTATGACAATTCATCGGAATTTAGTGTTGTACTAAACGTTAATGGTATAACGCAAACATTGAACACTTCAGATGTTTTAAATGGGTTTGCACTAAATGGTTTTGCAAATGCAGGTATATATGAAATTTGTCTAGAAAGCGTAGGCAATACCTGTGAAACGATAGCCAATAATTATTGCCAAACAATAATTGTTCGAGAATCTAATATTATAGATTACGGAGAAGTGTTCGCATGTAGGGACGATATTGAATCAGCATTGCCAAGTGAGTTGTCTCTCGGTTTGCGAAACTTGATTTTAAGCAACCCACAAGAAACAAGTATTTCTTTAACTGAGAAAGATGAATGTGGTTGTGAAAAAACTGAAAAATTAAGCCTTGTTATAAATGAAAATGTTGAAGAATATTTGATGATAGAACTGTGTGAAGGCGACATTTATGATGGCAGAACTGAAAATGGAATATTCACAATTCAATTTATTGCTGCTAATGGTTGTGATTCATTGGTACATGTTGACTTGAAATTTTTGCCTAATAGTGAAGAGGAGATTGTTGCAGAAATATGCGAAGGAAATTCTTTTGAGGGTTATACAGAAGCAGGCACATACCTTGAAGAACATTCAAACATATACGGATGTGACTCGATGCTGACTATCCAACTTAGTTTTTTACCTAAATCATATGATGATTTATTCGTAGAGATTTGTCCTGATAGCATGTATTTAGGATATAACCAAACGGGTATTTACGAAATGATTGATACAAATGTGTTTGGTTGTGATTCTATTACAACACTTAATCTGACTGTTTTAGACGAGATGCATCCAGATTGTTTTGTAAGTAGCCTAGATGAAATACATATTAACAAAATTTCTGTTTTTCCAAACCCAGTAGGACAGTATCTTACTGTAAAATCAGAAGTTGATATCAGAGATTTTATTGGGTATGAAATTATAGATATTAGAGGCAGGGTTTTATTGTCAGGTATAAACTTAGGGTCTCAAATTGATGTAAGTGAAATTGCAAACGGATTGTTTGTTATTAAACTTACTCAAAATGACAATACTGACAGCGTTATAAAGTTTGTAAAATTATAAGAATTAATAATTTTTCTTGGTGAATATAAATCAATAGCGTAACTTTCTTTATATGACATTTGTCATTGGGTATAAACTAAACTTATGAGATACATTGGTACACTATTAGTTGTTATTTGCCTTGTTTTAAGTAGCCACTTTGCTAAAACGCAAAACATGGTAAATATAGATTGTCCTGAAACTTTAGAATGTATTTTTGATGGAATTGTCATTCAAGAATATCTACCATATGTAGATATTATCATTCCTGAAGTTATCAATTGTGGTAATGCAGCTTTTACTCAAATGAATTATAAATTCGAGGCAACCAGTCAAATTTTAAGTTTAAAATTAACATGGGACACTCCAGAGGATGATAATTTAAAAATGGGTGTAATAAGTGGTTGTATACCTGATGGTGTTTGTGTAGGTGCTGCAACATGTTCGACAGACGAGCTTATGACCTTAGATATAGACGATTTAATTGTTGGGCATGAATACATAGTTTATGTTGATGGTTGTAATGTTTATGAAATAGATTTTGAATTAGAAATTACACCTGGAAGTGCTGGAGAATTTGATGCTATATCAAACATTGTAACCTCTCAATGTGAAGAAGTTAATAACCTTTGTTTGGGAATTCCGATTGATTTGACAATTATGTATCAAGAAGAAAATTTAGCAGACTATTTTAACCAAGCAGATGCAACATGGCATTTTGTAGTTGATGGTCCAGAATCGTTTGACGTTGTCAAGGACAATATCAATGAAGCCCAATTTAATGTTTCTCAACCAGGGGACTATATAGTTTGCTTAACAAGTGTAGATTTATCTTGTGAGTCTTATGATCTAAACTTCTGTACAGAATTTCAAGTCGAGGATAAAACAGTTGATTTCGGCCTTTATAATGTTTGTGAGCATGACTTAAATAACGGCAGATGGATACCAGACAGCGATTGGTTAGGTGGCCCTATTTCTGAACCAGGAGAAATGACAATTGAACACACTAACGATTGTGATTGTAGTTTTACTCAATCGGTTCAAGTGATTAAACTTGAGGAGGTTCAAGAATTTGTAGAAATTGAATTGTGCCCTGATGACTACCCATTTGTATATTTTGATGATTATACTTTTGATTATTCTCAATTTGATATAGAAGAAAATCTAAATATATTTAGAGAATCGTTGCAACGAGACTATAACGATGAAAAATGTGATACTCTGATTCATTTAGTACTTATAAATGAAGAACCGGACGGCAGATGTAGTTCATGTGATTTACCAGTTTCCTTAGAGAAAAGCAAGATAGTATATTGTATACCATTTGACAATGAAGCTGTTGATGTAAGTGGTAAAAGAAATATAGTTAATTCCGTAGGAGTTGCCTTTGATGATAATGGCTCTTCAAATAATATATTGTGGGAAGCGATATTTGATGGTGATGGCGACTTTGTTTCTTTGCCTCATATGGATGATTTGAACACCTCCGTTTTTTCATTTAACTTGCAATTTAATAAGGATGATTCATTTGAAAACGGTGACATTGAAACTCTTGTGAGTAAAGGAGATAAAGGAAAAAACAACCTGCGGTTTGAGGTAAATCTTGAAAAAGTAAATGAAACTATTTTTGATTTGGTCAGTACTTTTTATACATCAACGGAAAGTGTTGGAATTATTATGCCTAGCCTTCAAGTATTTAAGTGGTATGATGTTGCATATGTTGTAGAAACGGATTCTATTGCTTTGTATTTGGATGGCTTCTTGTATGAGAAAGTTGCAGTTAATGCCAACTTAAGAGGAAATTCTGAAATCCTATATTTAGGGACTCTTGCCAACAATCAATCTAGAACACAATACTACAACGGTAGAATGAATGATTTTAAATATTGGAAGCAAAAACTAAGTGGACAAGATGTACTCTTTCTACATTTCCCAGAAAGGGAATTTGAAGTTGAGCAATCTTATTTTTTATCATGTTGTGAACAAGCAGAATTTAGAGACATCATAATAGATATTAACAATCCGTTAGACAGTGTCATTGTGCCAAATGCAAGTCCAACAGGATATGATAGTGTTTATATTTTGAATTATATTCAAGCGGACTCAGGACCTGAAATTAATTTATCTTTGGCACCTCAGGATATTTCAGTGCAATATCAACAAACATGTCAAGAGCTTTGCCAAACCCAATTGGATTGGACAACTGACCTGCGCAGCTTGTTTGTCGACAATTGCGGAGATGTAAATGTGACTCAGTCCCATCCATTTCAAGTTGTCCTAGATGAAAACATTTCGTTCATTGATGTTTTGATTACAGGAACGGACATTTGTGGTCAAATAACAACTTATACGTTTGGGTTAGAATTGGAATGCTTACCTAGTAATGTGGTTGATGTCCCAGAGCAAAATGCATTTGAACTAATAAGTAACGGCGACTGTATAAACGAAAACGAAGAATACTGTATTTTTTCTCCAATAGAAGTTCACCTTGGCTTTATTAATCAAACCAATAATACGCTAGAGTCATATCCTGATGCTTCAGGATTTAGTGCGGTTTTAAATATAAACGGCGTAACAGAAACGTATACCTCAGCTGATATTATGAATGACATTGTTCTTGATCAATTGACAAGTACAGGGCTCTATACTATTTGTTTAGAAAGCGTAAGCAATGTATGTGAAACAATAAACAGTGAATATTGCCAAACAATTAAAATTCGTGAGATGGATGTTATTGATCATGGTGAGGTGATAACATGTAAAGAGGATATTGAATCTTCTCTGCCTGTTGATCTTTCAGCTCAACTGAGAAACTTAATACTAAGCAATCCACAAGAAACGACTATTTCTATTTCTGAGGAAGACGATTGTGGTTGTAGTGAAACAGAAATAATAACTTTACTAATTAATCATGAATCAATAGAGGAAATAAGTGTCGAGGTATGTGACGGTGAAAACTATGAAGGCTTAACAGTAAGTGGGGTCTATACCAATAGTTTTGTAGCTGCAAATGGTTGTGATTCAGTTAGAACAGTTCAACTGACAGTTTTGCCAAATGCTGAAGATTATGTTTTTGCAGAAATTTGTGCAGGCGAATTTTATCAAAATTATGAAGAGTCAGGAATATACACTGAATTGTTTACTGCTACAAACGGATGTGATTCTACATTGGTTATTGAACTTGAGGTACTACCAAATTCATTCACTGATATTTTAGCTGAAATTTGCCCAGACAGCATGTTCTTAGGACTTAACCAAACGGGGTTCTATGAATTTATGGATACCAATATATTTGGCTGTGATTCTATCACAACTTTAAACTTGACAGTATTAGAAGAAATGGACCCTATGTGTTTTGTCAGCAGAATCGAGAATATCACAAAACAAGTTAAAATATATCCGAATCCAGTTTCTGACCTATTGACAATCGACTACGATAAAGCCTATACTGCAAATATTTACAATTTAAATGGATTGTTGGTAGACCAAGTAAAAAGCAACAACAATAAGATTGACGTCAGCAAATTAGCCAATGGTATATATTTTATAAAACTACAAACGGATTTGGAAATACTAACTTTCCAAAAGTTTATCAAATTGTAAATACATGGTTTTTTATAAATGTCTGTTCACTTATCTATACAGTAAAATATAGAAATTGCATTAAGGGATGCTATGTGTCTATTGGTAAAAGAACTATATTGCATTAGACAGATTATATGAAGGATAGCAATTCTTGGAAAGTATTAAACAAAAAGGTAACATACGATAACGCTTGGATTTCTGTGGAACACATGGATGTTATCAATCCTTCTGGGAATCCAGGCATATACGGAAAAGTACATTTTAAAAACTTAGCCGTTGGCGTTATTCCTCTTGATGATGAACTCAACACGTGGATTGTGGGGCAGTATAGATTTCCGCTAGATATATATTCATGGGAAATTCCTGAAGGTGGAGCGCCATCCGGAGAAGATGCGTTGACGTGTGCCCAAAGAGAGCTGAAAGAAGAAACAGGATTGGTCGCCTCTGTGTGGAAAGAGTTGATCACCCTTCATACCTCTAACTCAGTGTCAGATGAAAAGGCCGTGATTTATGTAGCTAGAAAACTATCTATGGGAGTTTCTGAACCAGAAGATACAGAAGACCTTCAGGTTAGAAAACTACCGTTCGAAGAATTATTTCAAATGACTTTACGTGGTGAAATTACAGATGCAATGTCAGTAGCGGCTATCTTGAAACTCCATCACTTGTTAAAAGAGAACTTGTTTTAATAAGATATTTACAACGAGGCATAAGGATTTGAAAAATGGAGAAGCATTGCCAAAGGTAGAAGATCATGGCAGATGGTTTGGAAAAGACTAGTGCCCACTTTTATTTGACTTTTGTTTCTTATCTTGGCGCAATGAAAAACTTCAATCTTAATATAAGACTCACAGAGGCAGAATTTTTAAAATTTTCGTTACAACGTTTCTACCAAAGTTTTATAGGAAGAGTCATCACAATATTTGGGTTAATCTTAATTGTGATTCCAATACTTCTATTTCTAATAAAACCTGAGTTCGTAAATGGTAAGTTTCCATTTCCACAATTTATTTTAGGACTCGTTTTTACACTAGGAGTACCTCTTTTGATTTTTAGAGCTTCAAAAAAAGCCTATTTTGCCAACAACCAACTTTCCGAAGAGACAATATATACATTCGCCAAAGAAGCCATAAAACTACAAGGCTTATCCTATACACTCAAACTAAAATGGAACAGACTCGTGCAAGTCACTGAAAATGATGCTTTCTTTTTACTTTATGTAACCAAGCAATCGAGTCACATCATTCCCAAAGCACAATTGAGTGAAAAAGAAGAATCCCAACTAAGAGAATTGGTGAAATCTATTCCTAATCTGACTCATAAACTATTTGGAAACGATCAGGAATAGACGGAGTCGGCCTTTCTTTCCCAAGTTGATCATCAGTTGTGTAGTTGAACAATATATTATTATATTATGTCAGAAGTTTCTATTTCGACGAACCTAAAGAAGTAGAGCCCGTCAAAATCGGTGGGTGCGCGGGCGGCACTGGTGGAGAACGATTGTTTTGACTTGTCTTTTGGATACTTTTTGACTAAGAAAAAGTATCAGAATAAAATTTGTACTAAAAAAGTAACATATTACAAGTCAAAGCTCCACACGAACTAGTGAGATAAAATAAAATATTATATTAAAGTAAACCTACCTATCCAACCAAGCCTTAAACATAGGAGACTTCTCAGTACTAACAACTAAGTCCTCATCAATATGCGGATTCAGTTTTAATTTTAATCGACCTTTAAAGTAAGGATGTATTTCTTCTATTGCATCGAATTGAACAATAAACTTTCGATTGACTCTAAAAAACACCGAAGGGTTTACCAAGTTGTCTATCTCATCTAACGTATTGTTAATAGGCAGTCGTTGTGAGTTTTTGTCCATGATAAAAGTGATCTTATCTTGGCTGTAGAAATATCTGATGTTTTCGGTAGGAATAGATTTTATTTTATTACCCAACTTACATAAAAACCTGGCTTTATATTCTTTGTTGGTGTCAGATAACAATGACTTAAACTCACTAAATAATTCTGATTTGTTATCTTGTTGTGTTCTTTTCTGCAACTTGTATTTATTGATGGATCCTTCCAGGCGTATACGCTGTACCGGTTTCAACAAGTAA
Source organism: uncultured Saprospiraceae bacterium (assembly GCA_905480605.1). Taxonomy (GTDB): domain Bacteria; phylum Bacteroidota; class Bacteroidia; order Chitinophagales; family Saprospiraceae; genus RFSX01. Next base: position 46,323 of record CAJQRD010000047.1, on the reverse strand, counting down.
TCAATACTGTTTACTTCAAAGGCTTGAATCGCATATTTTTCATAAGCTGTGGTAAATACTATAGGGCACCTAGGACTAACCTCTGCATATATATTAAAGCAAATACCATCTGCCAAATGAATGTCACTGAATATTAAGTCAGGATGTTCATTCGCGTTGAGCCACTCAATGCTGTCATCAACAGATGTCAACACAGCCAATACTTCAATTGTCTCATCAACTTCATGCAATGTTTTTTCTAACTTTTCTGCAGCCAGTGCTTCATCTTCAATTATCAATACTTTCATATTATATGATTTAGTGGTTTATATGAGTTGTTGTGAAACTAGTATCTTACAACAGTATCAATCATAATCTATTTCTATCAAAGGAAGTTTAATTGTAAACTTCCCATTTATTTCTTCAATAAGGACATTCTTGTCAGTAAAGAACTCATATCTTTTTTGAATATTATTAAGTCCTGTAGCCTCTCTTTCTTTTGGTAAATACTTTTTCTTTTGAATGTTGTTTTCTACAACTAGGAAATTGTCCTGTTCATAAACCTTAATATAAATCGGCTTGTCCTTTGTCGCAAGATTATGCTTGATAGCATTTTCAATCAACATCTGAATCGATAGAGGAGGCATGGCCTTTTCCAGTGTTTCCTTCGAGACATCAACACTGAAAAATACTGCTTTTTGAAACCTGATCGTTATAAGGTATACATACGATTCAATCAATTTTAATTCGTCTTCTACGGTTGTAAGATCAGAATATTCAGTTTTTAAAATAACACGATAGACTTCAGCAAATTTGTTTAGATATTCTTTTGACAATCCAATATCCTTATCCATTAACGATGATAGAATATTAAGATTATTGAATAAAAAGTGTGGATCTAAATGGTTTCGCAAGGACATTAACTGAGAACGTGTGTTTTCTTTTGAAAGCCTTTCTGATTCTAACTCTGATTTACGCCATGCCTTGATAAATTTATATCCGAAGAAGAGTGAAAAAATCGGAAGAATAATGGCTGCGCCATAAATATTTAAAAGAAGAAGTTGGTTGAAATCTGGTGGTGCTTGTGTAAACTGTGTTTTGATAAAACTGTATGCCAGGTTTATGGAACCCAAGGATAACAGTGTCCCCGTTATCAATTGTAAAACAAATCTAAAACCTGTGTATTTTTTCCACGGCAAGACCATGTTAAGCATCTCGTTTAGCAAGTAAACGAATGCTGTTAAAATGACAATCGTGTAGCAAAGCCATTGTATGGAAAGGAATCGCAATTGTTTAGGTTCAGTAATAGAATCCTCTAAGGAGCTGAATATAAATTTTAAAATAAGAAGGAGGACTAACGCAAATGCGGCAGCAAAAAGAGGTTTTAGTTTTGGTTTTTTATAAAACATGTATTGGTTTGGTTAGGGCAATACTTATTGGGTTATTTTATTTTAATCTCAATTATATCTTTCCAATCTATCAATTTTGGTACTTCTTCTCCATTGATAAATAAAAGTAAACCATCATTTTTATATGAAACGTCTTGACTTTCGCCAAGTAAAATTGTTTCACCATTTTTCAAATACAGTTGTGAATATGTTTGATTTTTAGGAACAATTCTTTCGATGTATCTTATAGGAATTTGATATTTGACATTATCATCATTTCCATCAATAAATTCTATTTCCCACTTTTCGTCAACATCAAAAACAATAAGACCCTCTAGTTCTTCATCGTCAACGGTATAGCAATTTGCTTTTATTCCAACCGGTGCTTTAAAGTCATTATACCCTAAACAACTATTTGGGTTTTCAAACAATTCTAAATGTTTGAAGTCCTTCCAGCTGACTTCTACATTACCAACACCATCTACAAAAATAGCGATACCACGATTAGAATTATTGACATCATTTGATCCATTTAGAAAAACTTCTCTACCTGAATGTAAAGTGACTTTGGCGCCATTGTCTTTTTTGGTTATTGAGGATATGTTTTTAAAAGCGATTTGCTGATCTCCTCTGCCATCAAGAATATCCTCAGTGATTCTTTCCTCTAAGTCCCATTTAATATATCCTTCTAAAGTTCCCTTTCTGCGCGTTTTGAGTTTTCCATACAAGGGTTGTCCTAATTCATCATCCGTTTCAAGTGGACCGGATGAAAATTCTACTTTTTTGATTTTACTCCATTTGATTTTAACCCGGCCTAGTTCATAGTCGTAGACATAAACTGATGTACCGACATCGTCTGATCCACCTTCTAGATTGATGATTGTTCCATTTTTTAATTCTAGATCTAAATAATCTGATGATTTAGGATATATGGCTTTAATATCACCGAAAAAGCATGAAAAAACATGGGCTTGTTGTCTGTATTTGTCCTCCCATATACTGCTCAAACTCCAATTAAAATTGTCCCAAAGGCTGCTTGGTTTTTCTTCTTGTGCTTTTTTGTGCTTTTGTGCTTTTTTGGTAGAATTAAACACGTCATGCCACATCAACTCTTGTTTACCCCACCGCATAAAACCGATGTATTGTTCATTGGATTTCGTGGTGATTTTACCATAGATAAATTCATTTCCTCTTTGTGCACTCAAATCAACACTTTGTAAGCAAAGTATTGTGATAAGGAGTAAAAACGAACAAAATAATTTAAGTGATTTCAAGATTATTATATTTATGACCTCAATTTGCGTCTAAAATACAACCTTATCAACAAAATTCCGCCGAAAAGGGATAATGACCTACCGAGACGGGTATTGTCTTACTTCGGTTAAAAAGCAAAGTAGACTTTACAATGTAGATTAAGCACTTTTTAGTAGGTTTTTGGGGAATAAGTGGATTGTTTCTTAATACTTAATCAGTTTTTCAGAAGAAAGGCCGTCTACAACTACATAGTAGATACCAGGTATTAAGTCCACTATATCAACAAAGGTCATACCCCCATTTCCCATTTTTGTAATATGAGTCCTTCCCAATGCATCCACGATTTGAATATCAATAAGCTTACCTGAATCCCATGACAACTGTACAAATGATGATGCAGGATTGGGATAAATCATGCTGAATACTTCCTCTGGCTCTTTTACGTCAACCAATCTGGCACAATATGTTTCATCTGGGGTCAATTCAAGAAAGCCTTTAGAAGACAAGTCTTTTCCATCAAATGCTTCGTAGTCAATTGGATACCTGAATGACCTGAATGTTAAATTGTCACTCAGTTCTAATTCGGTGCCTTGCTCAACTGGCGCTCCCCCTTTTAATGGGGTAATATACTCCCAAACAATGTCATTTTGTGGTGTCAGTTCAAATTGATACCCTTGTCTTCCGGAACAAGCCAAGATGTTACCGTTGGGAAGTAATTGTGCACTGGACAAACCTGTAGAATACATTGAAAAAGTATCTGGATGTGTTATGGTATTGGTAAATTCAAATGGAGGCCAAGCACCCTGAAATTTTTCATAATCTACAATGTACATTTCCCAGGCTGAGCGAAATATTTCTATTGTAGAATAGTTATCTCCTATACGATTATTGAAACAAACGATTTGATTGTAAAATGGATGTGATTCAGGAATAAATTCATTTACCCAGTGGGCATCATGTTGAAAAAACAATATTTGATCATCTGCTGTTCCTTGGTCATAAGTTTGCATGTTTCCTACCCGATACAATAAGTTTCCTCCTCTATTGACAAGACCACCAAAACTTGATGCAGCTTGTGCAGTTGTTGTTGTATGATCGATTACCCAAATTTCATTGAATTGAGGCACACTAATCATAATCTGATCAAGATCTCGATTGTAATCAATTGAATTGACATGCATCCAATCTGATTTTCCACCGTTTGTATCCCAATTTAAATCGATTAATTCTGGATGATCACCAATAACGCCATAATTTGCTTTTGTAGAATCTAAATCTTGAATGATATGATCCCAAGCATGCCATTCCCAAACTATTTCGTCATTTTCTGGGTTGATTTCAAACACATAATCAGGCCACAAATCGCCTTGTGCTAAAGTTAGAGTATCTCTCCCTGCGGCAATTGCATCTTCACGGCTTATTCGCTCCCAAGCCACCATCAAAATATTGCCATTAGGGAGTGGTTCAATATCATGGTGTAGTCTTGCGTCGGCGTTGTTAAGTTCGAAAGACCACATGAGGTCATTGTCCCAAGATCTTATTTCGACAATGGCACCTCCTCCGCCTGCCCATATTGCATCTCCGGCGATAGAGGATTCTCTTTTGGTTTTTACAATAGATCCATCATCTCTCAAGTATGCTGTGTTGGCAGGTCTAAAATTGTCTTCATCTGCCCAAGAGTGTACAATTTCTCCACAATTGTCTATCAGGTAAACGTTAGCTTGATTATGTGGATAGATCAAAGAGTAACCTTGAAAAGATTGTGTAATATCATAAGACAATAACCCAACAGAATTTTGACTGTTAGCAACAGTTACAAAAAGAATAAAAATGAATACTGAGATGTACTTTATCATGGAACGAAAACTTTATGTGAAGTTATAACATTATGCTCTTTACTCATTGCCGTAACAATATATATGCCTGAATTTAAATTTTCAGTCGGAATGGTAAATTTTGTTTTGTTTTTTAAATCAACAGCAAAATTTTGTCCTAGCATATCATATACCATTAAACTGAATTGAAATTCGTTGCCACTATTGACAAGTATGTTTTCTCCATCAAATTGAACATTAATGTTTAAACTTGCTTCTTGAATATCTTCTATACTTGTTGTAAAGATTGTGCAATTATAGGTGCTGCTAGGTTGCTCTACCGTGCTATTGGGTTGTAAAACTTTATTATCGAATGCAGCATAGGAAGTAGAATACTTTTCTGATCTAAAAATATAAGTACCAAATTGGTTTTCATATTCCCAAACTACTTCCCCTGCGGGGTTTATTTCTAGATATCTGTCATTTGCTCCTTCAGTAATATAAATATTTCCATTTGGAAGAACCTTAGTAGAAGATGTATACCCAGAATACCATTCTGTGCCAGTTGTAAACCTATTGTAACTTTTGTCCGCTCTATTGGGAAAAAACTGAACACCTCCAACTAAAGTATAGTTTCCATTACCATCTGAAACAGGTTCTATAATTTCAGCGGATGAATAGCGATTGTTAAAAGAAGTTCCAGGTCTATCTAATCCATTATTATGCATGATCAACATACCTTCATATTCTCCATATTCTATCCAGTTAGGATTGTGTTGGTAGTATAAAATTCTATCTGCTGAAGAACCTTGACCGTAGTTTTGAGGATTGCCCCATCGGTATAGAATGTCTCCACCTTTTCCATATCTTCCACCTGCGCTTTCTTTGGCTTGTGCTGTAGTCGTGCTGTGATCTATTATCACTATCTCACTAATCTTTCTTATACTTAATACTATCTGATCTAAGTCAGCATTATAGTCCATGCCGTTTATCATAAAAGACTCATTAAATTCCCAGTCAAAAGTTGATATAGCATCTACACTTAAAAGTTGAGGGTTTTCAGATAATATGCCATAGTTGGCAATTGTATTATTTCTATCTTGAATTATATGATCACTGATATTCCACTCCCAAACTATTTGCCCAGTTTCCGGCACCATTTCCACAACGGAATCATCTAAACCTGGAAATCCTAAAGCGGGATTGTATCCAAGAGTTGTAAAAAATTCGCTTGTTCTAATTCTTCTTGCCACACAAAGATAATTGCCATTCGGTAAAACAATTACTTCATATGTTAGATCAAGGGTAGGTTGCCCATGATCGGTTATAAGTACAACATTATCATTCCAATCTACTTCATAAACAAGGTTATCTTTTATATAAAGTAAATTTCCGTTGGGCAGTAATTTTGAGTGTAAATCGGTGCGAGAAACGCCCCACTCATTGACAATTTCTCCACAGTTATCTATAAGATATGTTGTGTTTGTGGTTTCAAAAAGGGTGTAACTTTCAAGTGCTTCTTCAGAGTTTTTTTTAATTCCATACTGCCCAAAACATATTGTTGAAAACACTAAGAATATAAATAAAAAGTAAAGATTGAATTTCATAAATCTAATTTTGAAGACTTTTATAGAGTACATAGTACACAATATTCATTAAATTGACATTAATTTAATGTTTTCTAGTACAATTTAACTTGATTTTGAGGGTTTCCTAAGACATTATATTGCAATTTTATCATAAATCATTGTTATTACATTTTATGACAATTATTGTAGGGTAATAATTCGCAAATCCAACCAATCAATGAATAAAGCCATGCTTCCACATACTATGCTTTTATTCGCATTTTTGCTCTTTGCAAATTTGTGTTTAGGACAAGTAGAAAACGGCTGCATTTTTCTTGACTTTGAATTTATTCCCAACACGACTATAGCCTCAGGAACACCTATATCAGACCAATATGAATCTTCCTTTGGATTAAGCTTTAGCTTAGGAAACGGAAATGTTCCAATATTGGCTCAAGTAGGGGCACCTATTGAAGCATTTGGAAGCCAGTGGGGTTCTGATGTTCCTGCACCAGGTGTTGATATAGGGCAATTTTTCATAACCGATGATGGAGTATTACAAGGTTTGGCATCATCACCTCTGATTTTAGATTTTAGTGTTCCGATTGACACATTTGAAGGATGTATTTTGGATATTGACTTTGGAGAAGAGTTTACAATTGAAGCTTTAAATGCTGCAGGTGATATATTGCTTTCCGAGACTATTGTCGCTGGAGATGAAGGTACAGGTGATGGGGCGTTGACGTGTTGGGGTTTCAATTTACCAGGATGCATGCCTGCAATTACACGTATTCGGTTTTCAGGTGTACGCACAGTACCTGGAGAGTTTGGTCTTGGGATGGATAATTTTAGATTTTGCTATACTGGCGCTCATATTGAATTTGAAATTGAAGCTTTTTCATGTAATAAATTTGGGCAAATTTCTGCTTTTAGCACAACTTTAGAAGTTTATGAATTTTCATTAAATAACATACAATTTTCAACAGAAAACGTTTTTAAAAATCTTACACCTGGAATGTATGAAATATTTGTTAGAGACAGCGATGGATGCGTAGAATCTAGAATTGTTGAAATAGAAGATATAAATCCTATAATTTCATCAGCAGAAGTCCAGCATACCAACTGTGATGAAGATAATGGGGCAATGGAAATTATTGTAACCCCAAATAACGGCGCTCAAATATCTTTAAACAATCAGCCCCTTTCTGATAATTCAATGTTTGAAAACTTAGCTGCAGGAACTTATCAAATCAATATTGAGGATGAGAACGGATGTATGCTCGATACTGTTTTGGTGATCAATCCAAGTTTTGGACCTCCAGAAATCACTGATGTTATTATTAGAGATGATTTTTGTCAAAATGGGGAAGGATCAATTGAAGTTGCATCCTCTGGAGGAAATGGTGTTGTACAGTTTAATATCAATGGCGGAAGTTTACTTTCAAACGGTCTTTTTGAATTTTTAACGGAAGGGGAATATACGATTATGGCGATTGATGAAGATGGATGCGCTAACGAGATTGTTGTCAATGTTGATGTTGGCCAAGAAATCACCCTAGCCAGAAACTATATAGTTTCACCTGATTGTCTTGATCCCAATGGTGAGTTTGCAATTTCGGCCACAGGAGGGAATGGTGAATTCACATATATCCTCGACAGTTTGTTGACACAAATCTCACCTGTTTTTGAAGACATAACTTCGGGCACATACAATATTGTTGTTAAAGATTCTGAAGGATGTGAAGAACAAATTACAATAGAAGTTCCTTGTTCAACTTGTGATATTTATTTTCCAAATGTAATCGCACCTGATATTTCTGGTCCTAATGATCGTTTCCAAATCTTTACTGCCAGAGATTATAATGTCACAGTCAAGCTTTATAACATCTATGACCGATGGGGTAACTTGGTTTATAGTGCAGAAGATTTCCCAATACATGACAGCGATGATATTTGGTGGACTGGGTACTTCGATAATGTAAAGGTTGTTTTGGGTGTCTATACGTATATGGTAATTCTCGAAGACTCTTGTGGAGATCAAACATTACATGCAAGAGATGTTATGGTGATTTGGTGATCTGTCAATTTGGCATAAGCATTTAGTTTTAACGAAGCACAGCAAATCAATAAGAAATGTGTACAAACAGTTAGAAGGAAACGAACTTATTTAACAAGAACGGAACCACCAACATTAATGGACTCCAACGCAACCTCACCTAACGTATTAATAACATCCTTATTCCAGTCACCTTCAACCTTAATATAATTGTCAGTAAATCCAGTAATCATGTTGTCCGAAGGTTTGGCTTCAAACAAGACATTTCGTGATGTACCAATGAATTGCTCGTAAAATGCACGCTTCTTCTTTTCGCTTAGAATTCTAAGCATTTTGTTACGTTCCTTTCGGACATTCATGGGTACGACGCCTGGCAGTTCTGCAGCAAAGGTATTGGCTCGTTCGGAATATGTGAAAACATGAAAGTAAGATACGTCAAGAGAATTCAAGAAATTATAGGTATCTAAAAAGTGCTCTTCTGTCTCACCTGGAAAGCCAACAATAACATCAACGCCAATACAACAGTGTGGCATTTTGTTTTTGATATATGAAACACGATCGCTGTAAAGTTCTCTTTTGTAACGGCGGCGCATTTGCTTGAGCATTTCATTGTTACCACTTTGCAAAGGCATATGGAAGTGTGGCATAAACCTTTGAGAGGAAGCCACAAAGTCAACGATCTCTTCATTGCAGAGATTGGGTTCTATTGATGAGATTCTAAATCTATTTATACCTTCAACTTTATCCAGTTCTTTTATCAAGTCGATAAACATAGCTTCTTTCTTTGGCTTAAGACCTTCTATGACTTCTGTGCCATTTCCGAAGTCTCCAATGTTCACTCCTGTCAAGACAACTTCTTTAACGCCAAGGTCGGCTATTTTCTTTGCGTTAGCTACTACGTTATCGATTGTGTCACTTCTGCTTTTTCCTCTTGCCAATGGAATTGTACAAAAGCTGCATTTGTAATTACAACCATCTTGCACTTTCAAAAATGAACGCGTACGGTCACCAAACGAAAAAGCGTCTATAAATGAATTCACTTCAGTGATTTCACTGCTTCTGACTTTGCTAAGGTTTTCAAGAGAATCTAGACTTTCAATGTGCTTAAGAATATTGAATTTTTCACTCGCACCTAGAACTAAATCTACTCCTTCTATTTCTGATATTTCCTTAGGCTTGAGTTGTGCATAACAACCGATAATTACAACTTTAGCATCGGGGTTGTTTTTCTTAGCACGACGCACTTCATACCGACATTTCCTATCTGCAAAGTCTGTAACAGAGCAAGTATTCAATACATAATAATCAGCACCATCATCAAATGATTGTACACCATATCCTGCTTCTTCAAACTGTCTCTTAATAGATGACGTCTCAGAATAGTTGAGTTTACAACCCAATGTATGAAATGCTATAGTCTTCGGTGTTGCCATATTGGGCGCAAAAGTAAGGTCTTTAGAACAATGTTACAATTATAGAGGGGTTTTAATGTTTCGATTAAAGATTCTTAATAGTGTATTATGTTTGATTGATTAAAATTTGCAATGGCAAAACAAAAAACGAATGCATGTATTAATTAGATTCCGTACCGATAGCACGGATGCGATTCATTTATGGGTATTCTACTCATATTTTATCCCTAACGGGATACTAAGGTGTAGAAATTCTTGATTCTACCTATGTTTTATCCCTAACGGTTAAATTTAATTCGAAAAAAAAGGTCCTGTAAGGACAGAATATGGGTAAATAACGAATAATTAATGAACACTTCGTGCCGTAGGTACGATATATAATAATAGCTAAGAAACCTTTCGTACCGCTGGCACGGATACGATTCATTTTTTTTCTTCTACCGATATTTTGTCTCTAGCAGGATACTAAGGTTTAGAAATTCTTTTTTCTATTTATATTTTATCCCTAACGGGGTAGGAATGTGTAGAAATATTCAAAAATCTGACCATGTATTTTCCTTAATGATTAAAGTAATTCGAATATAACCTGTCCTGTAAGGACAAAATATAGGAAAAAAGAAATAATTATATGATCACCTCGTGCCGTAGGTACGATATATTATAAAAGCCAATAAATATTCCGAACCTATGGCGCCGGTGCAATTCATACTATATTCCTAATGGGAAACTAAAGTCATTATACAAATATAGAATGTCCTGTAAGGAGAAAAAATGGGTAAACAACAAAACATTAAACAACACTTCGTACCGTAGGTACGACATATAAAAATAAGCAACAATGGCAAACACCTATACGCAAATTCATATCCAAGCAGTTTTTGCTGTACAAAACCGAAAATCATTAATTGATAAAAAATGGGAAAATGAATTGTATAAATACATAACTGGAATTATTCAAAACCATGATCACAAACTATTGCAAATTAATGGGATGGCTGACCACATCCATGTGTTTTTTGGAATGCGCCCAACACAATCCATTTCCGAGTTATTAAAAATAATAAAAGGGGATTCTTCCAAATGGATTAATGAAAGTGGTTTTTTAAAACAGAAATTTTCATGGCAAGCAGGATACGGTGCTTTTTCTTATGGAAAATCACAAGTTCCTAATGTGATAAGATATATTCAAAACCAAAAAGAGCATCATAAAAAGAAAACATTTATTCAAGAATATACAGAATATTTAGAAGCTTTTAAAATTGATTTTGATGATCGATATATTTTTAAATCTATTGAATAATTAGATTCCGTACCGCTGGCACGGGATTATTTCTATCCATATTATATCCCTAACGGGATATCAAGGTGTAGAGCTGTTTATAATCTATATCTATTTTATCCGTATAGGGATATTAAATTTAATTCGAAAACATACGATCATTTAAGGACAAAATATAGGTAGAAAACAAATCATTAATCAACACCTCGTGCCGTAGGTGCGACATATAAAAATAGCCAATAAATATTTCGTACCGATGATACGGGTGTAGGGATATTCATTATTCTACCCAAATTATATCCCTAACGGGATATCAAGGTGTAGAGCTGTTTATAATCTATATCTGTTTTATCCGTATCGGGATATTAAATTTAATTCGAAAACATACAATCCTTTAAGGACAAAATATAGGCAGAAAACAAATCATTAATCAACACCTCGTGCCGTAGGTACGACATATAAAAATAGCCAATAAATATTTCGTACCGATGATACGGGTGTAGGGGTATTCATTATTTCTACCCAAATTATATCCCTAACGGGATATCAAGGTGTAGAGCTGTTTATAATCTATATCTATTTTATCCGTATCGGGATATTAAATTTAATTCGAAAACATACGGTCCTGCAAAGACAAAGTATAGGTAGAAAATTTTTATGTAGTTAAGGCAGAAAATCATTTATTATCAACCTTCCCATTAACAAACCGAACAACCTTAGCATAAGGCGAAGATGTTTCTAGCAGTTGATCCTTAAGCTTGTAAGCATCCTCTTTCTTAGTATAAATACCAATGTAATATTTATTCTGACCATCCATGTCATCTCGCCTGATATAGATGTCGTTGTACAAACGTAAAATAGCATTTTTAAAAATACGCTCTGATGAAGCAACTTCTATTGAATAGTAAGTGCCCTCTCTAATACTTCTAAACAATTCATAGCGACGATCAAAGGCATAATCAGGAATAGATCCGTCTTCAATAACATTATCTTCTTTGATTTGATCTTTATCGTAGATTAAGATGTCAACTCTTTTATTATGAGCATAAAGGGAATTGATCTTCTCACCAGCAATATCACTTTTTATTAAAGGGTAATTGTTTGCTAAACTTTCAATTCTAATTCTATTTTTTTCAATACCGCTTTCATTTAGATATTCAGCAACTTTTAAAGCACGTTTGAAGGTGTTGTATTGGACATACTCAGGAAGGCCCAATTCTGTATCGTCAGTATGTGCAAGTAAGACAAAAGTGGTGCTCGTTTCAAATTCACTAACAACCAATTGATTTAATTTAACCATATTTTCTCCTCTGGTTAAATCCTGTCTATCGCGATAGTATAAAGTTTGAGGCAGGACGAAAGTCGTCCAAGGCTTTTCTATTTTTTTAAAGTCTCTGTGGTTAGCAAGAGTCTCAGTTTTGTGTTCTTTTAAATTTTCAGGTTTTGTTTCGATTCTTTTTGGGCGTTCTTCAGTCTTTACTTCTGTGCCTTTTATTTCTTTAGTCCCTGCGTCAATTGGTGTAAGCTCTTTGTCCGTATAGTTTATATCACTACTTTTTACAACATCCTTAGAGGATGCTGGAGGGTCACTACTGTCATTTGTTGGTTTTGACTTTGCCTCGTTGTTATTTTCATCAGAAGGTTTTTCTTTTTCAATTACCGTTGTGACAGTGGAAGAATCTATTGATGGAAGGCTGTTCTTGTCTGTTGATGTTGAATTTTCAATAACAATATTTGCTGGATCTCTTTTTTCCATAGGTCCAATTATCGTTGAACTTGCTGGATTATTTATTTCTGTCTCTTTTTTTTCGAGTGCTGAGGTAACCTTAGGGGCTTTGTCCTCAATAATAATTTCTTTATCTAAAACTGCGGAGTCAATAGGTTTTATTTCCGTAGGCTGGGTTGTTGTAATTTCAGATGCAATATTGTTTTTCTTTGCTTCAACTATTTCTGCGGCTCTTTCTTTTGATGTGCCTACTAGATCTTTTGATGTTTTTTTATTTTCTATTTCTGAACCAGTACTATTCTTTATCTCCTTTTGTATATGAACTTTCGAGTCTTGGGTTTTAGAGTTTGCAATAGTTTCATCTCCTTTATTTAAACTATTGTCAACATCAGATTTTGGTTGGTTGTTGTTTATTCCTTCAATTGTATTGACCGTTGTGTTTTCTTTCTTAATACTGACATTATCATCACCAGTTTCTTTTTTTTCTGAATCCAGAACGGTAGAGATTTTTTCTACTTGGGCTACGACGCTTGAAGCAGGATTGTCTTCTACGTTTTCGTCACTAGGTCTTTCTTTAATTGCTTCAATCTTATTTGATATTTCTATGGATTTTGATTCTTTTGCACTGTTAAGTTTACCGTTATTTGATTCAAGAGACACCAAATTATCTCTGTTTTTTACCTGCACAAATTCTTCGTCTGGATTGATTAAATATTCAAAAACTAATGAATCCCTGACACCCATGTTTTTGATGTCTTGCAAGTATGCAAAGTACAAATCATAGCCACCTAAACCCGTTTTTCTGTTTGAACTGAAAGTGGCCATATGACCAGCATCATCAATATTGAAATGCAATTCATCACCATGACTATTGATTCCATAGCCCATGTTCACGGGAAATTTTTCATTTGCGATATCACAATAATATATATCGTATCCTCCAAAACAGTAAGGTCGATTCGATGAGAAATAAAAGTGGTTTAAATTGTTTGAATAGAATGGGCAGATTTCATCAAATGGGGAATTAATCGCACCACCTAAGTTTAGCGGTGTTGACCATGAGCCATCTTTATAACTAACAGTAAATATATCATACCCACCAAATCCACGTAGTTTTTTAGAAGAAAATACAACCATGTTATGGTTGACTATGCTGATGTCTTTTGCACCTTCAAAAATATCTTTAGGCAATTTGACTACAATATCTTGACCACTTAGATCAAAACTTGCAAATTGTATTGTCTCCTCACTCATGCTGACTTCTGAATACAATAGGGCATTTATAGTGGCAGCATCAACATCCAAGGCCACATTGTGATATCCATTGTTAAATGGTTTTTCTGTCATATCGTTTTTTGACCACAATCCGTCTTCACTTAATGTGTATGAAAAGATATCAAAATTGGATTTGTTCCTATTGGAAGAAAAGTAAAAAACATTACCAAACTTAGGACTTTGAATAGGATAAACTTCATCATATCGACTGTTGACATCATCTCCAAAACTTTGGATCAAAGTTCCAGCTGTTTCAAAAGTTTCCAGAGCACTGAATACGCAGTTTTTAATTTCCAATTCGGCCAATTTTCGATAGGGGCCATTTTTGTCTGCCAGCTCAAGGTATTTTTGGTAGAAGAAAGATGCTTCATCAAACAATCTTAAGAACTGTTTGCTCTGGCCCATCTTAAGATATAAAACAGGGTCATTGTTGCCTAATTTTTTGGCTGCTGTAAAGTCCTCAACGGCCTTGTCTACAAGATTATAATTGAAATAGGCAATGCCTCTTTTCCCCAATGCTTCACTGTCGCGATTTATCTTGTTGTATTGTGTGTAAAGACGAATCGCTTTTTGGTATTGACCTGTCTCATATGCCTGATTGGCTTGCAGTAAATATTCTTTTTGCGAAACGAGGGGTATCGCACTTATCAGAAATAATAAATAACAAAGAAATATTCTACCTGTCATGTAAATTTTAGTATCCTAACTATATGTCTCTTGAAGGATCAAAGTCCTCAAGGTATGTCGCTATTCTTTTTAAGAATGAGCCGCCTAAGAAACCATCAACAACTCTATGATCATAAGACAGCGACAAAAACATCATTTGTCTTATTGCAATAACATCACCATATTGTGTTTCTAGAACAGCGGGCTTTTTTCTTATCGCTCCTACCGCTAAGATAGCTACCTGTGGTTGATTGATTATTGGTGTTCCCATAACATTACCAAATGTACCTACATTAGTTACTGTAAATGTTCCTCCTTGAATTTCCTCTGGCTTCAATTTGTTATTTCTAGCTCGGTTAGCTAGGTCATTTACAGTCTTAGTCAATCCTGGTAGATTCAAATAATCAGCATTTTTAATAACAGGTACAATTAGGTTTCCACTAGGTAGTGCTGCTGCCATTCCAATGTTTACATCTTTTTTGACAATAATGTTGTTTCCATCAATTGATACATTGACCATTGGAAAGTCCTTAAGAGCCTTTGAAACTGCTTCTATAAAAATAGGAGTGAAGGTGATTTTTTCACCATACTTCTCCGCGAATTTGTTTTTAATTTTTGATCTCCAGTTATACAAGTTTGTAACATCTGCTTCAACAAATGATGTTACGTGTGGAGATACTCTTTTAGACATCACCATATGGTCTGCGATCAACTTACGCATTCTACCCATTTCAACAATCTCCGTGTTTCCAGAAGCACTTACTGCAGGAGAAGGTGTTTGAGTTTTAGGTGCTGGGGCAGTTGGTGCAGCAACAGAATGTCCATTTGATATTGATGCAGGTGTATTTACAACTGATGCTGAAGATCTGTTTGCCACATAAGATATCATATCTTTTTTGGTTACTCGACCATTGTTACCCGATCCAGGGATATTATCTAACTCAGCTTGTCCAATGTTTTCTTTAAGAGCAATACTTTTTACCAAAGGGGAATAAAAGCGATCGCCAGATTGTACAGATCCACCACCAGAATAAGCTGCTGGCTGCGATGCAGGTTGTGGCATTGGTTGACTCTTAGGAATATCAGGTGTTTCCGCAACAGGAGCAGAGACTTTTACAGTTTCGACGGGTTGCGTTTTATTGGCATTTCCGCTATCTGATGCTTCTTCTCCTTCTGTACTGATAACGGCTATGACTTTCCCTACTTCAACCACATCATCTACATTAAATAAGATTTCAGAGATAACACCATCAACCGGTGAAGGAATCTCAGAATCTACCTTATCGGTAGCGATTTCCAGTATCGTTTCGTCCTCTTCAACTCGATCACCAACATTCTTAGTCCATTTAAGAATTGTTGCTTCCATGATACTTTCGCCCATTTTGGGCATCACTAAGTCAATTTTAGCCATTTGGTATAAGGTTTAAGACTGCAAAATTACATGAAATTATTGAAAAATGGGGCTTTCTAAGTGACTCAAACCTACTTCGATTTTTTCCAAAATTATTAATTATTGATTATTACTTATTAATTAACCTTCTCCTACAAACAACCTCAACATATTCAAGGCAGTAACAGCAGTGTATTCAATGTTCTTCTCTCTGCCCTTTCCTAATTGTAGTTTCTTAGTTCTGATATCGGACTTACTGCCGTAAGCTAACCAAATTGTACCCACCGGTTTATCTTCCGTTCCACCATTTGGCCCAGCAATCCCTGAGATTGAAACACCAATATTTGTCCCTGTTTGTTGGAGCAAACCTTCAAGCATTTCTTTAACGGTGGCTTCACTTACAGCACCATGTTCTTTCAAGGTGTTTTCGGAAACATTTAGAAAACGTTGTTTGAAGCTGTTGTCATACGTGATAAAACTGCCCATGTAATATGCTGACGAGCCTGAAGTAGAGGTTATCCTGTGCGCCAAATAGCCACCGGTACAACTTTCAGCTGTTGATAAGGTCAATCCCTTTTTTATAAATAAATCTCTTACCGCTTCTTCTAATGCTATTGTCCCATACCCAAAGACACGATGTTCCAGAATATCGGTGATCTTTTTTGCATGATGATCAATTGCTTCAGTATTGTCGACCAATGTTTTACTCAATAATCGTATACGCACCTGGCCTGTTCCGGGCAAGTAAGCCACAGAAATATTGTCCGGCATTTCATGCAATACATCTTCAATCATAGTGGCAATAAGTGTTTCACCAATGCCTACTGTTTTGATAGTTTGCTGGCATATGATGTATTCTAACTTAAGGTATTTATCTAGATTTGGCTTTAAGCTTTTCTCAAATATCCACTTCATTTCATGTGGAACACCTGGCATGGAGACAATAATTTTACCTTTATGTTTAAACAACATGCCTGGGGCCGTCCCTACGTTATTGGTTAATATTTCTGCTTTTTCAGGCATTTTGCATTGCTCCTTGAGATAGTCGGTAATCGGTAGTCCCCTCATATTAAAGTAGGCAGCAATCTTATTGTAAAGGCTTTCGTCAAAATAGGTGTCAGAATTAAAATACTTATTCAGCGAATGCTTAGTGACATCATCTTTTGTAGGTCCAAGTCCCCCAGTAATTAAAATAAGATCAGAGCCTTCAATCGCCAAATCTAATGTGTCAACAATAGCTTTTTCAGTATCTGCAATTGAATAAATAGTATCCACTTCTATGCCCAAACCTGTCAATTCCTGACCCAACCAAGCAGAATTTGTATCTACAATTTGACCAATCAATATCTCATCTCCAATCGTAATTATGCTTGATTTCATGTTGTAATTTTTAGTTCGTTGGCCATATAACAAAACCAATCTCTCTAAAGTTGAATGCTTCGAGATCTTCTCCGACTTCGACCAACAATTTTCCTTCAGCACTTACGCCTTTTATGCAGCCCTCAAATTCTGTATTCTTCTCTTTTCTTATAAATTTATGAATTGCATTTATACGATAAAATGAGGATAAATATGTAGATAAAAGTGATTGGGCATTCAATTCTAAACGCATTACTGCTTCACAAATATGTTTATGTAAACCTTGAATCAGTTCGAGTTTATTATACTCTTCGTCTTTTTCTATCAAAAAGCTGGTAGGATTGGGAATGTCCTTGGGAAACCTATCTTGATTTACATTAATACCAATTCCAATGATACTTTTGGAGATCAAGCGTCCTTTCAGTTGATTTTGAATGAGGATTCCAGCGATTTTTTTATCATTTACATAAATATCATTTGGCCACTTTATATGCACCTTTCCTTGGGTGATATGGTCACTTATAAATGAGGAAACTGCAATAGAAATGGCCATGTTCAGGTTAAATTGGTTTTGAACATCGAGGTTCTTAAAGTGCACCAGGTATGACAAAGTGATATTTTTACCTACATCACTGAACCAATTTCTGCCAATTTGTCCTCTTCCATCGGTTTGTTTGAAGGTATATGCACATATATTATGGTGTGGATTGTTTTTTGCTATGTATTCATTGAGAAAAGCATTGGTAGATGGAGTGGATTCCAAATAAATTTGTTTTTCGATTGATATAGTGTTTAACTGATCCACTTTAGAAAGCGATTTTATGTAATTTTGAATAACGCTAAATAGATAATATAATTTGCATAACAAAATAGTACTAGAAAATAAATCAATATCAAAATCAGAATTAACTGATCTTATAGTTGATTGCATACAAGACATCAAAGGTCAAAACATTATTAAAATGGATTTGCGCGAATTAGACGACGCTCCAACTGACTATTTTATTGTATGTGAAGGAGAATCCGGCACACAAGTAAATGGAATTGCGGGTAATATTGAACGAAGACTAAAACAGGAGTATGGTATTTATCCTTCAAGTGTTGAAGGTAAATTAAATTCAACCTGGGTTTTGGTAGATTATTTTGATATAGTAGTACATGTTTTCTATCCTGAGACAAGAAAATTTTACGAAATTGAAGATCTCTGGAGCGATGCAAAAATCACTGAATATCAAAATATATAGATTTTGAATGAACCATATCCTTTATATTCATTTATAGTCTATAGATAGTGTTCTATTAAAATACGGGGTTTAACCGTATTTCAAACAAGAAAAAAGAAAAATGGCCGATAAAAAAGGAGATAAGAATCCAAAAAAATTCCCAGTCAATTCGTATTGGTTGTACGGCATAGTCATCTTTATGCTTTTAGCAGTACAAGCAGTAACGCTGATTAGTGGTAAATCAGCTCAACTTTCTGTTGAGAAATTTAAAGAAATTGCAAGAAAAGGGGATATAGAAAAAGTTGAAGTTGTCAATAAAACCTTCGTAAAAGTATATTTACAACCAGACAAGGTTGAAAAATATGCCAATGAATTTGAAGAGCTTAAAAACAACAAATTCAAATTTGACCAACCGCATTTTGCATTTGAAATAGGAGGTACGAATTTTTATGAAGTCGTCAAAGATGTAAACGTCGACAAAGTCTTCATTGATCCAATATATAAGACTGAAACAAATTATCTGAATCAGATACTGAGCTGGATAATTCCTTTTGCGCTTATTATTGGTTTGTGGGTTTTCTTTATGCGGCGAGTTGGATCAGGCGGTGGTGGTCCAGGTGGACAGATCTTCAATATTGGAAAATCTAAAGCCACACTGTTTGATAGCAATGATTCAAAAGTAAATGTAACATTCAAAGATGTTGCTGGTCTTGAAGAAGCGAAGGAAGAGGTTATGGAAGTTGTGGACTTCTTACAGAATCCTAAAAAATATACAGCATTAGGTGGAAAAATTCCTAAAGGTGTTTTACTGGTAGGTCCTCCAGGAACAGGTAAAACCTTATTGGCAAAAGCAGTAGCAGGTGAAGCTGGTGTTCCTTTCTTTTCGATTTCAGGTTCTGACTTCGTAGAAATGTTTGTCGGTGTTGGAGCATCAAGAGTTAGGGATTTATTTAAGCAAGCAAGAGAAAAGGCTCCTTGTATCATCTTTATTGATGAGATTGATGCAATCGGTCGTGCAAGAGGAAAAGGTGCTATGCAAGGAGGTAACGACGAAAGGGAAAACACATTGAACCAGTTGTTGGTTGAAATGGATGGGTTCTCTACGGACAAGGGTGTTATCTTAATGGCAGCAACGAACAGACCTGATATTCTTGACAATGCCTTGATGAGACCAGGTCGTTTTGACAGACAAATTGGAATCGACAGACCAGATTTGGTAGGTCGTGAAGCTATCTTCAAAGTGCATTTAAAGAACATCAAAGTATCTGAAGAAATGGATGCTGCTACTTTGGCTGAAATGACACCAGGATTCGCAGGAGCAGAAATAGCAAACGTATGTAATGAAGCGGCATTGGTGGCTGCAAGAAATAACAAGAAGGCTGTTGAAATGTCAGATTTCAACTATGCACTAGATAGAGTGATTGGTGGTCTAGAGAAAAAGAACAAAATCATCGCACCAAAAGAAAAAGAAATTATAGCATATCACGAAGCCGGTCACGCTATTTGTGGTTGGTTCTTAGAGCATGCATCTCCATTGGTTAAGGTAACAATTGTACCAAGAGGAGTTGGCACCTTAGGATACGCACAATATTTACCAAAAGAAGAGTACATCACGAGAACTGAAGCTTTGTTGGATAGAATGACAATGACATTGGGAGGAAGAGCTGCAGAAAAAATTGTATTCGATAAGATATCTACTGGAGCACAAAATGATTTGGATCAAGTCACGAAAATGGCTTATTCAATGATCTCTGTTTTTGGGATGAATGAAAAAGTAGGAAACGTTTCTTTCTATGGTATGTCGCAAGATAATTTCAACAAACCATACTCTGATGAGACAGCAACTTTAATAGATGACGAAGTTAGAAAACAAATTGATGAGCAATATGTAGTAGCTCAAAAGTTACTTACTGAGAAAAGAGCTGAGTTGGATATTTTAGCACAGCAGTTGCTAGAAAAAGAAGTACTACTAAAGTCAGATGTTGAAAGACTAATTGGAAAACGACCATTTGATGATAACGAAGTGTTTGTTTCAAAAGTAGCTCCTGATACTAAGTTTAAAGAATTGTTTGATGGAGAAGCTGAACCAGCTGAAGCTTAATCGAATAAAAACATAAATAATAAAAAAAAGAGACTGTCCCAAAAGGACGGTCTCTTTTATGGTTAACAAGAGAAGATAGGTTTAGCAAGGTTTTGTGCTGGACAAACCCTGTCTTGTAAGTTAAAATCTGCCGGAGAGAAGGGTGTTTTCACCTCTCGCTGAAACGCACCCAGTCTTTCACAGAAACAAAAAACGAAAAAAGCGGAAAACCAATGAAGGCTTTCCGCTTTTTTTATCCTGATCAAAGCCAAGGCGTCCCGCCTCTTGCTGACTCAACTTTTTTTCAAAGATTACTCAACAACCGCAATACTGCGGTCAATCAACCTAAATCCATTTCCATGTATATTTACAATCTCTAGATTTTCATCTTTGCTTAAGTATTTTCTCAACTTGGTTACGAAAACATCCATACTTCTAGCTGTGAAGTAATTGTCCTCTCCCCAGATTTTTGTTAAAGCTTTAGACCTAGGTAAAACATCATTTTTATGAACGCAAAACATTCTGAGTAAATGAGCTTCTTTAGGTGATAAGTTATCTTTGGTTTTGGCACCTTCTGCATCAGTGTGTGTTAGAATACGCAAAGGATAATTAAAGTGGAAAGCACCCATCGTAAATTCTTTGACATCTTCTTCTACTTCTTGTTTTGCACCTGATCTTCTAAGAATAGCTTGTACCCTTAAGAGCAACTCTTCTGAATTGAACGGTTTGGTAATGTAATCATCAGCGCCAATTTTGAATCCCTCTAAAACATCTTCCTTTAGTGATTTAGCCGTTAAGAATATGATTGGAATATCTTTATCTTTTTCTCTAATATCTTTTGCAAGTGTAAATCCATCCTTCTTGGGCATCATGACATCAAGAATACATAGATTAAATTCACCTTTATTGTATTTGATCAAACCTTCTTCCCCATCTTTCGCCAAATCTACTTCGTAGTCATGCATTTCTAAGTAAGATCTCAATACATCACCAAAGTTTTGGTCGTCTTCTACTAAGAGTATTTTTTGTGTAGTTGTTTCTGCCATAATATTAATATTTACACTATTTAGATATAAAACCTGTTTCTAGCTACTTTGTTTAAAAGGGAAAAACAAAGTAAATGTACTTCCCTTTCCTAATTCCGAATCCACGTTAATAGTTCCATTATGTGCTGCAATTAGTGCTTTTACGTAACTTAAGCCTAATCCAAAGCCCTTTACATCATGTCTATTCCCTGTATGAACGCGATAAAACTTGTCAAAAATATGTTTTTGGGATTCTTTTGTCATGCCGATTCCATTATCTTTTATCGACAAGATAACACCGCCGTGGCCATTTGCCGTAGAAATTTGAATACTAGGTTCGTCCTCGGAATATTTTTCTGCATTGTCTAACAAATTATGAACAATATTCGAAATATGCGTCAAATCTCCTTCAATAATGGACTGATCAGCTTTCAAATTGGTTTCTAATATACCATTTCTCTTTGTGACTTTCAACCGACTGTGCTCCGAAGCTTGAAAAACGACATCATTTAGGTTGATCGAGGTCAATTTCAAATCAAATTCTTGTTTATCGATTCGTGCCATTTGCAAAACCTTCTCTACTTGATTCAACATCCGCTTGTTTTCTTGTTTAATAATGCCAGCAAAGCGCTTTATTTTATCTTCATTGTTGATCACTGTTTTGTTTGTAATAGAATCTGTAGCCAATGATATCGTCGCAATAGGCGTTTTAAATTCATGTGTCATGTTGTTGATAAAATCAGTTTTCATTTCTGAAACTTTCTTTTGTCTGAAGATGACGAAAACAGTATAGATAAAACAGCATAGAATCAGCGTTGTAAATAACAAACTTGTCAATAAGGTTGGCAGCTCTTTTGCCCACAAATAACTTTGTTTGTTTGGAAAAAACAACTTTAAAAATCCAGGTGAATCACCTTCATTAAAAAGCTTGACTTTGTATGGCGAATTGTCCATACCGTTATGGTTATCTCCTGGAGTATGCCACACTTCATTATCGGGTGAACTTGCATCGCCCTCTAGTGGAACGGCGAATACTCCATTACGTATAATATACTGATCCTGACTGTTTGAAAAGACAGCATAATCATGATTAAGATAGATACCTTGATCTTCCAATTCGGCTTTAATATATTGATCTAATTTCTTTCGATTTATTGACGTTAGTTTGTAGTCGGGATCGCTGGTTTGCATATAACTCTCGATCTTGAGTTTGTCATATTTTCCCGTTTTGAATGTATTAAGGAAACTGACTTCCTTTTTTGAGTTCACCCACTTGTCTAGAAAGTCATTTGTACTGGCATCTTCTTTTAATTTTTCTTTGACGTTATTCATAGCCATGAAGACACGATCGTCGAAGTTTTTTTCATCTAAGTCTACTTGAGCCTTAATCCATAAAAACTGAGTAACAGCAGTGCCAATAAGTGCAGCACTCATTATAATTACTATTGCCCAAATCACTTTTTTATTCATACAGAAAATGACTTCAAATTAATGAATTACTAAATTATTCTATTTGCAGCTTTCATCACAATAGTAACCCAGTTAAATACAAAATTAAACCTTAGAGATATTCAAATTGCCTAAATCATAGCTTTAACTACTATTTAACCCGATATGTTATCATATCTTTATCTTTTTAAACAAAAGGGTGACAATATGAAGAAAATCGAACATATAGGGATTGCTGTTGAAAATGTCGATGAGAGTGAAAAGGTATTCGCTGCTCTTTTTGATACCCAGCCATACAAAAGGGAAGTTGTTGAAGCTCAAAAAGTATTGACTTCATTTTTTAGAGTAGGCAACAATAAAATTGAACTTTTACAAGCTACTTCAGATGACAGTGTGATTAAGAAATTTATTGATAAAAAAGGTCCAGGATTTCATCATATTGCTTTTGCAGTAAGCGATATTTTATCGGAAATGGAACGCTTAAAAAAACAGGGGTTTCGCTTATTAAACGAAAGCCCTGTTGAAGGTGCAGATAATAAATTGGTCTGCTTTTGTCACCCCAAATCAACCAATGGAATGTTGGTGGAATTGGTGCAAGAAAAAGTATTGAAGTGATTTATTTATTTGAATAAATTTCCCAATACTTTAAGACCCATTTCAGCTACTTCATCCATGACAGAACCATCTCCATCTTGGTCTAAGAATTTTTCGAAAATGCTTCTTTCGGGAGCTTCTTTTACGTATTCCTGTTGTGATGTTCTTAAAAAATCAGACAATCCATTTTGATCAAGATGATTTTGCTTTTTGTAGCGACCTAATACGCCTAAAACCATTGGTGCCAGCTTTACAAGTAATCCTGCACTTTGATTGGTGTCAAGACCAGTCATTTTCATCAACATATTAACTGCATTGTCTTGTTTTCCACCCAATAAGTGACCCAAAATTCCTGCGCCATTTAGTGTTTTATTGGTACCCATGTTTGACTGTCCAGTCACCAAACCCATGACATCATCTAGTATACTTCCATCGTGATCTCTGTCCAAAGCACCTGACAATCCTGTTAATGCAGACTCTGAAGATGTCGAGTTTTTTGAAAGCGCACCCATCAAAACAGAAAGTGCCGCCTGTGCTGCAGAACCAGTTTTTTTTGAGTCTCCTATATTAAGTTGGTTACTCATTCCGTTAATAACTCCATCAGAGAGTTGCCATTTTAAAAGGTCCATTAAGTTCATAATCGTAGTAATTTTTTGTAAATGCCTCTCAAGTTAACACTAAGGCATTGTTTTTGTATAATTTATAAATTAAACTAAAGACTAATATGTATAGATTGTTTATTGTTCTTTCTTTGATCTTAGCACAACAAAAAACCTATGCTTCTAACCCAAGCGTGGATTATATATTGCAATATAAAGAAATTGCTGTTTCTGAAATGCATAAAACAGGAATTCCTGCCAGTATCAAGATGGCCCAGGCCTTATTGGAATCGGGCTCGGGAAAGAGTTCTTTGGCCACAGAAGCCAATAATCATTTTGGAATCAAATGTGGTGGAAGGTGGAATGGTGATACTTATTATAGGGAAGATGATGATTATAATAAGAAGGGTGATTTGATCAAATCTTGTTTTAGGAAGTTTCGCTCTGTTGAAGAGTCTTATTCTGCTCATAGTAATTTTTTGACTGACCAAAATCGGTATGAGTTTTTATTTGGATATGCAAGAGATGATTATAAAGCTTGGGCGAAAGGGTTGAAAAAAGCAGGATATGCCACGGATAAAAAGTATCCTAAAAAGTTAATTGATATCATAGAAAAATATGAATTGTATAATTTAGACCTTGAAAGCGATCCAATTTTGGTTTATAATGATCATCAAAAGAATAATCGAAGAACCAAAAAGTCTTCAACACACAAGTCACCTAAACACACTTCAAAATCACCGAATAGTGATGTGGCCAGTAGTGATTCTAAAACCTCAAGAGGGAGGTCGTCAAGACGTTCTAAAAAATACAATTCAGACGCTAAAATTCACCTTGTACAAGACCAACAGTCAATTGCTGAAATCGCAATGATCTATGGTCTAGATGAAACGTCTATACGGTTGAGAAATAGGTTGCCAAAAGATGCAGAACCCGTGAAAGGTGAAAAAATATATCTTAGAAAAAAGATCAGCTTATTGAAAAGGCCTAAATTTACGCGAATTCCAGATGGTGTTTTAGCCAATGCTGATGATGAATTTATATTTTAGGATTGAAAAAAATTTATATGAGATATATTGTTGCTCTATTCTTTTGTTTTTGTTTTTCATTTGTACTTCAAGCTCAAAATGAAGAAGTTTCAGGTTTTTACTTCGGTCCAAAAGTTGGTCCATCAGTTGGGTTTCAACAATGGAACGGCTTTGAAAGACGCCCGATGTTTAATTATCATGCTGCCATTTTTATGGAGTCTATAGATGCTGACTTCAAAGGTGCTTTTTATGGTCAACTGGGGTATCATTCTAGAGGAAGTGGAATCAATGTAGCAAGTTCATTTGCAAATCCATTTGGCGAATCTTTCATTTTTAGAAATTTATCCTTGGGTATTGGTATTAAGAAGAGACTACTTACAAAAACCTTGTCAACACCTTATTATTTTGTTGGTTTGAGAGCAGAATACAACGTGGCCAATAATCTTACTGAAATTTTTGAAAGATACGCATCAACACAAGCAATATTTTTGTTTCCAATTCCAGATTTTGTCAATAATTTCACATACGGATTGACTTTTGGTGGAGGTATAGAGTTCTTAGGTTCTGATCTTATTCAACCCGCAATTGAATTGTCAATTAGTCCAGATGTTTCAAATCAATATCAGTCAGAAGCATTTACTGCGACCAATCCTATTACCAATCAACCGACAATGATAAGCGCAAGAAATATTAAGAACTTGTCTCTTGAAATCAGTTTGGTTGTAAGGTTTATGAGAAAGGTGGTTTATATTGATTAAACCTTTTTAATTGCTAGAAAACGATTTCTATTAATGTAGAATCTAAAACAAATACCCCAGCCCAAAATTAATCAATTGACTCTGCTCACTAAATCCTTTATTGTCCCCACGATAATAGAATGACTCTGCCACACCATTAAATCGTTGTTCGAAACTGAAGTCAAAGTATAGATGATATAGCTGCATACTCGCACCAATTCTAAATCCGCCATTAAAAGACCTGCTGCGCTCCTCAAACATTTCAAAGGACTGAAAAATTTGATTTTCATTTATTACAAACGACAAAACAGGTCCCAATCCAAACTTGAATCTATCAACACTAACGCCAGCCATAACGGGAATCATGATTGACCTTTTGACCTTGTTGTCAAACTGCGGCATTAGGTTGTCAGCGGTCCTAAAATCTATA
Organism: uncultured Saprospiraceae bacterium; assembly: GCA_905480605.1. Taxonomy (GTDB): domain Bacteria; phylum Bacteroidota; class Bacteroidia; order Chitinophagales; family Saprospiraceae; genus RFSX01. The sequence goes on along the minus strand of CAJQRD010000047.1, from coordinate 19,992 downwards.
AATGAAAAACGGGTTTTAACCGTTCTGTATCCCAATTCAGCTTGTAAAAAAATTATGTCTTTGGTATAAAAAATAAAAGCTGTAATAGTCGGAGAAATATCTTGGTCCAGAAATTTGACTTTGTAATCTAAGAAGTCAAACCTGTCGTCATACTTTATTTCGGCTGAACGGTTGAAGGATAGGGCATAGTTGGCTTTTAGACCAAAATATACTTGAGTCTTGGCATCAATTGACAAGAAAATAAAAACAACTAGGCTGATATATTTTATCTTTTGCCGCATTAATTATAAAAAAGGATTGTTCATTTTCTCCTCACCAATTGTAGTAAATGGTCCATGGCCTGGATAAACTTTGACGTCCTCACCCAATGGATAATACTTGGTTTTGATACTTGAAATTAATGTATCAAAATCACCACCAGGTAAGTCAGTTCTCCCTATACTGTTTTGAAACAATACATCACCAGCAATAAGTTGCTTGCTTTCTTTGTGAAAAAACGAAATACTAGCAGGGGAATGACCTGGAGTAAGCAAAACTTCTAAAGCTGTATTTCCAAAAGTGGCAGTATCTCCTTCGTCCAAAAACTGAGTTATATTTGGTGACAATGTATATTGTACACCGTACATGTTAGCTACCATTACATTAGCATCTAAGACAGCCTTTTCATCTTTGTGAGTAGTCAGTTCAAGACCATATTTATCGGCGACAAATTTATTACCTAACACATGATCAATATGGCAATGGGTGTTAAGTAGAAGCACTGGTTTCAGGCCTTTAGATTCGATGAAAGAAGACAAAGTCTTTTCTTCATCAAAACTGTTGCAACCTGGATCAACGATTACACATTCAAGAGATTCGTCAAATAAAACATAAGTGTTTTCCTGAAAGGCGTTAAAGGTAAAAACGGCTAGATTCATATGATAATTGTTACAGTAATTTCTAATTGTTTATTTGAATTAAGCAAAAGAAGTACTTGTGTATAATTCAAGTTTATAATAAAATAGAACATTGTGGGACTTTTGACCTGTCATATCTAATACATGCTAAAGTAAGAGACTTTCTTATACTAAATGCCAAAAAATAAACATTCATTTCCTAGCTTTTTGTATTAATGTCATTGAGAATGCCATTTCAAAGCAACTAATATTGGAAAAAACTGTTAATTTACAGTTATTAATACCAATACAATTTGAAGTATATATTTACCATTTTATTTACCGTATTGCTTTTCATCAATTGTAACTCACAATCGATCAATACTCCTTTTGGAAAAAATAGAGTGCAATATCATAACGACTTTAATAATTGGACGAAATATGAGACTGAAAACTTCATCACTTATTGGTATGGAAAATCAAGAAATATAGCCCAACCAGTTGTTCAAATGGCTGAGTTAGACCATGATGAAATACAACAAACATTAGAACATATAATTAGTGATAAGATCGAAATAATCGTTTATATCGATATTGCTGATCTCAAGCAAAGTAACATAGGACTTGAAGAGGCCTTTACCAGCGTTACTGGGCAAACCAAAATTCAAGGCAATAAAATGTTTGTACATTTTGATGGCAACCATCTCAATTTAAGAAAGAACATTAGGGAGGGCATTGCTCAAGTTTACTTAAGTTCAATAATTTATGGATCTAGTTTTCAGGAGATGGTTCAGAATGCAATTTTATTGAATCTTACAAAATGGTTTAAACAAGGGATTATAGCATATACAGCAAGTCATTGGAATTACGAAATTGATGATGAATTAAGATCCTTATTGGCAAATAATCCGAAATACTACGATTTTGAAAAACTAGCTTCTGATCACCCAAGAGTAGCAGGCCATAGTTTTTGGTATTATATTTCATCCACATACGGTGAAACAACAATCGCCAACCTTATTTATTTGACCAGGATTAATCGAAATCTTGAAAATAGCTTTCTCTTTATTCTGGGAGATGAGTATGAATTAATAAAGAGAGAATGGTCTTCATATTATGACGAACGCTATACTTCTGAAAAAAACAAATTTGAAAAAACAGCAGATTTAAACCTACAAAAATTAAAAAACAAACGAGGCGTACCTGTCAGTAAAATGAAAATAAGTCCCAATGGAAAATTGTTGGCATATTCAATAAATATTAAAGGCAAACAAAAGGTTTATGTTAGAGACCTAGAAACCAATGAAGAAAAATTGGTGTTTAAAAATTCATATAAAAACTTTTTCCAAGCTACAGATTTTAATTATCCATTAATTGCTTGGCATCCAAATATTCCGGAACTGTCAATTGTTTATGAACATAGAGATGTCATAAAACAAAGAAAAATATTTGTACCAGACGGCGAATATGAAGACGATTTATTAACCCAGGATTTTCAAAGAATATACAGTTTAGAGTATTTGAATCCAGATGATTATTTAATGTCTGCTTCTAAAGATGGTTTTTCAGACTTGTTTATTTACAAAACAAAACTAAGAAGTAGTAAAAGGTTGACTGAAGACTTTTATGATGATCTGGATGCTCAACCAATCATCTTTGAAGGTGAACAATCAGTATTGTTTAGCTCCAACAGAACAGGGTTAGAATTAGAAACACGTAAGATAGATACTATCTTACCGTTAGAAGAGTTTGACTTATTTGTTATGAAGGGTATCGGTAAGGAGCGATCGGTTATACGCTTGACAGATACAAAAGATATCTCGGAGACGCAACCCTTAAAAACAGGACCAACTGAGATTACTTACTTAACGCCAGAGAGAGGAATATTAAATGCTTACTCAATGGATATGTACACTGGAATTAAAAAGCCATTGACAAACTTAGAGCGGAATATAATTATTCACAATAAAACAAAAAACTCAGATAAGTATTTTTTCAGTTACTATGATGATGGGCAGTATAAAGTATTTTTAAAAGAAGGAAATCAAAACAATACCCTAAAAGTAGGAGAGACTTTTTATTTCGAAGTAAATAAAAAGAAAGGTCAAGGCGACACGATGGTTCCATTTTTACCAGAGAATGAAGATAAAAATGAACTCACCGAAGATATATTGTTTCAGAGTGAATTCAAAGACCCCGAGAACTTGCAACCTATTGAAAATTATACAAAGAAGAAGGAGGGTACGGCTATTTACAATAAGTATTTTAAAGACTACTATTCTGAATCATTGCAAGATGGTAAGCGTGTGATAAAATACAGCCCAATGCGCGCCAATGCTTCAAGAGTTAAGTTTAGAATGGCTGACTTTACAACCAAGTTGGACAACAGCATTTTGTTCGAAGGGCTGGAAAGCTACACAGGTGATAATCGAGAATTGGAAAATGCGCCAGTAGGAATTCTATTTAGAGCAACGGTAAAGGATTTATTTGAGGATTATGACATACAAGTTGGGTTGAGATTACCTACCAGTTTTAATGGTTATGAATACTTTTTTGTTTTAGATAATAAAAAGAGTTTGCTGGATAAAAGATTTGCTATTTATAGGAAATCTGAAACAAATATTGTTGATTCTGCTCTTTTTCCAATTCAAAGAGAAAAGAGGCACTCTGTTTTGGGAATGTATCAAATTAAGTATCCTTTTGATATTTACAACAGCCTTAGATTTACAACTTCACTGAGGTTTGACAAATACTTCAGTGTAGCCGTTGACAACGTTTCTTTAAATCAGCCAAAAGTTAATGAGAAGAGAATTAGTCTAAAAGCGGAATATATTTTTGACAATACCTTCGATGTCAGTACAAATGTTAAGAACGGTACCAGATATAAGATCTTCTTAGAAGGTATCAATGAATTCAATCTAGAGTTCAAGGATGGTATTAATATTGATGCGTCAAAAGGAATAACTGGGATAGCAGGTTTTGATGCTAGACACTACATACCTATTTTTAAACAAGCGGTATTGGCATTAAGAGCAACTGGAGCCACATCTATTGGCTCTAAGAGAATTGTTTACTATTTAGGAGGAATGGAGGGTTGGTTGTTTAGTAAATTTGACCAAACGATCCCACTACCACAAGGCGATAATTTTGCTTATAAAGTTTTAGCGCCACAGCTTAGAGGTTTTAAAAATAATATTAGAAATGGAAATTCTTATGCGCTTACAAACGTTGAGTTGCGTCTGCCTATTTTTAGATTGTTAAGTAAAAAACCTGAGGGTAATTCCTTCTTAAAAAATATTCAAATTACGGGATTCTTTGATGCTGGCTTGGCTTGGTATGGCTTAGGTCCAAATGCAGAAGACAATCCATTAAATACAATTGATGTTTCAAATCCGACCGACAATCCAGTTATTAGTATAAATGCCAGATATTTTAGAGACCCGTTGGTTATGGGTTATGGTTTTGGATTAAGAACAAACCTGCTAGGGTATTTTGTCAAGTTCGATTATGCATGGGGAATTGAGACAGGGGTTGTACAAGAACCAAGAATTTACTTAAGTTTGGGCACTGATTTTTAATAGGACTTCTGTAACAAGTGTATAAGTTCTTATTATAATCTATTTGTTGATCATTTTACATTATATAATTATGCGCTACCTATCTATTGTTTGCAGTTTAATTTTTTTATTGTCTTGTCAATCCGATAACTCTAAGAATGAGAGATCAACTCAATTAGAGGAAGTCAATATAAGGATTGATAGAGATCCAGGACTTATAAATCCCTTTTATGCATATACATCAATAGGAAGGAATGTATTCCCATATTTATTTTTACCTCTTGCGGACTTTCATCCTGAAACGCTGCAAATTTCACCAATTTTAATTGAAGAAATTCCTTCTGCAAAAGAAGTTAAAGTTAATGATCAAATATTATTGGCTTATGACTTAACTATGAAAGAGGATGCTGTTTGGCCAGATGGAAAACCATTGACAGCTAAAGATTATCTTTTTACTATTGCGATGATCAAACACCCGGAATCAAAAATATCAGCATGGCGACCGTATTTTACAGCAATGAAAAAAATTGAATTGGATAAAAGTAATCCAAAGAAATTTAGAATACTTCTTGATTCATCTTATATGTTAGCTCTTGAAGCTGCTTTGACATGTTACGTTATGCCTTCTCACAAACACGACCCTAACGGTTTCCTGACGGATAATATTGACAATATATTTAATGAAAGCTATACAACAAATGATAGTACTGAAATTAATGTTGTCGAAGCGGTTAATAAAACAATGAATGAAAAAAAGGAAATATTTCAAATAGGACCATATTTTATTTCGGATTTTCAAATCGATGAATACCTTATCCTAGAAGCTAATTCTGACTATTGGGGCAAAAATTATCCTGATGTTCCAGCTTTGCAGGCTAATCCGAAAAAAATTATTTTAAGAATTGTGCCAGATGAAATTACTGCATCTAGTATGATTAAAGATGGCCAACTTGATTTTATGGAAATGAGAAATAGCAATACGTTTCTAGACTTAAAAAATGACGACAATTTTAATAAGGTCTGGACATTTCATGTGCCACAAGTGTTACGTTATTACTTTTTATGTTTAAACAATAAATCTCCAATATTTTCTGACAAGATTGTGCGTCGCGCATTTGCACACTTGGTCGATGTAGAAGATATCATGGAAAACATTGATGGAGGATTAGGTATTAGGACAACAGGACCATTTCATCCCACTAAAACGTACTATGATAAAACAATACCTTCAACTCCTTATGATGTAGAGAAGGCGATTTCTTTACTTAAAGAGGCTGGATGGAATGATACTGATGGCGATGGAATACGAGATAAAATTATAAATGGAAAAAAGGAAACCCTGAAGGTGGAGTTCTTATTTACAGGTAGTCAGTTGGCTAAAAATATAGGTTTGCTTTTTCAAGAAACTGCAAAAGAGGCAGGGGTGGAAATAACCTTGGTTAAAAAGAAATTGGCCTTGATGAACAAAGAGAATTTAGACGTTTTTGATTATGATATTGCTGCCTTGGCGGTAACAGTTGATCAAGCTGATGATGATCCCTACTCTCGATGGCATTCAGACTCTGCTGTACCAGGGAAACGTAACAAATCAGGTTTTTCTAATGTGACTGCTGATAGGTTGATTGAAAAAATAAGAACAACCAGAGACAAAAAAGAGAGATACCAAGCATATAAAGATTTACAAACTGTGTTTGTTGAGGAACAACCTGTTATTTTCTTATACTGTCCTTTGCAAAAATTTATTGTAAACAATAAATTAGATGCTGTAACAACATCTAAGCGACCTGGTTACATGGCCAATACATTTAAGTTGGTTGAATAAAATAAGATATTGACACGTTTTATATTAAATCGGATATTTCTTGCTATACCAACACTGTTTTTTATCAGTGTTATAGTCTTTTATTTAAGCAAGCTGGTACCACAAGATCCTGTTTTGTCGCTTATGGATTTACGCGGTGTTGATACATCCATTGACCATGATGATGTTTATGAAAAGATATACAAAGAATTAAACCTAGATCTTCCTAATTTCTATTTTACCATTCAGCCCAGTCATTTTCCTAAAACAATAAATCAAACTTTTGATACTAACAAGAAAGATCTTTATCTAAAACTGCTTAATTCAGGCTATTCATTTGTTGATATTGAAAAGGCTATCAATAATTTTTCCCAAAAACTTGATGCAGCGAAAGCAAGCAACAATGCTGCTGATATAATTGAGTTGAATAAAGTATATAACTTAGAATCTCCAGAACAACACAATGGTTTAGCACATTTAAATGACTCAAAACCAAAATCTTTCTTTTGGCCTTCATTTTATTTGAATGGTTTTAATAATCAATACCATAAATGGCTTCAATCTATTTTTACAAATGGATTTGGCATTTCTATTCTTGATGGTATGACAGCTATTCTAAAGGTTAAAAAGGCATTGACCTGGACTCTGAGCATCACCTTGATTGATTTCTTTTTAAGTTTACTTTTTGGAATATTTATAGGAACATATTTGGCCACAAATGAAAAGGGCCGATGGCAAAAAACATTTAGTCAAATTTTGTATTTTTTGTATTCCATACCTGTATTTTGGTTCGCAACAATGATGGTTGTTTACTTTACGACGGATGATTATGGTTGGTGGACAGATTGGTTTCCTTCAGTTGCTATAGATATATATCCAGGCAAATCCACTTTTCAACAAATTCTAATGAATGCAGAAAAATTTATTTTACCTATATTAATATTAACCTTGCACTCCTTAGCTTACATTACACGTCTGGTAAGGAGGTCTGTGTTGGACGAACTTGACAAACCCTATGCTTTGTTAGCTTTCTCCAAGGGACTCGATAAGACAGAAGTTATAAGAAAGCATATACTTAAGAATGCATTGATTCCGACAATAACATCAATGGCAAGTGCGTTCGCTAATGCATTTGCGGGTTCGTTGGTATTAGAGGTGATTTTTAATATACCAGGAATGGGCAGGCTCTTGGTTTCATCAATGGAAAGTGCTGATTGGAATGTTGTATTTTGTATTACACTTCTTTTGTCATTTGTAACCATTGTTTCATTTATCATTGCTGATATACTTTATGCTTATGTGAATCCTAAAATAGAACTCAATGCTAAAACTTAAAATTTGAAGATAAATTTAGCATATAAAAGCATAGGTCTTTCTACAAAACAATTTTGTGGATTACTAGTATTTTGTTTGTTTGCAATTGCACATAATTTTATTGCAAACGACAAATATCTTATTGGCAAAACGCAGACTGGTTTTGGATTATTTGTTGAGAGTGAAGATGCTAAATATGGAATAAAAGCAATTATTCCATATTCTGCCAATACCGTTGACAAATACAATAGAAAGGTAGGACCCTTCTCAAAACAAAAGGTAAGTTCATTGTATTACCGTCATTGGTTGGGAACTGATAGTATTGGACGTGATGTTTTAGCAGGAATAATAAACGGGAGTTATATCGCTTTGCTGGTTGGATTATTTACAGTTATTATATCATTAATTTTGGGTATCTTCTTTGGGTTTTTAAGCGGTTACTATGGTGATACTGGAGTGCAATTAAGGAAACCCACATTTGTATTATGGATGATCCTAACTTTGCTTTGTTGGTTTTATAGTTTTTATACTTTTGGATTTGTTGCATTTATATTTTTTATTCTGCCTTTGTTGGTTTTGGGCTTTCTGGTAAACAATGTTTCCGGTATAAGTCGAGGTGGTTTTTGTTTTCCTTTCGATACAATTATTTTTCGAATGATTGAGATAATTTCTTCGATCCCAGGATTATTTTTGATTCTCATTATATTGACAGTATTGGGCAAACCTTCAATATGGAATGTTATAATAATAATAGGTCTTTTGAGATGGCCAATTGTAGCCAGACATTTAAGAGCAGAAATTTTAAAAATCAAAGAAGAGCAATTTATTGATTCTGCAAAATCAATTGGGCAAACAGATGTGAAGATATTTTTATATCATGTTTTGCCAATGGCAGCGTCACCATTAATAATAATAAGTGCATTTGGATTTGCTACATCTATATTGCTCGAATCAACCTTGTCATTTCTTGGAATAGGGGTGCCCTTAGGTGAGGTAACTTGGGGGAGCTTAATCAAGGAAGCAAGATTCCATTTTGATGCTTGGTGGTTGGCTTTATTTCCTGGGCTAATGATTTATGGATTAATCTATCTTTTCAACTCAATAGGTGACAACATCAACCATAAAATAAGAAACATATAGGTGTATTAATCATTAACATCTAATAGTTTTCAAAGGTAATTTCCATTAAAATTGTTGGCATTTAATCACTAGTATTGACGTAGCGATCTATTTTTCCTTCATCTTCTTTTTAGTCTTTTTTGAGAACAGACCTGACTTTCCTCTTTTTGAAGAAAGGTTTCCATCCTTGTCCGTTTTGATTTGATATTTCTCCTCTAAAGCACAGCCTTCAGCCGTTTTGCAAGCTTGAAATTGTGATGTAAAAGCCACAGAAACTATAAAAATTAACATTTTGAAAGCCCTTTTACTGAACATTTGACAGAATTTTAAATGAGAAAAAGTGTGAATTTACTCTATTAACTGAAGAAAATCACCCTAAATTGCCTTTGGGCCCAGTTAGGCCCAGTTAAATAAGGATTTTTTGATGATAAAAACATTAGAAATTTTGTTTATATGTAATGTTCGTATACTTTTGCTTTGATTTATTTAATTAATTCAATTTAAAAAAAAGAACTCATGAATAAAGGAGATTTAATAAAAGCAGTAGCTGAAAGCGCAGGTTTAAGCCAAACACAAGCATCAGATGCAGTTGCAGCAGTTTTTGATTCTATCGAAAGCACGTTGAAAAGTAAAGAAAAAGCAGCATTTATCGGATTCGGTACTTTTTCAACTAATGACAGACCAGCTAGAGACGGTAGAAACCCTGCAACAGGAGCAACTATCAAAATTCCTGCTAAAACAGTTGTTAAGTTTAAGCCAGGTAAAGCTTTATCTGAGGCAGTAAACTAGATCTACTGATAGATAAAAATTACAAAAAGGCAGGCGAAATTCGCTTGCCTTTTTTATTTTATTAAAAGCATCAATAGATAAGCTAAATGAACAAATATAGAAATCGCTATGATGTTTTTATGTCACTTGAATATTAGAAAATTTATATGGAGATTTTAAGAATAGCTCTTTAGTGAATTAATAATTCAATTCTCTTTATAATACGATTCAAAAAGCCCAACTTTGAGGCATATTTACAACCATGAGTACTGATACCAATAAACTAAAACAAATTGCTAGCCAAGTGCGAAGAGATATTATTCGTCAAGTGGCAGCTGTAAATTCTGGACACCCTGGTGGATCATTGGGATGCGCAGATTTATTCACCGCACTATACTTCGATATATTGGACCACGACCCCTCATTTAATATGAAGGGAGAGGGAGAGGATATGTTCTTCCTTTCAAATGGTCATATTTCTCCAGTTTGGTATAGCGTCTTAGCCAGAAGCGGATATTTTCCAGTTTCTGAGTTGGCAACATTTAGAAAATTAAATTCAAGACTACAAGGACACCCCGCAACTCATGAGGGTTTACCGGGCATTAGAATTGCATCAGGATCTCTGGGGCAAGGAATCTCTGTAGCCATTGGTGCTGCCTTATCTAAAAGGTTAAAAGGCGACGACAAACACATTTTTGTATTAACAGGAGATGGTGAGTTACAAGAAGGTCAAATATGGGAAGCACTCATGTTTGCAAATCATCATAAAGTTGACAACCTAACTGCTATTGTAGATTACAATGGACAACAAATAGATGGTTCTAATGATGACGTTATGACACTTGGCGACCTTAAAGGCAAGTGGGTAAGCTTTGGTTGGACTGTTTTGGAAATGGATGGCCATGATTTTGATAGTATTAAAAATACGATAGCTCAAGCAAAATCAAAGAGAGGTTCAGGTAAACCAACTGTGATTTTAATGAAGACAGAAATGGGTAAAGGCGTTGACTTCATGGAAGGCACACACAATTGGCATGGTAAAGCGCCGAATGCCGAACAAACTGAAAATGCATTATCACAATTAGAAGAAACTTTAAGAGACTATTAATATGCTAGATAAATATACATACACAGAAAAGAAAGCGACACGTGATGGTTTTGGGGCAGCGATGACAGAACTGGGGAGAGAAAACAAAAAAGTAGTTGCTTTGTGTGCCGACCTTATCGGCTCATTAAAAATAAATACATTTATTAGTGAGAACCCTGATCGTTTTTTTCAAGTTGGGATTGCGGAGGCAAACATGATGGGCATTGCCGCAGGATTAGCGACAACAGGTATGATTCCTTTTACAACTACTTTTGCAAATTTTAGTACGGGTAGAGTATATGACCAAATCAGACAGTCAATTGCTTACTCACATAAAAACGTAAAAATATGTGCGTCGCATGCTGGTTTAACGTTAGGGGAAGACGGAGCAACACACCAAATTTTGGAAGATGTTGGAATGATGAAAATGCTACCAGGAATGACTGTTATCAATCCTGCGGATTATAATCAAACAAAAGCAGCTACAAAAGCAATTGCTGATTTTGATGGTCCTGTCTATTTGAGGTTTGGAAGACCAGGATGGCCTGTATTTATGCCAGAAGGAGAGTTTGAGATAGGAAAGGCAGTTCTTATGAACGAAGGTACTGATATCACAATTGTGGCAACTGGACACATGTTATGGTATGCTGTGGAAGCTGCTAAAAAACTAGAAGCTCAAGGAATGAGTGTTGAGTTGATCAATATTCATACAATAAAGCCATTGGATGAAGAAGCTATATTAAAATCTGTCCGCAAGACTGGCAAATGTGTGGTTGCAGAAGAACATCAAATGAATGGTGGATTGGGCGAAAGTGTAGCGAGATTGTTGGCAACCAATCATCCTAGCCCAATGGGATTTGTAGCCGTTAATGACAGCTTCGGAGAAAGTGGGACACCAACTCAATTGTTGGAAAAATATGGGTTAAGTATCGATGATATTGTCGCCGCATGCCAAAAGCTAAATGCATAATCACTTTTCAATTTGAAATGATCTTTTTTTGAATTAAACGCAAAAGAATGGCAAAAGATAAAATGCAATTCGGTACTAAAGCGATACATGCAGGTGTTAATCCTGACCCTTCGACTGGAGCAATAATGACTCCTATTTTTCAAACATCAACATATGTTCAACCTGCTCCTGGTAAACACCAGGGCTATGAATATGCCAGAACAAAAAACCCCACAAGAACAGTTTTAGAGGAAAACCTTGCGGCTCTTGAAAATGGAAAATTTGGTGTTTGTTTTGCAAGTGGACTTGCAGCAATGGATGCTGTAATTAAAACATTGAAATCAGGTGATGAAGTAATTTGTACCAATGATTTATATGGAGGTTCATATAGATTGTTGACAAAAGTATACAGTCAGTTCGGAATCCAGTCTAAGTTTGTTGACATGTATGATGTCTCTACTTTAGCAGCTCACATTACAAAAAAGACAAAGTTAATTTGGGTTGAGACACCAACCAACCCAATGTTAAGTATAATAGATATTGCCGCGATTGTTAAAGTTGCAAAACAACACAAGGTGAAAGTAATTGTAGACAATACCTTTGCTTCTCCTTACTTGCAAAACCCTCTTGACCTTGGTGCAGATATGGTTTTGCATTCCTGTACCAAATACTTAGGAGGTCACTCTGATGTAGTCATGGGCGCAGTTGTAACGAAATCAAAAGCTATAGCAGATAAGTTATATTTTATTCAAAATTCGACGGGTGCAGTTCCAGGGCCTCAAGACTGTTTCTTAATGCTGAGAGGAATTAAAACTTTACACTTAAGGGTTGACAGAGCTTGTGCCAACGCAAAGAAAATTGCTGTGTTCCTAAGAGATCACAAAAAAGTATCTAAAGTTTACTACCCTGGATTTAAAGACCACCCTAATCATAAAGTAGCTAAAAAGCAAATGCATAATTTTGGAGGCATGGTTTCTTTTGATCTTAAGAAAAACTCCTTAACCGCTGCGAATAAAATATTAAAATCGACCAAACTATTTGCTTTGGCAGAATCTCTTGGTGGCGTTGAATCGTTGATCGGCCACCCTGCGACAATGACTCATGCTTCAATACCAAAGGAAGATAGATTAAAAGTGGGCTTGACAGATTCTCTTATAAGATTAAGTGTAGGTGTTGAAGATGTTACCGACTTGATTGAAGATCTAGAAAAAGCTTTAAAGTAGTTGGATCTAAATAGAGCATTTAGTTTGCCATAAAAAATCGATTTGATTAGAAAAAATAATTTATCAATGTGGTTTATTCGGCATTATGAATTTTAAACTTTTGGAGTTGTTAAGAAATATATACAACCTAGACTTTTTGTTTCGTTTTTATGTCAATGACAAAAATGAAAGCCACGCCGGCGAGGCGAAACAAATTAAATAAGAGGAATTTTATTTTTTTAGAATATAACCGAGATCGATACCCAGTCAAATAAAAGAGAACAGATAAAACAGAACATGCCTGAGCGTAATGCTTAGGCTTTTTGTGTTTTTAAGGGTGTTTTAACAAATTGAAATATTTAAGGAAAAGCTATTTGAGAAAACTATGTTATAAATTTATTGAAAAAGGTGTTTACTTTCTCTCAATAATTTCATTTGTTAAGGAAGTACGTTTTAAAACACTTCAATCATTATTAACCAATAAATGAACAACGTGTACACAAACAACCTTCCAATCAACAAGTGGGCAGAGGAAGATCGTCCAAGAGAAAAATTGATTTTAAAAGGCAGATCAAGCCTAACCAATGCAGAAGTATTAGCTATAATCATTGGCAGTGGATCGAGGACAATGACAGCAGTAGATTTGTCCAAACACATTTTAGGTGAGTATAACAACGACCTACATGAGCTAGGAAAATCTTCAGTGAAAAACCTCAAACAATTTAATGGAATTGGAGAGGCGAAAGCAATTTCTATCGTCGCAGCTCTTGAACTAGGCCGTCGCAGACAGTTGACAAACATTATTGATAAACCAAAGGTTACTTCTAGTAAAGACGCTTATGAATGTATACAGGGAACTATGGCGGATCTTGATCACGAAGTGTTTAAAATTATTTTACTAAATAGAGCAAACCGTGTTTTAAAAATTGAAGTTATCAGTATTGGCGGCGTTTCAGGAACGGTAGTCGATCCCAAAGTCATTTTTAAAAAAGCATTGGCCGTGCAGGCTTCGAGTATTATTTTAGCACACAACCATCCATCGGGAAACCTTAAACCTTCTCAAGCTGATTTGAGTGTTACAAAGCGATTGGTGAAAGCAGGGGAGTCATTGGATATAAAAGTTATTGATCATATAATAGTTGCGGAAGGAGGCTTTTACAGCTTTGCTGATGAAGGGAAAATGTAATTTTTTGAGCATTAATGTTTGAATTTGTCCTGTCATTTATCTTGATAGAATTTTTCTATTAAACAAGAGAACGAATGTTTTGTCTAAATTTACAAATAATTTACAGTGCCCATTTTTTCAGAATACTTTTCTTGAAAAATATAATTTGGAATATCGATCGTGACAACATAAATGCCACCATGCCAGCCCAGATAGAATACAAAGGATAATTAGTATCCGCAATGTAAAACACTGCAAAAAATACAATAACAGATATTAACATAGAGTTACGTAACTCAACGGATGCTGTTGCTCCACTATAAACACCATCCCATACAAATGCCAAGGCGCCAGATACTCCTACAATTGACAACCAGATGAAATAAGGTTGACTATCAGTGATCAACTGCTTGTTTGTTGTCAGCACTCTTAAAAGGTGCTGCCCAAAAAAGATATATGTAATTCCAAAAAGCAGACCTAACCCAAGTCCAAAGACAAGACATTTTTTAATAACCTTGATAGCCTTATCAACTTGACCAGCGCCTAAGTATTTGCCAACCAGGCTTTCTGATGCATATGCAAATCCATCAACGGCATACGACATCAAATAAAATAACTCTAGCAACATTTGATTGGTAGCCAAATACGAATCTCCTAATTTTGAGGAGTGGTTTGTAAAATAACTAAAAACCAAAATTAGGCCCATGTTCCTAATAAACATATCTCTGTTTACTACAAGAAAACGCTTAAATTCCTTGGCTTGGAAAATTGATTTGTTAATATATACAATGGCTTTTTGACGATGTCTATAAATGAAAATTGCAATAGCCAAAAAGAGGGTCATCCACTGGGCGATCAATGTTCCATACGCAACTCCTTTAACACCTTGATCTAAGACCATTACAAAGTACCAACTGAGGAATATATTTAGAAGGTTGGCAATTATTGTTAGGAGCATTGGGGCAATCGCATTTTGAACACCAAAGAACCATCCACGAAATGCAAAGACGCACAAAACTGCTGGTGCTGCCCAAATTCTAATATCGAAGTATTCTCTTGAAAACGATTTGACTTTATCTGAACCATCAAGAATACCAAAAAACAGATCACTGACTGGACTTTTAATAAGCAACAAAAAGAAGCCAAAAATCACTCCTATTGAGAGTGCACGGTATAGTAAACTGTATACTTCTTTAGTGTTGTTGCTGCCATACGCTTGTGCGGTCAAACCAGTTGTGCCAGGTCTTAAAAAACCAAAGCCCCAATACAAAATATTGAAAATGATACCTCCAATGGCAATAGCGCCAATGTAAGCTGGGTCATTCATTCGACCCATCAATGCAGTATCTACGATTCCTAATAGTGGTATTGAAATATTAGAGATAATATTTGGGATCGATATTTTAAATATTTCTTTGTTTAATGTCATATATATCTGGTGGTGCAAAAGTATCAAAATTAGCGGAGCTCTGTCAGAGCCTAGCTCTGACAGAGCTCCGCACCCTCAGTGACACAACCAAATAAAATTTTGATTTTACCGTTTTTTGTGTGAACTTCTTTTAACTTCGTCTGTATATATTGGTTAGCCTTTTATTCTATACTTTCTAAATGTAGGCCTAGGCTTATTCCTCGATACTAAATTTTATAAATGCAAGAAGACAAAAAACAAGAAATGGACTTGGTAGTACTTGGTAAAGTGCTAAAACTATCAAAGCCCTATACAAGTATCTTTGTGTTTTGTCTAGTTTTGGCTGTTATAATGGCTGTAGTCTCTAACATTGGACCTTTCTTAATTGGTACAATGGTAGATGACAATATTGTACAAAAACAAGATATGGATGGCTTGAAAAAAATGGCTTTGATCTATATTGCAGTTGTTTTTATAAATGTCATTGTCAGGTATCTTTTCATTTACTATTCTCAGGTTTTAGGTCAGTCTGTAATTAAAGATTTGCGTGTAAGGGTTTTTAAACATGTTCAAAGCTTGAAGTTGCGGTACTTTGATCAAACGCCAATTGGGAGAATTATCACCAGAACAATCAGTGATGTCCAAGCGATAAATGAAGTTTTTACGCAAGGTGTCTTAACGATGTTTGCAGATGTTTTGGGAATATTCGCAATTTTAGGATTTATGTTTTTTCACAGTTGGAGATTGACATTGGTTTGCTTGGCAACTTTGCCATTGATGATTATTGCAACGTATATTTTTAAGGAAAAAGTAAAAGCTTCTTTTCAACGTGTGCGAAATGAAATCTCTTCTATGAATTCGTTTTTGCAAGAACAAATCTCGGGTATGCAAGTCGTTCAGATGTTCAATGCAGAGAGGCAAGAAGCCAAAAAGTTCAAGGCGATAAACAAACGTTATACTGCTGCGAATCTTAACGCGATTGAGTATTATGCTATCTTTTATCCGGTTGTTGAATTGATTTCTGCAGTTGGTCTTTCTCTGTTGATTTGGTGGGGTTCTAAAGGAATTTGGAATGGGACCATAAGTGCAGGTGCCTTTATTGCTTTTCCATTGTATTTAAATAAGTTGTTCCGACCCGTAAGAATGTTGGCAGATAAATTTAATACACTGCAAATGGGCTTAGTGGCAGCTGATCGAGTTTTTAAGTTAATAGAAAATGAAGATCATATATTAGATCTTGGTACCGTAGAATTGAAGAATACCTTAGGCAAAGTGGAATTCGATAATGTATCTTTTGCCTATGATGAAAAGAACTTTGTTTTAAATGATATAAGTTTTCAGATTAAGGCTGGTGATACATTGGCAATAGTTGGTAGTACAGGTTCTGGTAAATCTTCTATTATTAATACCTTGAATAGATTTTATGAAATTCAAAAGGGTAAAATACTCGTTGATGATATTGATGTAAAAAAAATTAAATTAAATTCACTTAGGTCTAAAGTGGCAATGGTCTTGCAAGATGTCTTCTTGTTTAATGGATCTGTTTTGAACAATATAACATTGCGTGATCCTTCTATTTCAAGGGAAGAAGTCATTTCTGCATCTAAAATAATTGGAGCCCATCCTTTTATTGAAAGTATGCCCGGTGGTTATGATTTTAAAGTAACAGAAAGAGGATCTAACCTGTCAATGGGTCAACGGCAGTTAATTTCTTTTGTGCGGGCGTTAGTTGTCAATCCTAACATTTTGATTTTGGATGAAGCCACATCTTCGATAGATACCGAAACGGAAACAATTATCCAATACGCAATAGAAAAACTTATTGAAAAGCGAACATCAATAATTATTGCGCATAGATTATCGACAATACGACATGCCAATAAAGTTTTGGTGTTGGACAAGGGTAGGATTGTAGAAATAGGTAGTCATGATGATCTGATTAGTAACCCAACAGGTCAATACCGTAAATTGTACGAGAAGCAGTTTGAACAAACGGCCACAGTATAAACTAATCATGCATTTCACTGTATTTGGTCTAAAAATCGAGTAATCTTTGATTCTAATCCTATATTTTCCGTTCTATTAGAACATTCATTAGATTATGATGTACATTTTAAATAACTTCATATTTTAAAATAATACTATGGCAAATAATAGACAAGGCATGAGCCCAATAGCAGGTGTAATTGGATTTTTATTCCTTGCTATGATGATTTGGATGGCGATCTCTGCTGTTAAGGGAATATTTACATTGCTATCTTGGGTCGCAATTCCACTTTTTGTAATTGCTTTAATTTTAAACTATCGTGTGGTCACAGATTATATTGGTTGGATTTGGAAGACCACAAAAACAAACCCTTTGAAAGGTGTTTTGTATGGAGTGGGTTCAGTTTTAGGCTATCCTGTCGTTTCCGCGTATTTGGCTTTTAAGGCTTACGTCTCAAGAAAGGTCAGGCAGAAAAATGAAGCACAACAAAAAGGAAAGGGAGATTTTATAAAATATGAAACTGTTGAAGAAGATGATTTTTTAGAATTGGAAGTTTTAGATAAGGTCAAGGAAAAGCAAATTCAAAAACCTCCAACAAACCAGTACGATGATCTTTTTTAAATGGTATATTTCTATATAGCACTTTCTATTTTTTTAATAAGTTCCTACGTTTTTCTTTTGTTATTTATACTTTATAAATGGCAGCAACCCCAAAGTAGAAATTCTGTTCCTAAAAGTAAAGCAGATATTTCTTATAGTATTTTAATACCCGTTAGAAATGAAGAAAAAAATATCCTTCATTGTTTAAATTCAATCCTATCCAATAAGGATTTTGATCTTTCAAAATTAGAAATTATCGTAATTGATGATCACTCCGATGACAAGACCGTTGAAGTTGTCCAGTCTCTAAATCATTTATCAATAAAATTACTCTCCCTTAAAGACTACCAAAAAATAAACCCTTCTTCTCAAAAAACAAATGCTTTTAAAAAAGCAGCTCTTAATTTAGGCTTGCATCATGCTAAAGGTGACTATATAATTCAATTTGATGGTGATGTTTTGGTACCGGAAAAATACTTCAAAACTGTTGATACGTTTATAAAGCAAACACAACCCACATTTGTGGCAGCGCCAGTTGTCTTTGATACTGACAACTCTATGTTTCAGGATTTTCAAGTATTGGATTTCTTAGGAATGATGCTGGTAACTCAAGCGGGAATTGAAAGTCAACTTTGGTATATGGCGAATGGAGCAAACATGATTTATAAAAAAGATCAAATCACTTTTGATACTGGTGATAGGGCATCAGGTGATGATATTTTTGGAATTCAATCAATTGCAAAAAAGAATAAGAAAGATATTCATTTTCTAAAGTCAATTGACGCTGCTATTGAAACCAACTCTAGTGTAATGCTTAGTGAGTTTATAAGTCAAAGGTTGCGGTGGTCTACAAAAAACAAACAAATGAGTCCAAAGATGATTCTGATGATGGCCATTCCTTTTTTTAATGCACTTATGATCCCAATTCACTTTGTGTGTATGTATAATTTTGGAATAATTGCATTAGTGGTTTTCTTATTTCATTTGATAATAAAAATGATGATAGATTATATTTACATGAAAGAGGCGACTCAATTCTTTAAGAAATCGATTGTGATGAAGCACTTTCTTTCTTCCTTCTTTTTACATTTTCTATATTTGGGAACAATAGGGCTGATGAGTTTATTTGTTCAGCGTTATTCTTGGAAAGGAAGAAAAGTATATTAAGAAATCATTTCCGAGATCACTAATAGACAAAAAAAGACAGGCAACCTTTTACATTATAACTCAATCTCTAATTATGTTGGTTACCTGTCCCTAAAACAGTAGTTCTTTATAATATAAGGTTTATGAAGCCAATAATTCTGCTTCTGAAACCATTTTTCTCATATTGATAAGAGCATACCTCATTCTTCCAAGTGCCGTATTGATGCTAACACGTGTCAATTGTGAAATTTCCTTGAAACTCATATCTGCATAGTGTCTTAAAATCACAACCTCTTTTTGTTCAGGAGGCAATTTATCCACTAAACTTCTCACCTTTGTATGAAGTTGACTTTTCATCATGGTAACTTCCATGTTGTCGTCTTTGGTTTCTAACACGTCAAAAATGTCAAAAGTTTCCGTAGCAGATACTTTAGTGCGTCTTTTTGATTTTCTGAATTGATCAACACACATATTGTATGAAATTCTCATCGCCCATTGTAGGAACTTACCTTCATGGTTATACTTCCCTTTTCTTAATGTATCGATAATTTTAATAAATACATCTTGAAAAATATCCTCTGCAAGGTCAGAATCCTTAACAAAAAGGTAAATAGACGTGTAAATCTTGTTACGGTGTCTGTTTAATAATACTTCGAAAGCTTTTTGGTTGCCTTTAAGGTAAGCATGGATTAACTCCTTGTCGTTTAGCTGTTGCACATTCATAACTAACAATTTAAGCGTTATAGAAATCGGTTAAAATAAAAAATTGTTTAGTGTAAATGTTATGAGCTTATAGGCAGATATAATTTAGTTTAGAAAAGAATATTAATCAAAGTAAAGACAAATAATTGAATAAATCCAGTTTTATTTTTTTTGTTAACATTAGTTTAACTGGATAAACACACTATTTATTATGCAGATGCGAGTATATCAGTCATTTTTCGCAACTTTGGCCATTGTTTTTCAAACAATTATTTTGTTGAAACATTAATATAGTCTAATACTTTAATACAA
>CAJQRD010000046.1 GCA_905480605.1 uncultured Saprospiraceae bacterium | reverse complement strand
TTCATTTTTAGCACGATCAATGATCTTGCTTTTTTTAGGAGTTTCCATATCTATTTTTATTGTTGTGAATAATTAATAGTATATGGAAACTTTTATGCTAGGTTTTTTCTGTCGACGGTAGGAGACTTAGTTCAACAATGTTTATCGTGATCATAGACCTTCGTGATGACTTTGTAGAACATTCGCTTAAATTGGTTATCTTCATCTTAGATCGTTATTAGATTTCGGTCTACGACATATATTCGAGACGATGAACACCATTAAGAGAAAATGAAACAATTCAAAGAGTACCTCAACAGAATAAGCAAGATTGAAGACGCAACCTTTAATGAATTGCAGAAGTGCTTTAAACCAATCAAACTTCGTAAAAACCAATTTTTTGCCCGGGAAGAAGAATATTCAAAACAAATTGGATTTTTAAAAAAGGGTATTGTAAGAGCTTTTTTCTTAAACCAAGAAGGAAAAGAATATAACAAACAGTTCTTTGTTGCTCCTTCAATCATTGGTGCATACACTTCATTAATCACAAAACAACCTAATAAAATTGCTCAGCAAGCATTAACAGATTGTCAAATACTTGTTGCAGATTTTTCAAAAATCGAGGCATTGTATGATGAATTCCACGATTTAGAACGCTTAGGTAGGAAAATAGCGGAGTTCTACTTTTTAGAGAAAGAACAAAAAGAAATTGAAATGGCATTATTGGATGCGGACAAACGATATTTGATATTAAGAGAACGTTTTCCAACTATAGAGACTATCATTCCTCAATATTATATCGCTTCCTACTTGGGTATCTCTCCAACCCAATTAAGCAGGATTCGAAGAAAAATGCAGCAATCTTGATTCGTTTACATATGTAAATGAATCGAAGATAAAAGTGCCTGAACTTTGTCGTTTTATTAAAATAAAAAAATCAGTATCATGACAAAGAAAAATAGTTATACAGCAATTAGGTTAATTCCGATTGGTTTGATTTCGTGTTTATTTATAGTACTTCTTAACAGTTGTGCTATACAACCTAAAGCTTGGAGTCCACCAAAAAAACCAAAATTTGAAGGGAAGTTAGCTTTAAACGAACGTTTATCAAATGCTTCTCCCATTCACCTTTTAGGTTATTATGGTGCCGAAGAGTTTGTAGTAGATAATGTAGGTAATATCTATTGTGGTGTTCACAAGGGAGAAAAAGATTTTTCTTCTGGGGCTATTCTTAAAATTACTCCTGACGACATGGTTGAGGAATTTTTGGTGACAGATAACTGGGTTACAGGAATGCAATTTGATAAAACTGGCACTTTGATAGCCTTAATGAATGATGTTGGATTGGTCAAAATCCACCCTGACAAATCTATTGACACTTTACTTACAACAACACCCAACGGTCGACAAATTCGGATGGGTACAGGCTTAAAAATTGCCTCTGATGGTACAATTTACTTTGTGAATATGTCTTCTACTAATATGACCTCTTGGAAGTATGTCAACAAATTAATTTTAGAAATGAAACCGACAGGAGGCGTTTATTCTTTTAATCCAAAATCAAAAGTCACTACTACAATATCAGAGGGTAATTACTTTGGAAACGGGTTAGAAATTTCCAAAAATGAAGATTTTATTTTAGTATCGGAAACATCAAAATATCGCATATTAAAGTATTGGATTAAGGGAGAGAAAAGAGGACAGTCGGAAGCTTTCATGAATAATTTAGCAGGTTTTCCGAACAATATTTCCAAAAGCCATAGTGGAAATTATTGGATAGGTTTCACCACCAAACGTAATGACCAGTTGGATAAAATTCATCCCAAAGTAAGAATGAAAAAAATCGTTTACGGGTTACCTTCGTTTGTACAACCAAAACCTGAAAAGTTTGGGATGGTGGTTGAGGTATCCGAGGAAGGCGAGATTTTACAATCATTGTTTGATAGTAAAGGAAAAGTAGTGACCGAGGCAGGGGCAGTAGTTGAACACAATGGATTTTTATACTTAGGAGGAGATATAGTTTCCTACGTTTCAAAATCTAAACTTTAATCATGTTGGAAATTCTTTTCATATTATCAAGTAGCATGTTGGGCGTATTTTTAGGGGCTCAAATTACAGAAGCTGTTTTATTCGTGCCTCATTGGAAGGCATTATCGGCAGATGATTTTTTTGAATTTCACAAAACTTACGGTAAAAAAATCTATCAGTTTTTTGCACCGCTGACGATTGCAGCCACTTTACTGCCCTTAATAACAGTTGCTTACAGTTTTATTAATCAATATGATAATCAGATACTTTTTGGATTAATGGGCTTTTCCACAGTCGCATTTTTTCCCACATATTTCCTTTACTTTAAAAAAACAAACAAAAGTTTTGCAGAAAGAAGTTTAACAAATGAAGAATTACCTTATGAATTAAATCGATGGGGAAATTGGCATTGGGGAAGAATTTGTTTTGAATTAATAGCCTTTATATGTACATTATTGTTGATGATAAATTTGTAGCAATAAAAATGGTGTACAATCGAGTAGACGGCCTCGACTAAAGTTACTAGCCGAGGTACGCCTCTCACACCACCGTACATCAGACTGTTCATTAATCTCCATAACAATATGATTTCCAGATAATAATCCGTATTTAAAAGTATCAAATTCCTTTAAATCATGCGGGTAAAAACAATGACCAAACGTACTGAGAAACTTTTATTTCCTAAGAGCTTAGACGAAAAGATTGCAGTTGATAACATTGCACGGTTGATAGATGCATTTGTAGAATACCTTGACATTGAAAGTCTTGATTTTACCATCAGGCACAAAAACAGGGCAGCGCTAGGTACTCCAGAATATCATCCTGCAGATTTGCTTAAAATATATATCTATGGTTATATAAACCGTACCCGTTCTTCTCGTCAATTAGAACAAATGCTGTAAAATCAATATAGAGATGATGTGGTTAGTCAATGGCCTAACTCCTGGTTATGTTACTATTGCGAATTTTAGAAAGAATAATCCTAAAGCACTCAAACAGGTTTTTCGTACGTACAATCGTTTTTTACAAGGAGAAGATATATTTGGTAAAGAGACTATTGCTGTAGATGGATCTAAGATTAGAGCCTAAAATTCCAAGAAAAACAATTTTAGCGAAAAGAGCATAGAGCGTCATCAAACTTACATTGATAAGAAGACAGAGGAGTACATAGCTTTGCTGGATCAAACGGATGAACAAACAAATAAAGGATTATCAGAAATTGAAATTAGTAATAAACTGGAGCAACTCTCTGAAAGAAAAAAGCATTACAATAATTTAGAGACACAGCTGAATGAAGCGAAAGAACAAGGAGGAAAGCAAATATCTACTATTGATCCAGACGCTCGTCTTTTTACTTCAATAGGAGTTAAAGGCGAGGTGGTTTTTAATCTGCAAAGTGCGGTAGACGACAAACACAATTTAATTATACACAATGAAATTACAAACAAAGTCGACACCAATGCACTTTATGAAGTCACCTCACAAGGCAAGCAGCTATTACAAGTAGATAAAATAAATGTACTCGCTGATACAGGCTATGATATAGGAGAAGAGTTAAAAAAATGTGCAGAGTATAACATAACTACTTTCGTTGCGCCAAGAACCCAAAATGCCGGCTCTAAAAATAATGGATTTGCTAAAAGTGATTTCACATACGACAAGCAGACTGACACCTATGTTTGTCCGAAAGGAGAAAAACTAAAAACAAATAGTAAGGTGTATATTAAAGAAAGAAAAGGAAGAAAGGTCGCTCCATTCAAAGAATACAAAGCGGAATACAAAGTTTGCAAAAATTGTGTTAAAAAGGAGGCATGTGCAGCCAAGCGATTGAATAGAATACAAGGTAGAGTGATAGAACGTTATTTGACGGCAGACTACACAGAAGCTAATCAACAACGAATTAAAGAAAATAAAGATTATTACCGGCAAAGACAAAGCATCGTTGAACATCCTTTCGGTACTATAAAACGACAATGGGGATATTCATACACCTTACTCAAGGGACTCGAAAAAGTCGGAGGAGAGTTCGACATCATATGTTTATGCTACAACATGAAAAGATCTGTATCTCTAGTCGGGGTAAAGGTGTTGATTGAGCGGTTAAAAGCCAATTTTTTCGAAATATGTAAGATTATTGTAGTATCAACATCAACGATGGCTCAGGTGTTAAAAGAAATAGTAGGCCAACATAATAACACACAGTGCGCCTAGTAAAATGGGGTGTTTAAAAAATACATTAATGAACAGTCTGACATACAGGTCTCGTATACGGCGGTTCATTAAGTCGAAACTCTGAATTTTGAGTAGTAGTCGATCATGGATACATAACCTTTACGCTTGAGCAAAGCTACTTTGATAGTAGTTCCAAGAATAGGACTTTGGGCAACTGCCCATCCGCCCATTCTGGCTAACCCACCCGCTTCGCGGTTCTCTT
>CAJQRD010000045.1 GCA_905480605.1 uncultured Saprospiraceae bacterium | reverse complement strand
GAAAACAGACACTCACTTTAATCAACTTGCTTTTTGCATTTATGGGCATACTATATTCAAGACAATAATATTAAGATCAAATTCTGTTTACGCCCACGGTAAAATTACTTTTTGCAATAAACATAGCTCTTGAATGCTTTGACTTTGTAACTTCAAAATAACTACGTATCAACTTTAAACATTTCTATCTCGAAATATAATTCGGTTTACATCTAGCTAACGACTTAGTTCAACATAGACTTCATGTTTGGTCGTGCCGACCACACGAAGTCCTATTTGTTGGCAATAGTTTTTTTTAATTTAAAGGAAAAAAGTATGCTAGCGAAAAAGGCAAAATGAACATCCTAAAAACAAAAAGAAATATCATTGCAATTATTATTCTTGGTATTCGCCAAGAAATACTGCCTCTTCTATAAAATTTAAGTAAAACATATATCATGTATACAGTAGCCATAAAACTAACTAATTCAATAGACATATTTTTTCCTGTCAATGGATTGTGTATAAAGGCCATAACCTCAATTAGTATTACAACAGTCCCATAAATGTAAATCATTACTGCTATCAGTTCAGGAATATTATGTTTAAATTTTTTGAATATAAAGTAAAATGGAATAGGCCAAACGAGTAGATTAATAATTCCAAAAAGAATAGGATAGTCTAATGTCAAGGTTTGATTCCACAAATGCATATTTTGGTTCAATTCGTTCGATAGAAGCGAAAAGGAAGTAAAGGGAATACCTTGTTCCTCAAACATTATAATAGATTCAGAAAGTGCTTGAATAGCTGTTGCTATAATTAGATATTTAACTGGATTCGTAAACCTTTTGCGCTTACCGTTTATAAAACCTTGTATTATAAATTCAGGTTGTTTAAGTAAATTCCAAAATGTAAAAAAAAAGCCTCTGTCCAAATTGAAAACTGTATCAAAAAAATCAGCAATAATATTTTTAAATGTTAACCTAGAATTTGCTTTGGTACTTTGAGAGCAACTTGGGCAATAGTTACCATTAAATTCGTAATCGCAATTTTTGCAAATCATTGTTGTTCATTAGTTAGTTAAATTATTGCCAACATGTATATTGGATCTAGCATGTGTCGGCACAACCTTTCCAGATTAAAACTGGCTTTGGAAAATCTGCAGGATTTTCCAAGTGTGGACTGATCAAGCCATAGCTTATATACGGGTGTTGTGCTTTCGTTATTTATTAATTTCTCTTTTTAATTTGTCTAATAATGTTTGAACTGATTCTTTCGAATTAATGTACTTATTTAACACTTGTGACCTATTATAAATTACATCTCGTAGAATAACTTTAAATTCAGGATCTGATTTTAATTGAGATTCATTTAACGGAACAAATCCCATTTCTACATGTTGATATTTTGAATTCAAATAAGGTGAAAAATCATGTCTATTTATGTCATCTTGATTTATTCTAAAATGTTTCTGATAATATGGAAATAATAAGTTATAGAATAGTTTTACCATGAAGCTCAGTGCGTTGCAAAAAGGGCACAGCTATTTCATAATAAGCCACAATATCAGCCCTTAAGTCTTTATTTGAAATTAATTCTACGCCTTTGTTTTGTAATGATTTGTATGCGCCTTTAACATCGTTTAATTTATAATCGTAAGATGCAATTTCAAATGCTGCGATAATCGTATCTGTTAACACCAAATTATTATTAACGTATTCATTTATTTGTAATGCAGATTTCAAGCTTAATTGATTTAATTTAGCGTCATGCTCAATATCATTGAATGATTCCAAAATATCATCTTCTAATGCTTTAAGAGTTTCTTTTTCTATAACTTTTAATTTCTGATTTTCATTCCAATTATTAATTTGTAGAGCAATTAAAATCCCAAAAACTACGAGTAAAATTTCACCAATGGCATATTTTAAATACTTTCTAGTTTTATTTTCCATCAGTAAGTTTTGTCTAATTTTTCTAAAGAATTTTATCATTGATTAGCGGTTTCTGGTAATGAAGCACAACGGTCTCGTATATGAGACGTTTTAATGGTTTATATACATGGTTGTGCTTTCGTTATTTTTTTCAGTTTCGGAATCTATTAAATCAATCATATTTTCAATATAGGACTTAAAAGATAAGTATTCATTTAATAAATATAGCATGTTTGTAGAATGCCAACTAACCAAATTTTCGAATTCTGAAGAACTCATCAAATTTTGATAATTGAATTCAAAACTAGATGTCGATTTTGGCTTTAAATTTAAATTTTGCGCTAACCCATTTCCTATTGGTAAATTACTAATACTTCCATTTTCGGACAAATACATGACCATATTATCAAACGCATGTTTATTAGCTATATCACCATCTCTTTGAGTATCTTCAACTATTCCTGACCAATTAGAAATTTGATTTTTTAATTCTTCATTCTTAATAATATTTAATTGACCAGAATTGATGATTTCGTTAATAGTACCACTATTGGGATCAAAGGTAAAATAGTCAAATGTTACGCTAATTAAGCTATCTATTTTACTTGAGTTTATGGTGTTCCCATTGGGTGTAGTTAATTCATGTAAATTCAATGAAGCATAATAGGCTTTAATGGTTGCTTGATTGGCCAGGTTTAATAGTTTAAGATTTTCTAGCAGATTAACCTTTAAAGATATGAGGATGACTTGTTCTTTTATTTCATCTTTCCTGTTTTCATTCCAATTATTTATTTGAAGAGCTATTAAAATTCCAATAACTACAAGAATAATTTCTCCAATAGCATACTTTAGATACTTTCCAGTTTTTCCTTCTAAAAGCAAGTTATGTCTAATTTTTCTAAAGAATTTTATCATTGGTTATTTTGGTTTGTCCTAATTCTGACTAACGTAAAATTGTTTTGTTGATTTTCAATATTTTATATATTTAAAATTAACAAATTTATTACAATTGATTCGTTTGCACGAAATTTTTCCTCCCAGTTTAGCTTATTAAAAATTGATAGTTTATTTTCCCTTATCCATTTTTTTGAGGGCAGGTTTCGAGGGAGGCTGGGAATTGTGCCTAACGGTTGGTATATGAGCCGTTCTTAATGGCTTATATACATTGTTGTGCTTTCGTTATTTTTTACCTTTCAATTCCATCTTGATGTGTTCAATTAACTCATTATTCGTTTTTAGTAATTTAATGTTATTTCCCAACATTTGTTCGTTAATTCCGACACTCCATCCTGCACTTTGCTTTAAAGTTCTATACGCTTGTGAGTCAGTATCACTAAAAAAGACTTTTGCAAAAGGAAAAGGTTCCTCTTCTGCTTGCCAAAACCAAAAATCAGTAAAACCAGGACCATAAAACACTGCTCTAAACTCTCTTCTGGTTTCTTGGTTTTGGTATATGCTATTGTCAAGAAATTGATAGTATTCGATAATTTCATCAACCAATTTTTCATTAGATAAAGTATAAATCCTGCCAGAATTTAGCATTTCATCATAAGTTGTTTTTCTCGGATTAATATCTTCAATATATGCTCCATAATAATACATTACTTCTTTTATTTCATTATCTAATAATGACTTTTTGTGGATTATGTCTTTTGCATTAGTCAAATAAATATCCTGCTTTTTATAAATTTCGATATTCTCTAAATACCGTTTATTATCACTTTTTAAATCTTGAATAAGTTTTTGCAAAGTTGACGTTTCTTCCGAATGAATCTGGTTTTCATTGTTCCGGTTATTTATAGCAAGAGCAATCAAAATCCCAATAACAACAAGTATTATTTCTCCGATTGCATAAGTCAGATATTTACCAAACTTATTTTCAGTCAACATTTTTTGGCGAATTTTTCTATAAATTTTTATCATAGGTTCATTCTAGCTTTTTTAGTTCCAGGTCAATTAAATATAGTAGTCTTTCCAACAATGTCTGCGTTCGCTTGAGTGGTTCGGTTAACTTATAGTAGTGAATATTGGGTAAACTTTTTAAAAAGTATAAAAATTCTTGGTCCGATTTAAGTACTTCATAATTCAAGGGTTTCATGTATACATTAATTTCTTTATCGGCACCGCCCCAAACTTCTTCAAAACGTGTTTTGAATATATTGAATATCGCATTGTCAATATGGTCGTGGTATCTAAAACCTGCAAAATTAATCGATTTATTGTGGTTACCGTAAGCCAAGGCAAGGGAGTCTCTAAGGTTATTGTTTGTTATTAATTCCAATCCTTTCGCTTTCAAGGATTCGAAAACACTTTCACTCAAGTCCCAAAAGAAAAATTGACTCATGGAGCCGAAATGATATTTTAAGGAATCTGAATAAGAACCGTCGTTTTGCATATATTCAGATAGAAATTCCATAGAATTTAGGGCTTCCTTATTTATTTTCTGGCTATGCAGATTTCTTTCCAGATCTAACTGTAAGGTTTCTTGCAACCCTATCAAAAACTCTTTTTCTAATTTTCTGTCTTTCCTGGTTTCATTCCAATTATTTATCTGTAATGCAATTAAAATCCCGATAACAACAAGCACAATTTCTCCAATTGCGTATTTCAAATACTTTCCAGTTTTATTTTTCTCCATAAGGTCAAATCGAATTCGTCTAAAAATCTTTATCATGGTCTAATTTAAGGATTTAGTTTGTCCGCAAGCGGCTATCTCAAACAAATATCCACAGGACATTCGATTTTGTTTCACAAAATTAAGTTTCGATAATCTAAAGAATTTTATCATTGGTTAGCTGTTAGTCATAATGAAGCCTAACAGAAAATGATAAGAAGAGGACGCAGCGATAACAAGTCTTTTTTCTTATCTATTGTTAGCGTTTCGTTGTTTTTATTTTTTTAAGTTCGTCTCATAAATTTTTATCCATTCTTTCATACTTATTTTTTTCATTAATTCACCTATGAGTTTATAAGGTATATCATCTAACTTCTTAAAACGGACACAACTTTTTCCCATGTCAAGTTTTTGCTTACTGTGTTTAGGATATTCCGCTAAAAACCATTTTAACAATTTGGGATCTGAATATATACCCATATGGTAAAAATTAATAGAATGCTTTTGAGAAGCAATTCCTGCAAATGGAAGAGGTTCGCTTGGCTTACAATGGTAACCCTCTGGATAAAGTGAATGTGGAACAACATAACCCAATCCACCATAACTAATGGCGGGTTCAAAACCTTTGGGTAGGTTTTTTACAATGACATCATGTAGTTTGTTAAAAGGTTCTGTCCGGTCCTCAGGAAGGCTGGTTAGAATTTCCAATACCGTTTTTCCGGTTGCTTTCATTTCTTATTGATTTTCTTTGTTTTCTATCGTTAAGTTTAGTTGTTATACCCAACAATTCGTCTTTTGCTAATAGTCTGTAATGACCGCTAACACAAAGGAATGTAAGTATAGAATTGATATAATTTTAGAATGTAAAATTCTACAAGTTATATTTACATTCAAGTTGAACAATGCCGTTTTTAACTATAAGGGAAACTAATTTTTAGTCCCTCAATCCTTGTGCCCTTGTTTTACTAAAAATACGTTGTTTTTTTTATAAACACATTTAAATTTATTAATGGATAAATCCTATGCTAACCTTAAGATACTATTTATAAAATAATAGGAAGTATAATTTTTTATTCTATGAAAAATAAACGTATCATAACGGTTAAGTACGGCTACTTAAAAAATTCTTCATCCGAAGAAAATTTGAAATCTGACGCTATCTCAACACTATTCCCAACTTCAAAATTTATCAAAATAAGTATTATAATAAAATTATTCGAAGAAAATAGCCTGTCTGAATTGTTACGCCCTTGCACCGAATGGAATGGATAATTAATTAAAATAGTCAATGTAACTGGATTCTTACTATTTATTACATCGTGCCATTTAAAACGTTAGTCGAAAACTTAACAGTGAAGGCTATTCAAACGATATAAAAAAGCAGCTTTAAAATAATTCTTACCACTTATAAGTTATATTCACATAGTTTAATATTTATAGCCGCTAGTAACCAATTCGTATGAAATTTCTACTTCTACTCTTCAACATTTGTTGTTTACCTCTTTTTGTTATATGTCAAATTAGTGGGACTGTTCAAGACTCAGAAAGTAATCTACTTCCATACGTAAACATCTACGTTGAAAACACGAGTATTGGAACAACTACAAACATAAATGGAGAATATTCTATGAAACTAGAACCTGGCAATTACAACTTGGTCTATCAATTCATTGGATTTAAAACCTATAAGGAAAATATAAAAATATCTAACAAAGAGATTCTCAAAAATGTGATACTTGAGGATGAAAGTTACGCCATGCCTGAGATCGTTATTTCAGACAACGCAGAAGATCCAGCTTATGCAATTATCAGAAAGGCTCAAGCTAAAAGGAAGTACTATCAGAAACTCCTGCAAAATTATGAATGTGATGCTTACATGCGTGGGTTTAATAAAATATTAAAAGCACCAGAAAAAATTCTTGGCTTTGAAATTGGTGACATGGATGGTGCTTTAGATTCAACAAGACAAGGCGTAATTTACCTTTCTGAATCAGTGTCTAAGTTGTATTCATTTGAAGGCAATAAAAAAGAAATTATGTACTCCTCCAAGATCAGTGGAAATGATCAAGGCTATAGTTTCAACAGTGCTAAAGAAATGGAATTCAATTTTTACGATAATATGATTGATCTAGGGTCCAAAAAAATTGTTTCTCCCATTGGGTCAGGTGCCATGTCATATTATAAATTTAAATTGGAAGGTGCCAAATATGATGACAATGGTCAATTGGTTAACAAGATAAAAGTAAGTCCAAAAAATGAATACAGTCCAGCTTTTTTTGGACATATTTATATCAACGAAGATATTTGGAATATCAATAGTTTAGAATTGGGATTGACAAAAAAATCACTAGGGCAAGAATTTGTGGATTCGTTAATGTTTAAGCAAACATTTATCCCTATCAGCCAAGAACATTGGATGCCATTTTCAAATATTATAAAATTTAGACTGGGTGCCTTTGGATTTGATATCGGTGGCAATTTTGCTTGTGTCTATTCCAATTATATTATTGACAATATCAATCAAGGTGTTTTCAACAGAGAGGTATTTAAGGTAGAAGAAAATGCAAATCTTAGAAATGAGATGTATTGGGATTCTATTCGACCAATCCCTTTGACCCAAGAAGAAAGCATAGATTATGTGCGTAAGGACAGTATCAGGTTGGTAAGGGAAAGCCCAGCGTTTCTTGATTCAATTGATCGAAAAAATAACAAGTTCAAAATTGGGAATTTACTGGGTGGCTACTCACATCAAAATTCAATTAAAAAGTCAAGTTGGGGATTTACGACACCAATAGAAGATGTAAATGTAAATACCATTCAAGGATGGAATGGTGGATTTGGAATCAACTACAGAAAGTCCTTTGATAAAAACAGAACCAAGAGACTCCGTTTTAAAGCAAAAGTAAATTATGGATTGTCAGAAAAAAAATGGAGACCCAATGCAGCAATCCACTACAGAGCCAATCGCATAAACAATCTAACTTTCAGCTTGTCAGGAGGAAAGGCGTTGAGTCAAATCAACGATTTAAACCCAATCTCAACAAGATTTAATACAATTATGACTTATTTCTTTAGACGCAATTATTTAAAAGCATATGACAAGACATATGCTAGCTTTGCGTTAGGTAGAAGTATTGGCCCTGCACTTGGTTTAAAAACATCTTTAACATATGAATCAAGAAGCAGCTTGGTCAACAACTATGACAAAAGCACTTTCTATAAGGAATCAAGAGAATTTACACCAAATATTCCTGACTTTGCAGATCATAAAGCTTTGATATTTAAAGCGTCTCTACGTATAAAAATTGGAGAAGAATTGTGGTCATATCCAGATCGCGTATTTAGAGTTGGTTCAAAGTGGCCTACAATTTGGTTACATTATAAACAATCACTTGGAGATTCTAACAATGCCCAGTTCAGCTTGTTACATGCAACAATAAATAAGAGATATACATTAGGTCTTTTTGGGGATTTAAGCTTCCATGTACATGGTGGTTATTTCTTAGAAGAGCCAGATTATTTTATTGACTACATGCATTTCTATGGCAATCAAACACATGTTGCAAATCCCCGTACTTATTGGAATCGTTTTCTAATAATGCCATATTATGCATTAAGTACAAGTCAAGAATTTGTAGAATTACACTTACAACATAATTTCAAAGGATCTCTTCTTGGTAAACTCCCACTTTTTAAACAACTGGGTTGGCATTTGGCCGGTGGGTTTAAATACTTAAAAACTGGCGACAATGAGCCTTACCAGGAATTCCATGTAGGTATTGATAATATCGGTTGGAAATTATTTAGAATGTTTAGAGTAGATGCGGTATGGAATAATTATGACACCCAATTGGATTTACCATCTGAAGGAAATCGATTTGGTTTAGTTGTAGGGGTGAAATTTGATATGTAGGCTACCTTATTAATTTACATCAAGCCGAGACAAGTCAATTTTTGCATCTCTAGTCATTTTGAATTGCTTATTGTAGTACGGCATTTTCTTAACGGCTTTGCTAAGTATTTTATCGACAAGTTGCTTGTAAGTAATATCATTACTACCTTCCACATCTTTATTAAAGTTCCAATTAACATCAGAATACTCACTTTCATGTAAAGCCAATTCAACTTTGATTCTATTTGTTGACAAATCAGATTGAGTTAATTTTGCAAACGCTTTCGCCGATTCCCATGAAACCGGTTTTTCCAAAATAAAGTTAGAAGACAAAAGAGCATCGACATTGAGCAGTTTACATATCTCACTTGTCTTCATACCAGACAACTCTAATTCACTGATTGAAGCCAGTCTGATATTGCATTCATCAAGGTCTATAATATCAACAGCCAACTTGTTTTCAAATCTTCTTCGTTGAAGCCAATCGTAAATTTCAGCTTGCAAATTGACTGCCTCTATTTTTCTCATGCTATCTACTTTTTCTTTTTTACCATAATCGTATAAATAGATATTTGGTCGAAGTACTGCAATTGTTTCATGACTTTGCACCATACTGCGACCACCTGAATTGTATTTAACGCTGTTACAACTTAGCAGACAAAAGGCAATTAACAAGACAATTGAAGATGTAAGAATTACAAATTTCATAATACTGCATTATGTGAATAGATTGTTAGATCGCATCCTGTTATTTCTTGTCGATCTCAACAACCCAAATACCTCTTAATTCCTCTGTCTTGTATCCTACAGCTTGATCATTGGGATACAGAGATTTTAACTTTGACAAAGTACCAGACATTACCTCGGTTTCTAATTGTCCATGACACTGCATACACATCTTATTGGTCATTATTG
Organism: uncultured Saprospiraceae bacterium; assembly: GCA_905480605.1. Classification (GTDB taxonomy): domain Bacteria; phylum Bacteroidota; class Bacteroidia; order Chitinophagales; family Saprospiraceae; genus RFSX01. The sequence continues at coordinate 79,057 of CAJQRD010000045.1, read as the reverse complement.
GGTAATATCCTAGGTGTTTATTTTCTAATTCAGTTAATTTTGGTTTTGGAGCTTTACCTTGATCTATATCCAATTTTGTGGCAGCTATATATTCTAATTCAGCTTTGTTGGCTTTATTATTCGGGTTTCTACTTTTATCAGAAACTCTCCTTATTTTAGTATTTAAAGACATAGCCACACTGTCTGTTAAAGCAATTGCCCTCGTTGAGCAAAAGGATACAGCGTATTCAGTTCCTTTGGTATTTATTGCTCCTAATAGGTTTTTACCTAAAACCGCTTTAGTTTTCATCACAAAACTTTTTCCCAATTCAATTGGAGATAAATTAGAATTTGTATTCTGTTTAAATTTTTCCTTTTGGTCTTGGTCATGTTTTTCAAACCAACCTGGTTTTTCAAGTTCCGTGAAGTATATGTAAGTAGCAATCTTAGAAATTTGTTCATCACTATAAATTAGCTTTGGCATCAAACCGAATTTCTTAATGGCATCAGGCATTTTAGAGTTTTCCCCACTTGGTTTATTTAAAAACTCTGCCAACTCTTTAGTAAATTTTTCATGAGATGTATTCGATGTTATATAATGCTTTTTAATAGCTTTCATTGATGGGCCTATTCTACTTTCTAAAGTAGCATTTGGACTGTGGCAAGAAAAACAACTGCTTTCCGTCAATAGAAAACCATCTGCCAATTCTTGCTGACTAGGTTTGTGTTTAGCTTTTGTCGAATTACTTTTTTCTTTACTTGAAGAATTACAGTTGTATAAGAGCAAGGAAAAAAGGAAAAAAATGTAGGCTATTTTAATTTTCATGTTATCAGTTTATAATCTCAAATCAATAGATGTTAGCAATAATACGCTTAAAGGAATTATTGAGCAAGGGTTACTAATTGCACTTTTCAACGCCAATACATATTTTAAATATAACGCTCTTTTTAAGATATGCATTGATTCTTATATTCAAAAAAAGAACAGAGATAAAACAAATTATAAGTCTTGATTAAAATTAAATTATCTATAGATGTTTACATTTTTCAGAATTTTTAATATTACGTATTCCATTCTACCCTCTTACCATTTTGACAAATTTTCTAATATACATTTTACCATGCAGAATCTTGAACAACCGAAATAGAGTTTCCAAATTAAAACCTATTACTCAGGTAACGGGATATTTCTAACAAACGCTGTCTCAAAGCACATAGTGGTATTTGTCCCTTCCACGCCTTCAATGGGTTGTATTTTTTCATATATAATATCTCGAAGGTGTCTATTGTTAATCGCAAATATTCTCACTATTAAGGCATACCGTCCTGCGATGTTGACACACTCTACGATCTCAGGTATTTCTTGTAGTTTCGATTCTACTTCTCTGTGCAGTTTGGCGTTAGTGAGCATGATCTGAACATAAGCAGATGTTTCATAACCCAAAATCCAAGGTTCTAACCTGAAGGTGGCGTTATTTATAATTTTAGCCTCTTTCAATTTTGCAATACGTTGATGTACAAGGGTATTTGAAACCTTAAGTTTTTTGGCCAATTGAGTGAACGGTATTCTGGCATCTGCTGTCAATTCTTTTACGATTCTGTGGTCAAAAGGGTCAAGTTTTATTTTTTCTTCCATTTTAAATAAATATTTTGGTCATTTTGACTTAGTAAACAGTAATTTTAAGTCATAATGTACATGATATGATAAATATAGTAGTATATTTTATTTAAACTATATAATTTTGCGTTATAATGAAACTATTTGAGTTAACATTAATTTAATATTGAGTTCATTTTTATAAAAGCGTCACTGAACAACAAATATGACGTCAATGCGGATTCAGTTTAAAAAAGTTAGTTTGATAAGTTCTATTTGACATCAGCCCATAAGGAAATGATAATACCTTATTAGAAAAGAGATTATATAATTTACAAAAGGAAAAGAGATGAATTTAGGCGCTATTTTATCAGTATCAGTAATACTTTTTTCAGTCATCGATATGATTGGAAATGTGCCCATTATTATTAATATGAAAAAAGAAGGGGTAGTAATTAATGCCAAAACAACCACAATAGTTAGTGGCATAATTATGATTAGCTTCTTATTTTTTGGAGCTGCAATCTTAGGATTGTTTGGCATTGAGATTTCTTCATTTGCTTTAGCAGGTTCATTGGTCATGTTCTTTATTGGATTAGAGATGATTTTGGGCATTAGATTTTTCAAAGAAGAAGATATTGAAGGCGGGACTGGAAGTATAGTTCCTATTGCTTTTCCATTACTGGCAGGTGCTGGAACATTGACGACTATTATATCTTTAAAGGTTCAATATGACAGTACAAGCATAATTGGCGGTATATTGATCAACGTTTTGATCATTTACATCGTTTTAATGTCAACGGATTGGATGGCGAAAAAACTTTCACCTCAAGTAACCAATACTTTAAGAAAAGTATTCGGCATTTTGTTATTGGCGATCTCAATTCAGATCGTACGCAATAACATATAATCTTGAGCTACAAGTTGTGTAGCCAACATAAAGTATGAATAACTGATTTTTTAAATATTGTGAAAAATCCCCGGCTGAAGTGCACGGGGATTTTTTTATAAGGCTAAATTAAAAATATACATATCAACGTTTTAGGGATTCTATATAAGAAAAGAATGGATCATAAGGTTTGATATTCATTGTAAAACTTAGATGGTTTCAAACCAATTTATTAAAGGTAGATACACATTAATAGCAGAACGAAAAGTTGGTGTTCTAAAATAAATAAAACACTTATCAGGCCCAAAGTATGCTTTAGATTCAACCATCTATCCTGCATTATATCTCTTCAGAAAAACACCTTTCTCCATTTATATAAAACTCAACAACGGTAAAACCGTTATAACAAACATCTAAAGGAACTGAAAATTGATTTGTGACAATTAAACGGCCTACTTGTTGTCCATTTACAAAATCAAAATCTTCACATGTGATCTTTCCATTCCTACCATTTAATCCAGATACACCCTCTTAAACTACAAGATACTTTTGACTAATATCACCTTCAACACCTTTTTCATATGAAGTAAAAAACACTATGGCAAGAACTAAAAACAATAAAAAATTTATAAATTATAGTTGTAAATTAATAATTACTTATTGGCCCTTAGTTTGTATCAATTTCCGGCTATAGTAGGAAAAATTTAAAAAGGAAAACAACTTGCTTCGATTAATTATTCCCAACAAATGAAAAATTAAGTAAATTCTATATATACAAGGTGAAAATATAAAAGATGAAGAAAAAAAAGTGAGACACTGATTGATTTAGCGTTTATGTCATGTAAAATTACCAATCCAATGATTAATTTTATACAAACACTTGAAAATAACTCCCAATAATATTCATTAAGAAATAAAAACAATCTACCACCGAACCCCGACACTTACATTAGGCGTAAATCGCAACCCCAATTCGTCAGTAGATAAAAGTATTGGAGAACCATTAGCAGTTGCATTACCTCTATAGAAGTCTCTACCCAATACGTTAGCTCTGTTGGTAACATTCTGTATAGACATTCCAACAAATCCTTTGCCAGATTGGATACTTCCGAAGTTATAAATCACAGATGCGTCAGTTCTAAAATAGGGGCCCAGTCGACTGGAGTTTAATTCGTTGTATTGGATTCGTGGGACCAGTTCTCCCATGCTATTTTCTTCCAATGCAATACCACTGGCATCTCTAAAAGGCAAGCCTGTTCTAAAATTGACACCTACTGAAAACTCCCATGGCCCATCCTTATAGATATTCACCCATTGCAAAACATGCTGTTGATCGTGAGGAGCTGGAAATACACCAGGAGGAATTGTGGGAAACTCATAAAGCGTTTCTGATAATGTATAACTGATCCATGATCTGAAATTTTTAAACCTTCGTTTCAGCAATACATCAATACCTCTTACTTTGGATTTGCCTTGAGCATATGGGGCAGACAATTCAGACAAAGCAGAGAACGATGTAATACCAACCAACTCCTTGACGTAGCCTTCAGTATCTAAGGTCCAATCGTCCTTTTCATAAATTATTCCACCTACCCACTGATTGGATTCAATGACAGGAATTATTTCTTCATCTGAAGCTACCCAGATTTGATTGTTAAATCCTACATCATTTATATCAAAGGCAACCAATTGACTTACAAACTGAAACTGTTTGCTGGTACTGGCTTTCAATCGCATATTTTCACTCAATCTTGTTACCACAGAAATTCGAGGTTCAAAGTATCTCTTTTCCAAGATTGGACTGTTTTGTAATCTCAAGCCAATGTCCATATCGACAATATTTGGTAATGCCAAAGAATACTCACCAAACAAAGTGTGTAAAGCATGTTCAAACGTTTGTTTCTCTGATTCAAAAACACCTGACATTCTTTGGCCAAACTCAAAACTGATATCGTTTTCAGTGAATTGATATCCCATTTTAAAATTCTGATATTCTTTTGGTGCCCAATCAAAACTCAATTCAAAACTACCATCTTTGATTCTGTTTTTAGAAAAACCACGATCTAAAGAATCCAACATCCAATTGGGAAACTCCAAAAAAATATCATATTTATAATCATACTCAGCATTTGTTATTATCACATTAGATGTCAAATCATCCGCCCAATCTCTCTCCCACGAGATTTTAGCTCCACCGTTTTTCAAATCTAGTTGATCCAAAACAAAAGCATTTCGATTGGGTAAGGCCGTTGAATAATTTAGCTTATTTAGAGTACCAAAGGTGCTCAACTCAAATCTATCTTTAGGTAAATTATACACCCATTTTAAATTGGCATCATTAAATGCAAATAAATCATTGAATTCTAAATCATTAGCTGCAAACCGTTCAGGGTCGACTTTGGAACCCTGGAAAATCCAATCTGCATAACTTAAGAAAGTTGGTGATGCCCATATCTCCGTTATGCTCCTACGAAATGAAATATAAAGTGCAGAATTTTTCCACAGTGGAGTCTCAAAATCAAAATGTGCATGAATCATATCTATACCCATACCAAAATGCATCTTCTTTGGAATTTTACTCTTGCTTTTAATATCTACCACACCAGAGACTCTTCCACCATACTCACTGCTTATTGCGGACCTGTAAACATTAACTTCATCAACGAAGAATGGATTAAAAGCTGAAATTGTTCCAAATAAATGACTTGTATGATAAACAGGAATATCGTCGTATAAAACCAAATTTTGATCTGGTGTTCCTCCTCGAATAAAAATACCATCAAGAGATTCTGAAGGACTATTAATTCCTGGCAACATTAAAACAGAAGCAAAAACATCGTTATCCAATTGTCCTGGAAGAACATTCATTTTCTCAAGATTTAAAACGATGGACTTAGTATTTTCTGACTGCGTAATACCATCATCAAGATACTCCCTCATTACAATTGTCGATAAGGTTTCTGAATCCTCATGCAACAAGATGACTGGACAATCATTAGTTTTATTCTGCTCCACAGAAATAATGAAATTTTCAAACCCAATAAAGGAAGCTGTCAACGAATCATACTTCCTAGGCAGGCGCAATTCATAGTAACCGTTGGCATCCGTTGATGTTCCCCATTTATTATCAGCAGTATAAATATTTACGTAGGACAAGAATAGATTGTTCTGGTAGTCTTTGATGTAACCACAAATATTGACAAAGACTGAAGTTTGATTGTCAATTGGCAAAATGACAATATTTTTTTCATCAAGGAATTCAAAGTAATAATCTACTGGACTAAGTACACCAAGGAGCAAGTTGTCCAATTTATATTCCCCTTCTTCAATGTAAACAATTTTATCAGCAAGCACTCCTGAATTATAAGAGAAAGAAACATTGGCTTGATCCTCAATAATATCTAAAAAACTGGACAAGGAGATAGAATCGTTTTTTTCAAAGGTAACTTGAGACGCAAGATTTTGTGCGTAAAACAAACAAAGGAAGTAAAGAAAACACCTTAGTTTCATTTAAATTGTTGAAGTGAAAAATCTAATCTTGAATCAATACCAAATTATTGTCTTTAAGTTCATACTTAAGACCCATTGGTAAAAATACCATTTTTAGAGCTTTCTCAAGGTCATCATGTACAAAACTACCCGTAACTTCCTCAAGGCTATGTTTATCATCTAATTTAATATCGATACCATACCAATCTTCTAGAGACCTCACAATAATTATAAGAGGAGATTTGTAAAATGAAGTAACTGCCTTTTCCCATTGATTGATTGAAGATTCCGAAATAATATTCTGAACAATTTTATTGTTGAAGTACAGAACTTCCATGCCAGGTGTTAATATATATTCCTCGTTTTTAATTTTTACTTTAACACGTCCAGTTTTACAAGATACTTTGAAAGCATCTTTATGGGCCAGGACATTAAAAGATGTCCCTAATACTTCCACTTTTCCCAAATCAGTTTCAACTACAAAAGAAGAACCTTTTTCTACATTAAAAAATGCTTCGCCTTTTAGCGTTAACTTTCTATTCTTGATGAAGTCATTTTGATATGCCAATTGAGAGTTGGCATTAAGAATTACTTTAGATTTATCAGGAAGTTCATGTTTGAAATGCTTACCGTGAGGTGTTTCAACTTGTATACCGTTATTTAAATAAATAAAAATAGCTGCACCTATCCCAATTAAAAATACAACAGCTGCCAGATAACGAAACCAAGACTGATTTTTAGGAAAAACAACTTTACTAGAAATATCAGAATTTATTTTTGCGAATAAAGCCTCTTTATCAATAGAAGGAGCTTGAAAAGTATCAACATGATCAATAATTTTCTTGGCATCGTTTAATACCTCAAAATGATCATCACTTGACATCAATGATTTATGGCCATCGCTTTCAAGCCATTTTGTTAAAAAATCTCCATCCTTATCTATTGGATGACTCATATTGCTATATTTTTCTCAAATACTAAGACAAGCAAATCTAAATTTACCCTACCTTTTAATGAATTTTGTCGCTCAGCAGGGGACCCCTCTCTGGCAGGGAGGTATCCCTGCCAGAGAGGGGTCCCCTGCTGAAAAAAGGCGTTAAATACCAAATTATATTCTGTTTGTACCATTTCTATATCTTTTCAACCACCTTTCTTAACTTAATTAAGGCTTTGTGCATTCTTTTCTCAACGGCCTTTTGACTGATCTCTAGCAACTCCGCAATCTCTCTATACTTATATCCATCAATTCGATTCATTAAAAATACTTCTCTCTCTCCTTCAGTCAAGCCACCAATAGCATTTTGCAATTTTATATTAAACTCCTTCATTTCCAATATAAATTCAGGGCTGTCTGGTGTAGCATGAGCATTGTAATTCTGCTCAAATTTCATGACAACCTGCTTGTGTGCAATTTGATTGATGATAATGTTTTTTGCTATTTTAAAAAGATATGACTTTTCTTTACCTGTATGCACATTAGCCATTTTGTCCCAGTATTTTATAAATACTTCTTGGGTATAATCCTCAGCAAGTGTTCTGTTTCCGCACCTATAAAAAAGGAAGTTGAATATGACTTGCACCAATTCATCATATGTTTTTACAAATAATTTCTTTTTTACTTGTTCTGTCAAATGAATTAAAAGTTATGAATTTTATAAGTAAAGAATAAAAATACACAGTTTTACTTTACGTTTGGACAGTTTATTTTGTAAAAGGTTAAATGCTTTGTTTTATAAAGATATCTGTGATGATCTGCTTATATGATTTTTTTACCGCAGAGTTCATAAAGAAGGTACAGAGCAACACAGATTCTTGCATTAAATCATATAGCTAAATAAAAGTCGTTAGCAAAATATTTTGTTGACACTAAAGCATTATTAACATTTAAGCAATGTATAAAGTAGGGTAAATTACTATCTTGTTGTCTTAGTATTTGAAAACAATAATAATCATATTGATACTCAATTTATTCATATGAAAAAAACAATAACACTATTCACCTTAATCTGCTATAGTTTAGTGGTGAGTGCCCAGATTTATGATGATTATATTGGGCAAGATCAAATTCAAAGTGTAACAGTTACCAGTAGCAGCGATCAAAGCAACGCCATTAAATCAATTGACGGTTCAGGTGTAGACCTTGACATACAAGGAGCATCACGATTCTTATCTCAAACAACTTTTGGTGCCACAATCGAAGAAATTCAAAGCCTAACAGAAATGGGTTATGAAGCATGGGTTGACAATCAAATGCAAATTGAAGCGAGTAAATATACAGAACCTACAATCCAAATAATCGTAGAATTATATGAGAATTGTCAAGAGATTTATGGGTCAGAATGTAACGCTCGATTTAATCTGAATCCTGCATTTTTCAGATATGCGTGGTGGCACAATACAATGAGAAGCCCTGATAAATTGAGGCAACGTACAACTTTGGCTTTAAGCGAAATATTGGTTTTGTCTGACAGATCAAGCCTAGATGGTTATCCACATGGTGTGGCTTACTATTATGATTTTCTAAATTTTTATGCATTTGGAAACTTCAAAGACTTGCTTACAGCAGTCACCCTTAATCCTTCTATGGGTTTTTACTTGAGTCATATCAACAATCCCAAAACAATTGAATTTCGAAATATTCATCCTGATGAGAATTATGCTAGAGAAATCATGCAGCTTTTTACAATTGGTTTGTATGAATTAAATTTAGATGGAAGCAGAAAAACTGATCCATCTACAGGCTTGTGGATTCCAACTTACGACAATGATGATATCAAAGGATTGGCAAAAGTATTTACAGGTCTAAGTGGAAGTAAGTGGGCAAATGAGAATGACGCATCAAATGTAACATTTGGCCAAAATTTTAGAAGATACTCTTTGGTAGATCCGATGGCAATGTATGAAGAGTGGCATGAACCAGGTGAAAAGCATTTGGTTGGAAACTTTACAGTTCCTTCTGGTCAATCTGGAATGGAAGATATCGATATGGCTATTGATCATTTATTTAACCATCCAAATGTTGGACCTTTCTTGGCAGAACGCATGATCCAAAGATTGGTAAAATCAAATCCTAGTCCAGAGTATATTGAGAGAGTAGCCCATGTTTTTAATGACAATGGCTCAGGGGTTAGAGGTGACTTGGCAGCGTTTGTAAAAGCGATAATTTTAGATTCTGAAGCTATGGATTGCTTATGGTTTGAGGATTTAGAAAATGGAATGCTGAGAGAACCAATTACCAGGTTAACACAATTGTCTATAGCTCTGAAAGCAGAAACTCAAAGTGATTGGTATTGGAATTCTGCTCTTTTTTATGAACAGTTAGCAGGACAACATCCAATGTCTTCTCCTACTGTATTTAATTTTTTCAAACCAGATTATGTACCAGATTCTGAGTTTGCTTATTACAATATGGTAGGTCCAGAGTTCCAAATTTTAAATTCATCGACATCCTCGAATTATATCAACTATATGATGATCATGTTGATGCGCGGATACTTAAATGACAATTTCAATTTTGACTTACCAGATATTCTCAACGAAACATTTCTGAATGCCTTCGTTTTAGATCCTGAGTTTTATGAAGCCAAACTTTCAGATCAACTGTGGCTTGATCTGGCGTACGCACCTGAAGATTTAGTTGACTATTTAGATATATTATTGGCTAACGGTCAACTGTCTGATGAGACCAAAGAAAATATAGTTTCCTCAATCAAAGACAATAATATATTGAGGGAGCAATACATTCCTTACTACACTGCATTTTTGATAATGATTCACCCGGATTACACAATAATGAAGTAAAAGGTATGTTCTGAGAATTATGGATTATGAATTATGGATTATGAATTAAGGATTAAGGATTATGAATTATGAATTATGGATTATGAATTATGAATTATGGATTATGGATTATGAATTAAGGATTAAGGATTAAGGATTAAGGATTATGAATTATGAATTATGGATTATGAATTATAGATTATGAATTATGGATTATGAATTATGGATTAAGGATTAAGGATTAAGGATTAAGGATTAAGGAAGTATAAAATTTAAATACTAAAAAAATAGATAATGTCACATCATAAATATTCACGAAGAAACTTCTTAGGAACAATGCCTTGCATGGCGGTAGGTTCAACAACTTTGTTTTCGTCTCTTATAAATTTAAAAGCTATAAACAACATCATGGCATCTACTAGCATGATGGGTGGTGACTATAAAGCATTGGTTTGTGTACTACTTTCAGGTGGGAATGATTCATTCAATATGATTGTTCCAAAAGGAAATGCAGAGTACAATGATTATGCAAATGTAAGGTCAAATCAGGCAATTCCACAAAATGATCTATTGGCAATAAACCCAAACACAACTGATGGCAGAGAGTTTGGCTTGCATCCCGCAATGGGTAATATACAATCGTTATTTAATAATGGAAAGGTAGCATTTGTAAACAATGTGGGAACTTTAATAGAGCCTACTAGCAAATCAGGTGTGCTTGACTCTACATCAAATTTGCCTCTTGGCTTACTGTCACATTCAGATCAAGTTATGCACTGGCAAACAGCTTTTCCACAAGACAGAGCCAATCTAGGTTGGGGTGGGAAAATGGCAGATATTATAAAGTCAATGAATTCAAACGATAACGTATCAATGAACATTTCACTGGGAGGTAATAATGTTTTTCAAAGAGGCGAAACAGTTACTGAATATGCTATAAATAACGATGGTGGTGTAGCTATTGAAGGCTGGAATAATCCTGCACCATTCTTTCAATTGATGACTGAGGATGTGACAGATATGATCAACCGTCAGTATGAGGATGTGTTCAAGGATTCGTACACTGGGGTTCTAAAAAGATCCATAGAAAGCAATGAAGTATTTAATAATGCTATTGCAAATTTATCACCTTTTACCACACAGTTCTCTAACAACAACAGATTGTCTCGTGATCTTAGTATGGTTGCACAATCAATTGCAGCTAGAGATCAACTGGGAGCTGAACGTCAAATATTTTTTGTTGAACTAGGAGGCTTTGACAATCATGATGAATTGCTTAACAATCATGGTTTGTTAATGGAAACAATAGACACTGCTTTTGCAGAGTTTTATGCAGCAACTGAAGAATTAGGCTTGAGTGACTGTGTAACAACTTATACCATTTCAGATTTTGGCAGAACCTTAACTTCAAACGGCAATGGAACAGATCATGCCTGGGGTGGTAATACAATCGTAATGGGTGGCGCTGTAAATGGCAAGGAAATGTATGGCGAATATCCAGAAATAAAATTAAATACTGAATTAGAACTAGGAGGTGGGGTAATGTTACCAACAACAGCTTCAGATCAATACTTTGCTGAATTGGCTTTGTGGTTTGGCATATCACCAAATGACTTATCTCAAGTTCTACCAAATATTGGTAATTTTTATAACGTAGCATCAGGAGAAGCTCCTCTAGGCTTTTTAGGATAAAAAACAATAACAACATGAAAATTAAATATATATCATCAGTTCTTTTGTGCTTTTCTTTTATTGTAAATATCGGAGCGCAATGCATAGACGATTCACATAGCGCATTTAAAAATCAAGGTTGGTTGTCTTGCGACTCCAGTCAATCACCGAACATAGAACGTGGAAATAGCCACTGGCTCATGTACGATCTTGGGCACGAATATGTAATTGATTCATTGACAATTTGGAATCATAATGTGTGGGGAGAAACAGGGAGTGGCGCTAAGATAATCAGTATTGATGTATCAGTTGACAAAACCAGTTGGACGAACTTCGGAACACATACTGTCAATAAAGCACCTGGAAGCTGGAAGTACAAAACCGATAATCTTATTCAACTTAATCATGCCGTTGGTCAATATTTTTTAATTACTGTATTAGAAAATTGGGATAACACTTCAAGTTGCCGAGGTATAGCAGAAGTAAGGTTCGGTGTTGGTATATCTACTGCAACAGAAGATGTTTTGACAGAAAACAATTGGTCAGTCTACCCTAACCCAACAGTGGACAATTTAACAATTGATCTCAAGGATCGAACTGACATAGAAAACATCTCCATTGTAAATGCATTGGGGCAAATTATTAGCTCAATCAATAATCCTAGCACCGGTCAGAATACTATTTCGGTGACTGATTTTCAAGAAGGCGTATATTATATCAGAATTTCAAATAATGACCAAATCCAAAACAAATCTTTTGTGAAGGTCAACAATAGATAACGCCATTTTTTTTAATAAAAAAATTAACTAATTTTAAATCCTAGGTATTATGCCTGGGATTTTTTTGTATAGGCTTATGATCAATGCTATCTAAACTGCAACACAACATTAAGGTTAAGTATAATATCTAATATTCAAGAAAAAGAACACAAATCAAAACCGAGTATTAACCACATTGTTAGACGCCGAACCAAATCGATAGCTGATTCCAAAATACATATACAAAGAAAAATTACTGTCCCGTAATTTGTTCTGGAGCAAAATATCTTCTACTGACAAATCACCTTTAGGAATATTGATTCTGTCTTTCGTAATACCATAATAAATGCCTGTGTAAAAATTCAAACCTTTGAAAATATTGACATTGACACTTGGATTGATATCGATACTGTACCTGTCGGTTAGAGATAAAAATTGACTCACCCCAGCATCAACATCAATGTTACCCCAAGGTTGAACAATCTGATAGTCGATAGACAATCTATGTCTCCATAGCATTTCTGTAGTTTTAAAATACGAAGTGGAATCTATGTAATCATTATATCGCATTCCTACTTCATAACGAAAGGTAAAGTTGTGATCTGCACTTTCATGGTATGGAAAAATATTATACTCTATTGCAGGTGAAACTGTAATACTGTGATCATAATTCTCAAAAATACTTCTGCTATATCTCAAAACACCCCCTGCAGACCAATGTCTAGTCAGACTGTAGACATACAATAAATTACCATAGTATGAAGTTTGTACATTCGAAATTGTTTCTTCCTCATCACCTTCCCCAACTGTAAAATTACTCTCGTTTGTGTTATAATTAATTCTTGAATAAAACTTATGCTTGTCTGTTGTTCTATTGGCAGAAACATTAAATCGGAAGTTTTGAGAATTGAATTGTGATTCTCTGTTTAAATTTCCATTGACACCTAGAGAAAACACCCAAGCATTCCATGGGTCTCCAAAAGTCACTTCTTCTTTTTCATCCTCACTAACTTCAACCGAATAATTAATGTCAATCATTAAGTCTTCACATACCATATATTTCAATAGTGCTTGTTTCAGATGTTTCAAAATTTCTTTTCGTCTGTCGTCATCTACGGCATTTGCATCCGTAAAAAACTTCAATTCATAAGAAGGTTGACTTGATTTTTTATTTTCAACAGTCATGATAAACTCGGAACCACCACTGCCCGTATTTTGTCTGACCAATAAAATGTATAATTCTGCAGATTGTCGATCCAACATAAAATCCACAAAATTTATTTCTGATTTGAAATATCTCATATCACAATTTGTTCTACAGTCAAGGAACAATTTTGGTCTTTCTTGAGCAGACATAAATGAGGTAGTAAATAGAATTATTAAGATTTTTAAATACTTCATTAAATTGACTTTAATTGAGCTGAACTCAATATCAGTGGAAATTATGATTCTAACTTATTGCGAAATTATCACATATCTTCTTAAGAAACATTAATGCAATGTAAAAAAAGGTAAAAGAATGTAAATGTAGTATTTAAAGGAGTTTAGAAGTGATATTTTTCTAAATTCAGAAGATAATCATTACTTAATACTTAATTACTTTTTTATATTTTTTAAAATTAATCATGCACATGTCAAACATTCTTGCCATAAAAAACTCGAACTTTCGAACTCATAGGATTTCCATTTGCTCTTCTCATTAAGACCACCTGGCCAACATGATAAATTGCATCCATAATTTGACCATTCAGGAAGTTCCAAAATGGATAGACAACCTCTTTATCAGGAAATTGAAAAACTACTTTGTGCCCCCCAATTTCATTTACACCAACATTTAAAAAATTAGCCCTTGCTGTATTGAGATTCATCAGTGTTAATTTTCTCGTTTCACCAAAGTCCATCTTGACAGATTGATATGGACGAATATTGGGTTTCCTCTCTGAAACAAGCAAAATAGTTTCACTCAAACTGAAAATGTGTTGTAACGTTTCGAAAGTTGACTTGGCACTTTCACAAGGTCGATATTCTAAGTTGTCTATGGTCAAACCATCTGTAGCCCAATGAAAACGATATCCAAGACCATCAATTAATCTTGCAATTATATTTCCAGGTTGATATGATTGCAAATCATCTTCTATTTCTGAAAATGGTAAATTTAAATTTGACAATGTGATTTTATTTAAATAAAAAAAATAGATGAACTAATCGTTTAGCTTAATCAAACTTCCTATTGAAATCCAACAGTCGCACTTACAAAAGGAAAAGCAATAAAATCAAAGCTGTCATCCAAAGGGCGGGCAAGCGTAATGTTCAATGCACTGCCTGGGTTTTTAAAATGAATACGTACTCCTGCCGAGATAGCTCCAGAAAAATTTGATAAGTCGTCTTGCAAAATGAACCAATTTTCAGTAATAAAACTTAACTTCCGAGACATCCTTCCCATATAAGAAACTGTAAGAGGAATAACTTCATCCCTAAATCCATTCTCAATTCTAAATCCACCGCCAATACCAACAGTCAAATTCCTATTCCTACTTCCTAAGGTTAACGAACCTGTTAAAAAGGTATAGCTGGAAAAATCATCCTGAGGTAATGTCAAATAACTCAAATTTATACCAAATGCACCAGTATCATTAATAAATGGAATACTGTATTTGGCATTTAAAAATATCAATGGAAATTGTTTTCCAAATAATATACTTACCAACTCTGTACTTGCACTTAAAGTCACGTTATCAGAAACACCATAAGCAAATGAATTCCAAAAAATCCATACGTTTTCATAATAAGCCTGTCCTTTTTTTAATGAATAACCTGACGGAGACAATAAGTACCTTGTTGAATTGTGGTAATCTATTGCAAAACCATTGCTATCAGCTTCAGACATAACATTAACATACTTGATTCTTCTGATTTGCCCGATAGGAATAGTCACAATATCTAAAGATGTTGACCTTACAACTATAAAAGAAGCATTACTCTCAACAAAAAAGCCATATATAGTACTTCCGTCCTTTGTTTCGACAATAACCTTATCATCTTTCTGGGTTCCTTCCTTTACGCCTTGTCCAAATGCTGACAATGCGAAAAAAAATGCTAAAAATGCTATAAAGAGTTGTTTTGATCTCATTTTATAAAAATTTTTATAGGTAGCCAAAATTACAAAAATTTGTCTCCATTATTTCAAAGACAAATTCTCACAAAAATTTATTTAACTTGTGGCTAGAAACAAGAGATATATGCATATTAGATTTGCTGGAGCAGCACAAATGGTCACAGGAAGTTCACACCTTTTAACACTATCTAACGGATTTAGAATATTGTTAGATTGTGGACTTGCGCAAGGTAGAGGAAAACACATTTGGGATCTTAACAATCAATGGCATTTTGATCCTAAAACGGTTGATTGTATGATATTGTCTCATGCCCATATTGACCACAGTGGAAGGATTCCTCAATTGGTCAAAGAAGGCTTTGATGGTCCAATTCATGCTACACATGCAACTAGAAGTTTATGTTCAATAATGCTTTTAGACTCTGCGAAAATTCAAGAAAAAGATGTGGAGTGGTACAACAAGAGGCTTCTCAAAAAAAGAAAGAAAAAATCTGCTGGTTTTCGCGTACCTCTTTATGAAAGTGAAGATGTTGGACCTGCAATGAATTTATTTGTAGGGCATGCTTACAATCATTGGTTTTCTATATCTCAAGAAGTAGATGTTTGCCTAAAGGATCAAGGACACATTCTTGGTAGCGCAAGTGTTACACTAAGAATTAAAGAAAACGGTAAAGTAACTCATTTTGGTTTTACCGGTGATATTGGACGACCAGAAAGACCAATCTTGAGAGATCCAGTGCAAATGCCAGAAGTAGATTACCTTATTTGCGAATCAACATACGGCGACAAAGAGCACGAAGCGCCACCTCAGCAGTCTGAAGAATTTTTAAATATTGTAAAAGAAGCTTGTTGTGTAAAAAAAGGTAAGCTTATTATTCCAGCATTCAGTATTGGAAGAACACAAGAGATTGTATACATGTTAGACCAATTAGAAACCAATGGTCTCTTGCCTAAAATCCCTGTTTATGTAGACAGTCCACTTGCAGTTAACGCAACAGGAATATACGGCACACACCCAGAATGTTACGACGACAAACTTAATGAATACATGTTAATCGATCCCAATCCATTTGGTTTCAATAATCTAACGTATATCAGAGACGTTGAAGAATCTAAAGCATTAAATTCTTCATCTGAAGCTTGCATCATTATCAGTTCAAGTGGTATGATGAATGCAGGTCGAGTCAAACATCACTTGTTCAATAATATTGATAACCCTAAATCAACTTTCTTGATTGTGGGTTATTGTTCTCCTGAAACTCCAGGTGGAATTTTAAAAACCGGTGTAGAAACAATTAAGCTTTTTGGTGAAGAAAAAATGGTGAATGCTGACATAAAAACTATGGATTCTTTTTCAGCGCATGCCGATAGAAAAGAAATGAAAGAATTCCTTTCCAATCAAACAAAACTAAAAAAGATTTATCTTGTCCATGGTGAAATAGACCGCCAGGAAAAATTTAAAACATACTTACAAGCAGCTGGGTTTGGTGAGATTATAATTCCTGAATTGGGACAAGAATTGGAAGTTTAATTAATTCTCCCAAAAAAAGATGTTTATTAGTGCATTTTAAATGTACTATTTAATCAAAATGTTTTGCCAATCAATTGTAAAATCTGTATTTATACTTTGCATTGCCTATGCCGCCATTAACTTATTCCTTACTCAATGCTAATAATTTTTATAAAAAAGTCACATCTCTCCAAGGGAAATAAAGTTACAAATACGCCTTTACACCTTATAGTCAGGCGCTTAGCTTTAACAAGATTCCTGGGCCAAGAAAATAGTTTTAATTGCAATCATAACTTCCCAAACATTAAGTAAGTGATAATGCGGTTACTCAGATTAAGGAAACAGTTGTAAAAATATCATACAAAGGCAATGTTACTTTATCATATACCTCTGAAGATAGTACAATCACTGTAATTGGTATTCCTGATTCACCATAAGCAATAAATCACCCTTCATTAAACTCAAGTTATAACACCAACAATTAATCTTCCGGAAAGAGGTGAAAATTACAACATGTTTAACGATGAAATCGAAAACCTAAAAAAATGTAATGCCACAATTATTCCTTCAGATTATGGTTTAAATTGCGAAGTTGAAATCAACCTAATAGTAATGCTCGAAGGCAACAATGCTAAAAATGCAAACTTTAGTATAAGCGTTAACAATGGAAAATCAACTACCTCCCCTATTACAAATAAGGATTTGAATTACAAAACTATAAACAACAATACTATTGATTCAATTGCATGAAGCTCTTGGTCGGCTGGTGATGATATTTTCGAAATCAACCTTCAGGGCTGGGTAGATAAAGAGGTAACCGAAATTGCCAAAGACTATGTTTTGATAAGAGCTAAGCATTGAACTGAAGATGTTTTAAAAAATCAAAACAACGTACTCCAACCTACTCTTAATTTTCTGGAGGATACATTACGTAATTTCTAGGTGTCTCCCATAGTTTAACACCAACGTCATATTTCTCATCAATATGCTCTCTTAATATTTTGTAAATTTCAATACAAATCAATTCACAAGACGGATTACGTTCTTTAAACTCAGGACAGTCCAAATTCAAGTTTTTATGATCATAACGATCTTCGACATATTGAGTAATTATATTTTTCAACACACTCAAATCAAATAAGTATCCAGTTTCTTCATCAATCTCTCCTGTCAACCTAATTTCCATTTCATAATTGTGTCCATGGTAATTGGGATTGTTACACTTGCCAAAAACTTCTTGGTTCTTTTTATCAGACCAACTACTGTTATGTAGTCTGTGTGCAGCATTAAAGTGTCCCCACCTGTAAATTGAAATTCTCATAATATAAATTTGTGCAAAACTACTGAATTTATTAAAACTGTAATTTGAAATTAAATCTTTAACTAAACCAATTTAATAATAAGACCTTAACAGAGTGATTTACAAATAGTTTAAAGAAAAATAATAAACCATAAATTTGAAAATCGGTCCAATCTGTCTTATACCTTGACAACAAATCCTTGTTGAATTTTTGTAATTTTGTGCAAATTTTACACTTTAATGCGTTTAGAGGAAATTCCAGGTCAAAATCATCTTAAAAGTTACTTCAAAAAAGTAATTTCAGAAAACAGAATGCCACATGCTCTGCTACTGGTTGGAGATGAAGGCTTCGGACCTTTAGCTTTCGCAAATGGAATTGCAACTCTGCTTCAATGTAACAATGCTATCGATTTCGTAGCCTGCGGAGTATGTAGTTCATGTGTCAAAAGCACTCAATATATACATCCAGATATCCATTTTTCTTTTCCTGTTGTAAAGCACGATAAGTTTAAAAGAGAGGATACAACAAGCAAAAACTTCTTACCTGAGTGGAGGACCTTTCTGCAGAGCAATATTTTTGGTGATTTAAATGATTGGCTCAATCATATAAATGCCTCAGACAAAGGAGCTAATATGAATGTTACAGAATGTAATGGCATCATTAAAAACCTAAGTCTGAAAACATATGAAGGGAAATATAAAATTCAAATTATATGGCATTCTGAATTGCTAGGTAAGGAGGGCAACAGATTGCTAAAACTCATTGAAGAACCGACACCGGAAAGTATTATAATTTTAACATGTACCAATAGAAATGCCATTCTTAATACTATAAGGTCAAGATGTCAGATTGTAAATGTTCCTCCAATAGATGATGATAGCATTGGTACTTACTTAGAAAATAACTTTTCAATCAATGGAGATCAAGTCAATGAAATAAAATACTTAGCCTCTGGTAATTTAAGAACAGCCTCTCAAATTGCATCGAGAAGCCAAATGAACTATTCCGAAGATATGCTCAATTGGTTTAGGTATGCTTACAAAGCTGATCCTGATGACCTCAATGAATGGGTCACTTATCTGGCGAGTAAGTCCAAACAAGATATTAAAACGTTCATGAGATATACCCTACACTTTCTAAGAGAATATCTTTTGGGTATGAATCTGAAAGAAACAAACAGTTTAAGACTTTCAAATGAAGAAAAGAATGTCATTTTGAAAATGCAAAAAATAATAAATAGACCTAAAACAGAGCAATTGTCCTTCATTTTCAGCAAAAATATCGGCTATATTGACAGAAATTTGTCCATTAAGATACTAATTATGAATATGACCCTTGAAATAAATGAGATTTTAAGGTCTGAAATCAATAAATTTGTATGATTATATCATTAAACGGAAGCGTTTAATCATATTTACAATTGTTTTAAGATAAGGTATAATTTGGGGCATAAGAATTGCCTAATATAAGTGCAAATAGGTCTAAATTTACCTTAACAATGCAGCTAGACTGCAATTAAAGTCGGCTTAAAACCGATTTTAGAAAAAAACTCATAACGGTCAAAGTTTATCTCTTGAGAGTTTTTGATGGCCTCTATATATAAATAAGATACAAGATGGGATGTGCATCGTGCTCAACAACTAAAAACGGAGTCCCTCAGGGATGTGGTGATAAAGGCCACTGTTCAAGTGGCTCTTGCAATAAAAAAAATACTTTCGATTGGTTAGCAACGCTGGATTTACACGATCCAATGGCTTTTCAAATCGTAGAAGTGTCCTTTAAAAAAGGAAATCACAAAGGCTTTTACTTAAATCCTCCTCATGCAGACGCTATGACAGGTGATATGGTCGTTGTCGAATCAACAAATGGATATGATGTCGGTAGGATTGATTTGTCTGGTGACTTGGTTCGCCTTCAAATGAAAAAGAAGAAAAAGGATGAAGCCAGTGTTATTCATAAGGTCATAAGAGTAGCGAATACCAGAGATTTAGAAAAACTCGATGAAGCGCGCAAAATGGAAAAGAAAGCCATGGTTCGTGCTAGAGTATTAGCCAGAACTTTGGATTTAGACATGAAAATTGGTGATGTTGAATACCAAGGCGATAAAAGAAAGGCTACGTTTTATTATACAGCTGAGGGTAGAGTTGACTTTAGGGAACTTGTGCGTGTCTTCGCAAAAGACTTCCGTGTAAAAATTGAAATGAAGCAAATTGGCTCGCGTCAAGAATCTTCTATTATCGGAGGTATCGGAACTTGCGGACGTGAATTGTGCTGTTCTACTTGGAAGTCCAATTTTGAAACAGTAACCACCACAGCGGCACGTTACCAAAATCTAGCCATCAACCAGACAAAATTAACTGGTCAATGTGGAAGATTAAAGTGTTGCCTAAATTATGAACTGGATACTTATATAGATGCCTTAGGTGACTTCCCTAAGCATGCAGATAAAATAAGACTAGACAACGGATTAGCAACTCTTATAAAGACAGATATCTTTAAAGGAATAATGTATTATTCAGTTCAAAGAGATAATATAAAAGGTCCACTTTTACCTTTGTCTATTGCGCAGGTAAAAAAACTATTGGCACTTAACAAAGATGGTATCAAAATTAAGGATATCGATAAAATGGAGGAACCTGGTAAGCCAAAAGAAGTCGATCTCGAAAATATAGAACACGAATTTGCAGATGTTACTGGTGAGATAGTATTGCCAGAGCTAAAACGCAGAAACAAAGGTCGTAACAACAGGAAAAAACCAAATTCGAAAAACAAAGGTCCAAGAAGAAATGACCGCAAAGATGGAGGTCCAAAATCAGAAAACAAATCTGGTAAGCCTGAAGCTAAAAGAAGAGAGAATCCAAATAAGGAAAAATCAAATAACCCTCCTCGTGCGATAAATACAGGTGGTCAAAAATCAGACAATAAAGACAATCAAGGTCCTAAGTCTGAATCTAAAGGCGACGGTCAAAAAAAATCGAAAAATAACAATCGAAAGAAGTTTGATCGAAATAAAAACAAACCAAATCAAAATAACTCAAACGATAATAAAGCAGAGTAAATTTTTTTAAGTTATGAAGTACGATGTAGTAATCATTGGTTCAGGACCAGGTGGATATGTAGGTGCCATAAGATGCGCACAATTAGGATTAAAAACAGCTGTAATTGAGAAATATGACGTTCTTGGCGGCACATGCCTAAATGTTGGATGTATTCCTTCAAAAGCATTACTAGATTCAACTGAACACTTTCACAATGCCGAAACAACTTTTGCAGAACATGGCGTAAGGGTGACTGGTCTAAAAGCTGATCTTGAACAAATGATCAAAAGAAAATCATCTGTTGTAAAGCAAACAAACGATGGTGTGGCTTTCTTGATGAAGAAAAATAAAATTGACGTATATACCGGACACGGTAGTTTCAAGTCAAACACAGAAGTTGAAATAAAGTCAGCAGAAAAAACAGAAACAATAACTTTTGATAAAGCAATTATTGCGACTGGGTCGAAGCCAATAACACCAGATTCTTTCAACTACGATAAAAAAAGAGTTATTACATCCACTGAAGCCCTTAACATTACCAAGATACCCAAACGAATGGTTATCATTGGTGCAGGTGTTATTGGGTTGGAACTAGGTTCTGTTTTTGCCCGTGTTGGAACAGAAGTAGAAGTCATCGAATTCCAAGATAAGATTTTGGCTGGCATGGACAAAGATGTTTCTAAAGACCTTCAGAGATCATTAAAAAAACTAGGCATCAAGTTTCATTTGAAACACGCTGTAACCTCAGTTAAAGCCACCACAAAAGGAACAACAGTTTCATACAAGAAAAGAGATTCTGAAGAAGAGCAAGAAGTCAAAGCAGATTACTGTTTGATTGCAATAGGAAGAAAACCATACACAGATAGTTTAGGTTTAGAAAACATAGGTGTAGAAACCGATGACAAAGGACGTATTATGGTAAATGATCACTTAGAAACTTCAGCAAAAGGAATCTTTGCAATTGGAGATGTGATCAAAGGTGCAATGTTGGCTCACAAAGCAGAAGAAGAAGGCATTTACGTTGCAGAATATATGTCTGGAGAAAAACCACACATTAATTACGAATTGATCCCAGGTGTTGTCTATACATGGCCAGAAGTGTCTGCTGTTGGTAAAACAGAGCAACAATGTAAGGATGCAGGTATTCCTTATAAGGTAGGAAAGTTTCCAATGAAAGCCTTAGGTCGTTCAAGAGCAAGTATGGATACTGAAGGTTCGATAAAAGTGATAGCACACAAAGAAACTGATGAGCTACTAGGTGTTCACATGTGTGGCGCCAGAGCGGCTGATCTAATCATGGAGGCAGTAGCTTTGATGGAATTTAGAGCTTCCGCAGAAGACATGGCAAGGATATCACATCCCCACCCTACTTATTCTGAAGCCGTTAAAGAAGCAGCATTAGGCGCAACTGGTAATAGATATTTACACATCTAATAAGATGTCAAAATATTATTACTTCGCCGATCGTTGGCTTCGCCTAAGACCTGTTCAACTTTCGGTGCTTCATTAATCTAATAAGCAATTACTATTAACATGTCGACACGCTATGGCTAAAAGTTTATTGACTTCAACTCCAATTAATAATTCATAATTCATAATTACCTAATCATTAATTGATTTAGTACATTACACAAAAAAAAGAATGTCTCCTTGGCTCTTACTTATCATAGCAGGAATACTTGAATCCTTTTGGTTGGTTTCTTTGAAGTTTTTGGATATGAAAAAAATCGCCACTAATGGATCAAATTTCAAGATGTACAACAAAGTATATTGACGATACTACCCTTTATTGGATATGTAACATTTGGGTTGGCCAATGTAATTTGTTTTTCGATAGCTTCTAAAAAAATTCCTGCATCTGTAGCATTTGCTGTTTGGGTAGCCACAGCATTGTGTATCTCAGCTATTCTAGATGCTACCTACTTCGATGAAAATCTAACCTGGAAGCACCTTGTAAGTTTTGCACTCATAATTATTGGAATGATTGGTTTGAAGATTTCGACTACTTGATAATATTTAACCTAAACCTTAGCGAAGGATTGCAACCTTTCGCGGATTCACTCACAGCAAGTTTATTAAAGGTGATATAGCATGAACAAAGGAACGTATTAGTCGTAATTTCTTGCGAAGGTTACAAACCTAAGGAAAGATCAAGTTCCATATTTAAGATAGTATGCTAAGGTAAAATGACCGATTTTGGTAATTCGTAATTCCGACCCTAGCGAAGTTCTGCAGCCTATCACGTAAGCTTTAACCACAAGACCTTATGACTTATAATGGATATTTATCACCACCACCAATCTTCTTTTCGAATTCTGAAAACTCTTTCAGGTGCTTTTCCAAATAAGCTCTTACTTCTGAGTCTTCAACAACTTCGTGAATCGGGTTAACGCCTTTTTCAATATCCTTAAAAGGCACTTCAATCATTCCATCGTCATAGTCTGTGGATTCTGCAATTGCCCAAGTTCCATTTTTCTTGAGGTAACGCATGCCTTTGTGGTGAAAACAAAATTGATTAAATTTATATCTATCTAAAGTTTTGCCATGGTTGTTGTACCAATAACTTTGTGAAATAGGAATATTATGAACATTGTTGACAAACATATCATGTCCATTTGTAATTTTATATCCAGCTCTTTTGGCAATAGAATGAAACAACAATCTTGAACTGGTTTTATGATCTTTTATACCTGGTGTTTCACCATGATGGTCTAACCAAAAAATTGGAACTCTAGTACATGCATCCGTCACATTTGAAAAGTGGTAGACCCAGTTTTGGTCACCAAAATTTTCACCATGATCCGAAGTGAAAACAACCAAATTATCCTTTTCTTCATGAAGAGACCTTACAAATTCATCCAAATCATCTCTAATCAACTCCCAACTTTTTGATTGTCGCGACTTTATTGTTTTCAATCCCTTATCATTTGGCATTGAATTTTCTTTTGTTAAGAATGTTTGGTTGATAATACTAAACAGAGTTCTTAACTCCGATATTTTTTTGAATGGATTCTTACTTGAAAATCTAAATTCTTTATCAATATGATAAGGAAAATGTGTTTCCATCAGATTGATAAATATAAAAGCTTGTTCACCCTTTTTATCATGCTCAGCCATGATGTGATTCGCATGATCGAATAGCAACTTGTAATAACTTCTAAACCAAACACTTCCTGCTTTTAAATCAGCAGATAAGCTATCAGAAATAGCATCACGAGAAAACAATTTCTTTCTGATTCTGTGCTTACCAAGAAGAACCAATAGCTGAGATATTTTTAATCCTTTTTGTTCTGCCAATTCCCAGGTCTTGATAACTTGATCAAAACCTTTGTCCAAACCAAATATATCGGTCGTAGCAACATTGGACGTCATTTGGTAAGTATTATAGCCTTGCTGCTTAAGAATTTGGGCTAAGGTCAAAGCATTTTCCTTAAGCGCTCTTGTTTGAGTTGTAGCTTGATGGGTATGAGGCAATTCACCAGTAAATAAACTTGCAGTAGCGGGTAAAGTCCAACAAGCAGGGGAAGAAGCATTTGTAAATTGAGTAGCATTTGTCTCCATATAAGACACACCAGCTTTACCATCCTGATATACAGAATCGTATCTTAAGCTATCCGCTACTATTACAACTATATGTTTCGGCTTGTTTTCTGCCATTAAAATTTAAAAGTAAGTCCTCTCGTTTTTGTCAATTGAATATCCCCTAAAATTATTGAATTACTATCTATAATATCATTTACAAGTTACTAAAAATCAATTAATTCAAAAATTTGAGGCTTTAAAGTACAACTAAGCTAAATCGAGGGCAATTTTAAGGAATTTTTGAGTCTTTCTAATCTTTTTGGGCGTGTATTATCTGTTTTAAATATGGAATTGTCAATTTCTTAATGCTCAACAGTATCACATAGAAAAATACTACTATTTATAAAGACTTGATATTAAACGTTTAGACCTTCAACAACCATAACTATCTCGCCTTTTACGGCCTTTCTTGATTCGATTTCAACAATCAACTCTGAGTTCAAACCTCTGATGTTCTCTTCAAACATTTTGGAGATCTCTCGGGATATTGATATTTTCCTATCAAACTCAGACAATTCAGCGATCTGTTTCAATGCTTTTAAGACTCTATGAGGAGATTCATAAAGCACAAACGTGTGTGGAATACTCAATAAGTATTTCAAACGCGTCATTCTACCTTTTTTCTGAGGTAAAAATCCTTCATAATGAAATTTATCACATGGCAAGCCACTCATTACAACTGCAGGAATCAAGGCTGTTGCGCCAGGAAGACAAGTCAATTCAATTGATGAAGCCACTGCTTCTCGGACCAATAAATATCCAGGGTCAGAAATACCAGGGGTACCAGCATCACTGACCAATGCAATATCTTGACCTTCTTGTAATTGAGCGACGATGCTTTCTAAACGCTTATGTTCATTATGAGCATGAAAGGCACTTAATGGCGTTTCAATTTCATATTTATTGAGTAATCTTTTGGTCACACGCGTATCCTCTGCCAAAATCAAAGACACATTTTTAAGCACATTGAGCGCTCGCATTGTTATATCTTCAAGATTTCCAATTGGTGTTGGCACTAAATACAGCATAATTTGAATAAGTTATTTCCCAAAGAAATTCATTTTAGGTGACATTAAACCATGATTTTGCCATTATTTTAAACAAAACGATGGTTAAAGGTATCTTAATGTTAACTTTTATATATTGAGGCTTGTTAATAAATGCGTTAATAGTAATAACCGAGCAATGGAAGAAGACTATCTGCTTTATAAATTATAGTCTAAATTTGGTAAAGAAAACTAAGATCATTAATGAGGTACTTTTTGACATACACCCTTTTATTTTGTTCTGTTTGGATGCAGGCCCAGCCCCTTAATGATGACTGCACCACTGCCATAAACATTCCATCCATTGACAAATATTGTTCTGGTGAATTAGAATTCAATAATTTCAATGCAACCCCTGATCCTGGACTTGATCAACAAGGAACTGGAGCAGGATGTTTTCAACAACACTTGAACAGTGTTTGGTTTACTTTTATTCCTAGAGAACCTGCTGTAGCTTTATCTATATTTTCTTCAACAACAACAGCAGAAGCTGGAATGTCAATATATGAAGGAAACTGCAACACAGGACTTTCATTATTTGATTGTTCTACAGGAAATACCCCTGATGATGAATTGGTTATTACTGGTATGACAATAGGTCAACTCTACTATCTGTTAATAGAATCTGATGCCTCAGATTTTTCATTTACACTTTGTATTGATGACTTCATTGCACCATTGTCTCCAGAATCAGATTGCCCTGATGCAGTCGTATTATGTGACAAAAGTGACTTTTCTATTGAACAATTATTGGGTGAAGGTTCTATTACAAACGAACTTACAGGAGACTGTGTTGGTCCAGGTCAGGAGTTCGAAAGTGCATCTGCATGGTATGTGTGGACCTGTGACCAAAGTGGCACATTAGAATTTACAATAACCCCTGGAAATACTTCAAGTGCTGTTGAAGATATCGACTTTATAGTTTATGAATTGCCGGGAGGGTTAAATGATTGTGCAGGAAGAATCTCAAGACGCTGTATGTTTTCAGGACAAAGTGGAGGACCAAATGATTCAAACTGCCTCGGTCCTACAGGATTAAGAGCAGGAGAAACAGATACAGATGAAACTGCTGGATGTACTACTGGCGATAATAATTTCGTCGCACCTTTAGATATGGTTTCTGGTATATCCTATGGTTTGCTTATCAACAACTTCAGCCAAACAGGCTTTGGATTCTCAATTGATTTCGGAGGTACAGGAACATTTTTAGGGCCAGAACCAGACTTTGATCTTTTCACTATTAATGCTTTTGAATGCGACAAAAGAATTGAAATAACCAATAGTTCACAATCCTTAACTGATCCTATTGTTAGTTACGTTTGGAACTTCGGGCTTGGTGCAGAACCACAAATTGCAATTGGTGAGGGTCCTCACAATATCAGTTATGTATCTTTTGGATCAAAATCTATAGCATTAACCGTAGAGTCAGAAAGAGGATGTACCGTAACTAAAATTCTAGACATTGATATTGAAGCTTGTTGTGCAGATACGTCTACCTTAGACGTGGCAGCTATAGCCACAGATGTAATATGTAATGGTGATGCTGATGGAACAATTATGGTTGACGGAATATCAGGAGCACCACAATATAATTTTAGTTTAAATAGTGGTGATTTTATTCCCAATACAGAATTCAATAATTTAGAAGCTGGTATTTATGATATTACAATTATAGATATTAAAGGATGCGAGACAACTACAAGAGTCACTGTATCAGAACCTCCTCTGATAATACCAGAAGCAGGACCAGA
Source organism: uncultured Saprospiraceae bacterium (assembly GCA_905480605.1). GTDB lineage: Bacteria > Bacteroidota > Bacteroidia > Chitinophagales > Saprospiraceae > RFSX01. The sequence continues at coordinate 51,551 of CAJQRD010000045.1, read as the reverse complement.
TATTACTGTTGATCTTGGTTATAGTGGCCAATTAATGGCCAATTATACACCCATGGAGCCAGGGGATATAATTGAATGGACACCGGCAGAAGGATTAAGTTGTACTGATTGTCTTAATCCAGAAGTTATTGCTCCAGGCACAACAACTTATACTTTTACAGTAACCAATGATGCTGGTTGTAGCAAACAAGATGTAGTAATTGTAACAGCTAATATTGTTAGACCTGCATATTTTCCTAATGTTATAACTCCAACAAGCGGAGATGCCAACAGCATTTTTACTTTAGGTTTTGGTAGACAGGCTGAACTTATTGAAGAACTGATAATTTATGACAGATGGGGCAATCCCATTTATAAATGTGAAAACATAGAACCTAATAATCCTAATCTTGGTTGGGATGGCAGTTTTGGAGATTGCAACTCTACAACAAGTGACTTGGTAAATCCAGGTGTTTTTGTTTGGATGGCAAAAGTTAGATTTATTGATCAAGTCGTTATAACATATGTAAATGATGTCACAGTACTCAAATAAGTCATTAGCTTTTCTTTTTACAATTTGCGTTTTGCTATCTATAGCTTCATGTACAAATGACCTTGCTGAGGTTAAAAGTATCTCCGAACCCAATGATTTCAGTTTGGAGATTGGCGAAAACATAGAAATGCTATACAGCGACTCAGCAATAGTGAGAGTTCGAATTCTAAGTCCATTGCTCAAAAGATATACTACAAGACAAGAATCATATGATGAATTTCCTAACGGTTTGCATGTAGAATTTTTCAACGAAAATCAAAAGGTTACAAGTTGGCTAACAGCAGATTACGCTATTAGAAAAGATAAAGACAGTAAAATATACGTTGAGAACAATGTTGTGCTCTACAACAAAAGAAACGAAAAATTATTTACAGACGAATTGATTTGGGACGAAGAAAATGAAATTATCTATACGAACAAAGTTGTAAAAATTGTGCAACCTGCCCTAGGAGATACAAGCTTAGGTTTTGGATTTAGAGCCGACCAAGAATTCACCAGATTTGAATTTCTAAGAAGTTACTCAGCTATTAAAAACATTGACGACCTGGCCGAAAAACTGAAATAATAAGTAATTATGAATTAAAGATTTGTTCTTTTGAAAATTCACCGTAATCAATCACTACCTAAAAAATTCCTTTTCTACCTAAGTTTGATGAACAAAGTGGTTCATTTTCTAAATGAAAAAAGCAGCACATAAAAACTTTTGTTAAAACCCATTCCATTTATGTTAACAAAAACGTAAGCCTAAAGTCTTTTGTAACATAACCTTGTATTCCTACATCTTTCCTACAATTAGTAACAATTAAATTATCGACCTATGAAAAACTTACTTTACACTTTAGGATTGGTACTTCTGATTACTAGCTGTAGGAACATCGAAAAGATGGTCGAAAAGGGTAATTATGATAAGGCCATTGCATACGCTACAAAGGAACTAGCGGGCAAGAAAAACAAGAAAACAAAACATGTCAAAGCTCTTGAAAAAGCATTTGCAAAAGTAACGGCAAGAGACATGGAATTATTAGAAACCTTAGACGGCCAAAAGTATTCAAAAAATTGGGACAGAATTCTTAATCTGACGCATAAAATAGAGGCACGTCAAAACTCTGTAAAACCATTTTTACCTCTTGTAAGTAAAGAAGGTTATACTGCTCATTTCAAATTTGTTAAGACACATACTATACGTAACAGGACATTAGACGAAGCAGCAGAATTTAGATATACTATTGCAAAGGATCTATTGCAAGACGCATACGATAAAAACAATAAATCATTGGCAAGAAGTGCATACAATCAATTCAAAAATGTTGCAGACTACAGAGACAACTATAAGGATAGTTATTCATTAAGAAGAGATGCACATGAATTTGGAAAAGTGCATATTAATGTAGAACTGGGAAGTGATGAGTTTGTATATACACCATTTCAAATCAGAAGAGAAATGGAAAGAATAAATGTAAACAGATTAAACAGCATTTGGAGAAAGTACTATTTCAACAATCCTAATATTGATTCATTTGACTACACTGCGAAATTTATTCTTGTTGATCTTGACGTAAGTCCAGAAAGGGAAGTAGTTTCTCGCCATACTGATAAAAAGAAAGTTAAAAATGGTTGGAAATATGCAAAGACAAAGAATGGGAAAAATAAAATTGATTCGCTAGGTAAGCCAGTAAAGATTAAACTCTTTAAAACTGTAAAAGCTCATATAACTGAGATTAAAAGAACCAAAACTAGTATGGCGGCAGCAAGGTTTATTTATATAGATAACCTAACGAATACAGTGATAAAGGATTTCCCTCTAGAAGTAGAGACCAGATTCGATGATTACGCTTTAAAATTTAAAGGAGATAAACGCGCATTATGTAACCATGACATCAATAGGATAAAACACAACCCATTACCATTTCCTTATGATGAAAACATGTTGTTAGAAGCTACAAAAATATTAAAAGGTAAATTTTCAGATGAATTAAGATCTGTTAGGATATAATACCATTTGCGTTTGATAATGTCGCTTTATTTTCAAGAATTATTCAAAATTGATCAAGGCGAAAAACGCAGTGATAGCCTTAGCTATCACGAGTATTTTTAACGCTGAGACATGAAGAATAAACTTGAAAATAAGTGATAATTATGAACGTAAGTGGTATAAAATGAGTTAGTTGAATTTAGTTAGAGGCTTGCAGTTTTTTCTGTTGGCCTCTATCTTTTTCACATCTATAAATACTCTTGACAGCAAGCTCAATATAGTGATCATGAATCAAACAATAGAAAAGAAACCAAATATAATTTGGTTATTTAGGCTTTAAATCAGCAAGAGACCCCTCTCTGGCAGAGACCCATCCCTGCCAGAGACAGGTCTCTGGCAGAGCCTTTTTACTCAACAATCAAATGCTTGACCTCATCCAAATCCCAATCAATCACCAAACCGCCAGCCAAGCTTTCAGCAATTTTTTTACCATACAAATGCTCGCATAAATACAAGGCTGCCTCAAATGACTTAGCGCCACCTGCAGATGTTATATACTTATCATCATGTACAAATAACACGTCGGAAATAACATTCAACTCTGGATACATTTTCTTGTAGGCATCAATATCACTTGGAAAAGTAGTAGAAGCCACATTGTCCAAAATACCAGCTTTTGCCAATACAAATGCACCATCGCAGTGTGAAGTCACAAACTCACATTTCTCACTTGTTTTTTTAATCCAACTGATCATCTCTTCGTTTTCCAAATCTGAATCAAGATGATGTTCCGCACTTGGTACAACAAGAATATCGATCTTAGGATAATCTCCGTTTGTAAAACTGTAATCTGGAATTATACGCATACCCTCAAAACTTGTTACAACATCTAAAGTTTGTGCGACGCAAAATACATTCATAGGTTTAATACCTTGCCTGAATTTAGTATGTTGAAAAATATCATAAGGTGCTGTCAACTCGGTATTATAAACACCATCCATTATCAAAAAACCAACATTGTATGCATCTTTTATAAGTACTGGCTTATGATGTTTTTGCTCTTTCATATCTTGGTTCATCTTTGCTTCTTGACAAGACAAAAACACAATCAATATCAACCCTATTGAACTGGATAAACGCATATTTTTTATTGTAAATATAAGTCAATAATATTCACCATTAACTCTAAGAATTCATCCTGTTAAATTGCATGCAAAAATATCAGACATACAGAACGTAGAACTTATAAATTCCAATTTCAACATAAGGAATATTATAGTTTTATTACTCTAAACACATTTAGGTAATTAACAGTAATTAGGGGGAATAGAAACTTTTTATTTGAGACCCTTAAGCATATAAAAGATATTATATGTGCTGATATAATACAAATTAAAACCGCAGATCCTCAACCATAACACCTGGGTAATCACTAGGTGAAAATTTGAAATTCGACTTGGAAAGCTTAACATTTTTCTTGTGACTTAAAATCTGAGTAGTCATACGACCTCCATTTTTTAAAAATATTTTCAGGCGTTTTACAACCTGTCCATTCTCTTCAACAGTCAATCTTAACTTAGAATATTCTGATTCTTCATCTATGGGTTTGCCTTCAATCTGAACTATAGATTTGCCGTCTTCTTTTCCATAGTTAGAAATAGCAAAAATGAATTCGTTGGACTTATACAAACTAAAAATTGTTGAAGGCGACATATATTCACCCTCACCTCCAAAATCTGCATCATTGATTTGCACTTCATTGTCATCTTTCAAATACATCCACACAGTTTCGTTGTTTGTAATTATTTTTCTAATACCCATGTCCAATTCAAAATTATCACCAGCCTGCAACAGTGTGCCTCGGTAGGTATCATTTGGATTTCCAGGAGATTCAATAACAAAATCAAAGCCAATCAAATGTGATTTTGTATCTGTAAAATCTTTTTCAATAGCTTTTAATATCTCAATTGCTTTTGCATCTGAATCAGAAGCTTGGTTATAATTATTCTGTGCAATCAATGCACTTGAAGTCATTATAAATAATAACACTAAAAATTTCATCCAACTAATATTTCAAATTTTAAAAACAACCAACACAATGATAACTGTAGTAAACAATCAAAGGTAAGTTGCTAAAAACTTAATTTCATTTAAAAGCATGTTAAAATTGGGATCAATATTGTCAAAAGCCAGAACTGTCATCCTTAAAATCATTACATTTGTAATATGATAATACGTAATCAACTGATAAATACTAACAAATCATCAATAAAGTCAACAATTTTTGTTTTCATGATGGGCTTAATTTTCACTTCTGATGCACTATCCACATCTATTGCTTTAGACACCTTACCTGCAGTCTTTATGCTCGGAGACAAAGAAGTTGAATATGAGAAATTGGTAGAAGATTGTAGCGTTCCTCTTTTTTCTATCAGTGACGACTCCATGGACAAAGCCTACAAATCATGGTTGGGTATGCTTCATGAAATAGAATTGTTTGCTGAAGCAGATACTTTCGATATTAAGGGTGTAAAAATATGGATCAATGTCTTCTGGAATGGAGATGGTACAATTAAACACATCACCTACTTTCCAAAACCAAATTCAAAAAATATTGACTTTGATAAAATGGGAGTTCTCCTAGAGAAATTTATCAGACAATATAAATTCAAGGAAGATCATGAATCTTGCTTTAGTCACTATGGCAGCGCCACTTTTCCTACACATGCTCAATACTATTTAAATAAAAATTAAAGAGCCTAATTAGACATTTCCTCGCCTTTCTCTTTTACTGAATCCATTGTTGAAATCAATGCATCCCAGAATTCGCTGAACATTGGCTTTAGTGCTTCTCCTATTCCTTGAGTCATTCTTGGTAATGGTTCAAGAAGTTCATAAGAAAAAGATGCATTCTTTTGCTCTTCAGAAATCAAGCTTACTTTGTTTGCAAAGAACACAGCGAAACTAATTAACATAGCATAAAACAATCCCAAAACAACTCCTCCCGCTAATTTATTAACACCTCCAATATGAAGGGTCTTGAACAATTTTTCTAATTTGTTTCCTACAAATCGAACCAAGGCCATCGTCACTATGAATGTCAAAATAAACGACAAAGCAAATAGTATTCCTTGATGAAAAGAAAAGGTAGATTTCAATACTTCAAAAACCAAGCTTGATAATTTAAGTGTAGCCACAACAGCAATCAAAATTGATAACGTTGCAAAAACAGTCTTAATTAAACCTTTGCTAAAACCTTGATAAAATCCGTAAGCAACCAAAATACCTGTAATTATGTCTAATACCATAGTGTGTAAATTAATTTCTGTGACCAATATAGATTATTTAATTACTAAGAATGATTTAATTAGACGAAAATGCATAAGATTCAGATCTGAATTAAACATGAAGTCAAAAATGAAAAAATCCCAAGGCAAAAGCCTCAGGATTATACTTTTAAATATTGTGTTTTTCTTTGACCAACATTGAATCACTATTGACATTGTTGACATTGAATCATTTACCTACGTATTAAACTTCGGTAAACAAAGTTGTTGACATTAACCTCTAACCTCCTGATTTCAAGTGGTCAATATAATTTAACAACTCAACTTCTGAAACGAATAATACTTTACGTGGTTTACTTCCATTCGCTTCTCCAACAATTCCCAATGCTTCCATTTGATCCATGATACGTCCTGCTCGGTTGTAACCCAACTGCATTTTTCTCTGGATATTAGACGTTGATCCATGTTGACTTGACACGACCATACGAGCAGCTTCTTCAAACATAGGATCAAGGTCAGACCACTTAAGGTTTGTGTCACCCATTTCACCGTTCTCATCTGCCACTTCTGGCAAGTGGAAAGGCTCAATAAATCCTTTTTGTGCGCTGATCTGATTGATCGCTTCCTCTACTTCTGGTGTATCCACAAATGCACATTGTAATCTTATTATATCACTACCAACAGTCAACAACATATCACCTTTACCAATTAACTGTTCAGCACCTTTAGAATCCAAAATAGTTCTTGAATCAATTTGAGATGTCACTCTAAATGCCAATCTAGCAGGGAAGTTTGCTTTTATCATACCTGTGATAATCTTAACACTTGGTCGTTGAGTCGCAATGATCAAGTGAATACCAATTGCTCTTGCCAACTGTGCCAATCTAGCAATTGGTAACTCAATTTCTTTACCAGCTGTCATTATCAAATCAGCAAACTCGTCAATAACCAAAACAATAAACGGTAAGAATCTGTGCCCATCTTTTGGAGATATCTTTCTGTTTACATATTTAGCATTGTATTCTTTTATATTTCTTGCCCTTGCTTTTTTCAACAAGTCGTAACGATCATCCATTTCAATAGTCAATGAAATCAACGTTTTGATCGCTTTCTTTGTATCTGTTATAATTGTCTCATCTTCGTTTGGTAAGAAACCCAAAAAGTGTTTATCCAAAGAACTATACGGAAATAATTCAACTTTTTTCGGATCGATCATCACCAACTTAACTTGGGAAGGGTGCTTCTTATAGAGCAATGACATCAATATAGTATTGATACCAACTGACTTTCCTTGACCCGTTGCACCTGCTATTAGAAGGTGAGGCATCTTAGCCAAATCAGCTACAAAAACCTCATTTGAAATGGTCTTACCCAATACAATTGGTAAATCCATTTTCGCATTTTGAAATTTCTCTGAAGTAACTACTTCTTTGAATGAAACTATCTGCTTATTTTTATTAGGTACCTCAATACCTACAGTCCCCTTACCAGGAATAGGTGCAATAATTCTAATACCTAATGCAGCTAAACTCAATGCAATATCATCCTCTAATTTTTTGATAGAAGAAATTTTCACACCAGGAGCCGGCACTATTTCATAAAGCGTAACAGTAGGACCAATTGTGGCTCTAATCTTTGTAATCTTAATGTTATAATTGAGAAGAGTCTTTATAATTTGATTCTTATTTTCTTCCAATTCCTGTCTGTTGATCTGTATTTTTTGATCAGCATACTCTTCTAAAATATCAAAAGTTGGAAATTTATAATTTGACAATTCTTTCGTTGGATCGTATGGTTCAAAGTCATCTTTATTGTCTTCCTGTACATAAAGCTTATCGCTCTTCATATCGGGAATAATAGAATTTGAAACCTTTACTTCACTAGGTGCAACATGGGGAGTTTCTGGAATATTAACTTCTTCCAATTCCAATTCCAAATCAGGACCTTGATTGGCTTTAGCTGCTTTTTCTTTCTGTGCTTTTTTGAAATTCACTAAAGTCTCAGGAAGATTCAATTCAATACCTTCCTCCTCGTTTTGTTCCGTAGAAAAATCAGTTGTTCTTGGCTTCAAAGTACCATCATTATCTGTATTGGATTCAGCTTTTTCTTCGCTTATTTCATTGAAAAGACTTTTTCTCTTATTCGTAGTTCTGGTTTTTTTAGAACGGATATCAGTATCTTCTTCAGATTGTGCCCAAGTGGTTAAAAAGTCCAACTTTGATATAGCTAAACTTCCAAAATCTGTAGCAAATCTGATTCTGTCCAAATGAATAATCGGATTGATTATCCATATGAATGCTGCTAATATTGTTAAAATCATCAACATAACCAATCCAATCTGTCCTAGAAAACTTGCCAAATATGAGTATATAGAATATCCCATTAATCCACCCCAGCTGAATTCAGAAGAACGGAAAATGAATTCCAAAATCACTGAAGCAAAACTCATTACCAAAACCATATGAAGCAATTGGTTAAAGAATCTTGTCAATGGGTGTCTTGAAACCAAGTCAATACCTAATCTAATAAGTAGATATAAAACGCCGATCGAACTTAAACCAAAACCCCAGTAGAAAAAAAGATGTGAGGTAAATGCACCTAAACGGCCCAACCAGTTTTGTACATCAATGTCTCCATTGAATAAAATTGAAGATGACAATTGTAATACTTTGTCTTGATCTGCTTGCCATGTGAAAAAGTAAGAAACAAATGCAACGGTGAGATATAGTGAAAGAAATAAACATAAAACGCCAACAATCTTTACGATTCGTTCGTCGTTTAACTTCAAACTACTACTCTTTTTACGCTTAGCGCTTTTAGTAGACTTTTTAGCCATTATAAAAATTCGGTGTTAGGATTAATAATACAATGTGAAGATACTTCTAATTTTCATATTACAAAAAATACTAATGTATTTTTTACTATAATTCAACATATTACAATTTAGTAAATTGTTTAATATGTGCAAATCAGTGATAATCAAGACATTCTCCATCATATTATTAGGTAGCTAATTTTATTATTCTAAATTTGTTCAAACTCTAATAAATGAACCATTACAATATATTAATTGCTGGAGCTGGAGGAATAGGTAAAGCAGCCGGTTTAATCCTAGCAGATAATAAAAGTATTGACTGTACTATACATATTGGTGACCGATATTTAACACAAGCTGAAAAAGCTGCAGACTTGATAAATTACAACTCAAGAGGTAACTCTAGCAACGCTTTTCTTATTCCTGAAGAAGGATTATCGGACGATATGAAAGTAGTTCTTGAAAAAGCTGATATAATATTGGACTGTCTTCCTGGAGCGCAAGCACCAAGATTGGCGCAATATGCCAAAGATTACAAATGCCATTATGCGAATTTAACCGAATACGTTAAAGAAACGGATATGGTAACTGAGATCGCAAAAGATGCGGAGACTGGTTTTATCCTACAAACTGGATTGGCACCAGGCTATATAAATATTATTGCCCACCATCTATACAAAAAATTCGCTAAACAACACGGCGTAGAAGTTGTCGACAATATAGACATGAAAGTTGGGGCATTGTCCAAGCACGCAAGGGCACCTTATTTTTATGCTTTCACCTGGAGCCCAATAGGTGTAGCAACTGAGTACATAAAAGATGCAGTGGTTGTTGAAGACTTTAAAACAAGTAAAATTCCTTCTCTATCTGCCACAAAAAAAATCATCATCGACGGAATTGAATATGAAGATGATTTCACTTCAGGTGGCGCAGCAGATCTTCCAAAAGCATTGGAAGGAAAGGTCAAAAACTTAAATTATAAAACATTGAGATTTCCTGGTCACTACAAATGGGCAAAATCAGTAATTGAAAATACACCTGCTGACGTTGATCCAGTTGAAAACTTAAACAAATTGATGCTGGATACTATTCCGGCTGTTGAAGACGATGTGGTTGTCGTCTTTGCATCAGTAAAAGGTAAAGATAAAAATGGTGTATTGCGAGCAATCGAAAAAAGCATCCATGTGTACCCATCAAAAATTGGAAAAATAACTTTGAGGGCGATTCAAACCACAACCGCAGCTCCACTTTGTGAAGCAGCATTAATATTATTAAATGGCAAGCACAAAGGCGCCGTTTTTCAAAGTCAAATTGACACAGATACATTTTTGAATGGTCCAATAGTAAGCAATATTTACGGAAAAATAGACTAACATTTGGATAATTATATAAATACAATCAGGGTATGGATTCAATCTTATGTAATCAAATTGAATCTATGTCCTTTTGCTTCATACGCCTTCGACCTCGATAAAATTCACTATCAATCCGAACTCTCCCAAAATCAAACTGACCAATTAAGTGCCTTGTGGAAATGTATCGAAATCCTCAATAAGTCAGATCAGAAAACATCTGGTATTTTAATTATTCCAAATGGTCTAGAAAAACTTGATGACTACCTTGATCTTTATGATAAAGCCAATTGGCTTTTAGAGGATACCAAACTTGACCAGAAATACCAATTGGCCAGCTTTCATCCCAACTACCTATTCGAAAACGAGGCTCCTGATGATATTTCACACTATACCAACAGATCTCCATATCCAATAATTCACATTCTTTCTGTAAGCGAAGTTGCACAAGCCATCGAATCACATGGCCACACAGAAGATATCCCCAGCAATAATATCCAAATGCTGAAATCCATTGGTCTAAAAAAAATAAAAGACATTATCACAGCAACAAAAGATTCATAAAAGCAAAGCGCGCCATCGTAAAGCAAACGAAGTAAGCGTCCGTAAAGTAAGCAAAGCGAATACACAGCGATTCTTCAAGTCTACCTTTTAACCTAATAAACCTGGGAAGCTACAAATCACAAAACAATCAGCATGACGAAGCCTTGCAGCTTTACTTTGAAGCTTTGTCATCTTTAAGACCAGGAAAGGACAAGTTCAAATACCCTTCAATATATGCAAGCATTGCAAGCCTATTCAGAACCTTGCAAAATTTAAAATAATCAGAAGAATATGGTTTGAGAGCTCTTGAGGAATGTGATAAACTTAATCTTTCCTCTACAAAAACAAGAGTGTTTAATGAGCTTGGAGCAACAGCCAAAAAGGGTAATTACTTTACAAAAGCTTTATATTATTATCTTAAATCCGACAGTATTTATAATAAAAAAGGTGGCAGAATGTCCTTTCAATTGAATGTTAAAATTGTAATAGGAGAATGTCTTTCAGCATTGCAAGAAATCGAAACAACGAAGTCAGTCATAGATGAAATAAGACCGATATTAGGAACAATTGTTGATAACAAAGAAATTCTAGCAAGACTGGAAAAATAAAATACCCATTGTAACAACTTAAAGGAGAGAAGCCAAGCAAAATTATGCTTGAATTCTATATTTTTAATTAAATCTAACAAACTGACTAACAGTAACTTAAGTTTTATTTTGTTTTTAAACTTCCCCCCTACCCAACCTTTTCGATCAAATTCAGAGTCTATATAAGTAGTCAGCTATGAAAAAACGTTATACTACTATTTTTTTAAGTTAATTGGTGAAGACCAACTAACTGCCAAAGGCCAAAAAGTTTTAGAAAACATTTCATTTGAAACGTTTTCAATGACTTTTGGCCTTTTTTTTTGTACCACCTCGAAATGATGTATGATTTGACTCATTTTGATAGTCATTATGACAATTGGCAGTGTTAATAGAATTCTAATAGTAGTATTCGTTTTATTTTTATTATTTTCATGTAAATAATTATTGTTGACTTGGAATTAAATACTATCATAAAAGGTTGTAAAAACAATGACAGAAAATGTCAGGAAAGACTCTACAAAGAGTTCTTTGCCGCTATGATGAGTATGGCCATGAGATATGTGAATGATAAGTTCAAAGCTGCAGAAATTGTAAATGATGGTTTTATTAAAGTATTTAAAAAAATCGATCAGTATGAATATCGTGGAAGTTTTGAAGGTTGGGTAAGAAGAATCGTATTTCATAGTATTTCAGATAGCATTAGAAAAGATGCCAACTATTTGAAATTTATGGTTTTTGAAGAACATGACAAAAAGCATAGCAACAAAGCTTTAGATCATCTTTACGAAGAAGATCTTATTAAATTGATTGATAAATTACCACCAGCAAGTGGAGATGTTTTTCTTCTTTTTGCTGTACAGGGTTATTCACACAAAGAAATTTCTGAATTGAAAAACATAAGTGTAGGAACCTCAAAGTGGCATTTATCAGAAGCAAGAAAAAAATTGCAAAATTTGGTTTTAGAAAACTACAATAAAGCGTCGAATGCAGGATAACGCAAATCAACATATGTTTGACAAGAAATTTGTCAATGCTTCTTGGATTGACATGAAAGAGATGTTAGACAAGAACATCCCCGTTGCTACAACGCCAATGAATAAAGTCATTGTAGCGCTTTCTGCACTTTTGTTAATTTCTCTAATCACTATCGGATTTTTAATTTATAATCAAACTTCAAATATTCCTACGGCAGAACTTACAAAAGAACATTACATCTACCAAACTATATATCTAAATCAAGAAAAGGTCAATTATAAAACTGACTATACTAATCAGACTTTCGAATTTAAAGGGGCTTCCTCGCAAAAGGATTTATCGAATAATTCTAATTTAATTTCTGAAAAAAAGTATAATAATTCAATTATAAATAGTCCAATTTCATTTTTAGATAATCAACAAGTAATTGCTCAGAATTATCTTATAAATGAGTTGCCAAACCTTGATCAAATTATTACTTCATTAAAGCCTAATGGATCAGATGAAATTAAATTGACTGAGAATCCAAAATATGAGAATTCAAAGACTTTTAATCAAAATAGCAAAGTAAAATATAATTTAGGTCTACTTAGTTTTATGTCAAGCAATTCTAATTTTTCAGGTTATGGATTCACAACAGGTGTTCACCTTCCTCTTTCTAAAAGAGTTGGTATTCAAACTGGTTTAGCTGTTAATTTTGTAACTAGAAACTTCTTGATCTTTCCGTTTTTTGGAAAAAACACAGATAATTTCAAAAGCTTATCACCTCTGGATAAAGAAGCAACATATTATGATGGACTAAAGTCATTCAAGCAAATTTATTTACCCGTTAACTTAAATTATGCAATCTCGAATGTGCTTTCAATAAACAGTGGAGTTAAGTTTAGATATACTTATAGTCAGGAATTAGATAACATTCTTGAAACGAGAGCATCTAAAACTATTTCAAAATCAGAAACTGTTGAAAATGCATTTTTTAGCAATTCTAATATTGGTTTAAGCCTTGGTGTAAATTACCAAGTCAATAAAAACTTAAATTTCATCTTAGATTCTGAATGGGGCATGAACTCGCTGATCAATAAGGATCAGTTCAAGCATCCTACTAACGATAAATATGATCTTAATCTTATCAACTTAACTACAAGCATTTCATTTTAACTTTCGTTCTAATTTCCTCTATTAATCGTATCCAACCTTAAATAAAGGTTAATTACATAGTTAAAAAGTCTTAATTCTGTGCATTAGATTCAACCTTCATTTATTTTGAGAGTCTAATAATCAACAAAGACTTAAATAATATTACGATATGAAACTTATAAAATTATTTTCAATCCTATGTGTGATTGTATTGTCAACTTCTTGTAGTAAAACATTGACCTATTTTACAGATGATATTTATGCAGACAACAATTGGTCGGAAGAAGAGCTTAAACAAATCCAATTTTATTTATCAGAAGATATAAGATTAGAACGCGTTTATGGTTCTGCTGGATCAGATATAAAGGACGGTCAAATAAAAATAAAAAGCGAACGCAAAGTTGAAGAAGTAATCATCAGAAAAGGAACACCTGGAGTACTAGTATTTTCACCCAAAAGCAATCGATTTGCTTTAAGCTTTGACGAAGATCCCGAGAAATACTTGATGTTTGGACCCAATGAAAAAGCTAAAGGACGTTATGTTTTATTGGCTAAAAAATGGAAGAAAAGAGGTGGTACAATTTCATATGGAGGATCAAATTACAGAACAACATCAGATAGTGCTTATGCTGCGTTAATGGTAGATATATCTAAAGCAAAGAAAACATCCAAAAGGTCTGATACTGCAAGTGGTAGACGTATTAAGTAAAATGCTTTATTGCTCTGTAATTCCGGTATTGGTAGGGAGACCTTACCGCGAATGAGTTATCAATCATTAATTTATCTAAATTTTGTTGTTTTTTTCTTCGCGGTAACATATAACTCACTACCTCAAAGCTTTAAAAAACTTTTTCATAATATCAGCGCACTCTTCATTCATTACGCCATATTCCAATTTTGTTGAAGGGTGTAATAATTCTTTACCATGTTTCATAAAGCCTGATTTATCATCAGATGCACCATAAACCAATTTGCCAATACGTGCCCATTTGATAGCTCCAGCACACATATGACATGGCTCAATACTGACATACATCGTACAATCATCTAAAAATTTACTTCCTAAATAATTAGATGCTGATGTTATCGCCAATATTTCGGCGTGTGCGGTAATATCTTTTAATTGTTCTACTTGATTATGGGCCTTAGCGATAATCATATTGTTACAAACGATTACTGCTCCAACTGGCACTTCATCATTGTCATATGCCACTTGAGCTTCGTCAAGAGCCTTCTTCATAAAATAATCGTCCGAGTAAATTGTAAGCATATAAATTATGATCTGAGAACCATTTATATTAAATGATGCAACGAAAATCCTAAAAAAAATTAACTAGGTCTAGTTTTTGCATTAAAATTTATAATAGATTTGCACATGGATTTAAAAAATACACAATTCAAGTCAATTTCAGAGGCTTTAACATTCGATGATGTTTTATTAGTACCTGCCTATTCTGAAGTCCTCCCAAAAGATGTTTCTATAAAAACTAAAATTACTAGAAACCTTTCTATTAATATTCCTATTGTTTCAGCAGCAATGGATACTGTTACCGAATACCGTTTGGCTATTGCTTTAGCAAGGTCTGGAGGCATTGGACTTATTCACAAGAATATGACCATTGCGGAACAAGCAGATCAAGTGCGCAAAGTAAAAAGATCTGAAAGTGGGATGATTATTGATCCTGTTACACTGCCACAAGATGCTAAAGTAAAAGATGCTCTACAACTAATGAGATCTTACAAGATAGGCGGTATTCCAGTCGTCAACGACAATCGCAAATTAATTGGAATCTTGACAAACAGAGATCTTAGGTTTGAAACCAATGAGAAAAAATCAGTCAAAGAATTAATGACTACTCATAACTTGGTGACTGCACCACAAGGAACAACACTTGCTGAAGCTCAGGACATCTTACAAAAACATAAAATCGAAAAACTTCCGGTCGTAGACAAAGACAATATTCTTGTTGGTTTAATTACTTACAAGGATATTATGAAAGTTAAAGACTATCCTAATTCTGCAAAGGACAGTCATGGAAGGTTGGTTGTTGGAGCTGCAGTTGGTGTGACAAGTGACACTATGGAAAGACTTGAAGCCTTGGTAAATGTAGATGTTGATGTTGTCGCAGTTGATACGGCACATGGTCACTCACAAGGTGTTTTAAATATGGTAAGAGAAATAAAATCTACCTTTCCTAACCTGCAAATAATTGGTGGAAACGTTGCCACTGGTGCTGCTGCAAAAGCATTGGTTGATGCTGGTGCGGATGGTATAAAAGTTGGTGTGGGACCAGGTAGTATTTGTACAACTAGAATTGTTGCGGGTGTTGGAGTTCCCCAGTTATCAGCAATCATCGATGCAGCAAACGGTATAAAAGGTACAGGTGTTCCAATAATCGCTGATGGTGGCATTCGGTACACAGGTGATATTGCAAAAGCTTTAGCAGCTGGTGCAGATTGCATTATGGCTGGATCTTTATTTGCAGGCACAGAAGAAGCGCCTGGAGAAACTATTTTATTTCAAGGAAGAAAATTCAAAGTCTACAGAGGCATGGGATCAATTGGTGCCATGGAGAAAGGATCAAAAGACAGATACTTTCAAGATGTTGAGGATGATGTAAAAAAACTAGTACCAGAAGGTATTGAAGGAAGAGTACCTTACAAAGGAACAGTATCAGAAGTGATGGTACAATACATGGGAGGGTTGAGAGCAGGAATGGGATACACTGGTTCAAAAGATATCATGGCTCTTAAAGAAGCAAATTTGGTTAGAATTACAAATGCTGGAGTTCATGAGAGTCACCCTCATAATATTACGATAACAAAAGAAGCGCCTAATTATACAAGGTAGTATTTAGAAATTGGATATATCGATTCTTCAAATTGAGATGATCTGTATTTTCAATTAGTAACTAAAAATAAAAAGCCAAATGAAATTCATTTGGCTTTTTTCTTTTTAACTTATAGTTACGATCTATATTAGCCTTGTAAGGCTTCATGCGCTTCTGTCAATAACTTTTTAACACCTTTCATGTTTGCTGCCTGAGCATAAACTCTAAGCACAGGCTCGGTACCTGATGGCCTGACCATTATCCATTCTTCGTCTGAAAGGAAAAACTTGTAACCATCTAAATCTTCTGTTCGAATTACTGGTTTTCCACCTATAGAAGTTATTTGTCCATTCTTACATTTATCCATGATCGCCCATTTCTTACTTTCTTCAATATGCAAATCATCTCTATCAAATTTAAAAGAACCTACTTTATCATAAATATCTTGAATCAATTCTTCCAATGATTTACCGGATTTAGCCATAAATTCCATAATCATCAAACCAATCCAAACACCATCTCTTTCATTGATATGACCTTTAACTGCAATACCACCTGATTCTTCACCTCCTACCAAAATATCTTCTTTCATCATTACCTCAGCAATGTACTTAAACCCAATTTTGGATGTCAGTATTTCCAAGCCATATTGTGCAGCCAATTGATCCATTTTATTGGTAACACTGAAAGTAGTAATCACTTTCCCATCAAGGTCTTTATACTCTTTTAAGTAATACAACAACAAAAGTAAAATGTGATGAGAATCTACAAATTCACCGTTGGCATCATACAATCCAATTCGATCGGCATCTCCATCATTTGCCAATCCTAAATTTAAATTTTCATTTGACTTCAGGGCATTTGACAACTCAGTTAGGTTCCTATGAATAGGTTCTGGTGCTTGCCCCATAAAAGATGGATTATATTCACAATGCAATAAAAATGCATCTGGAAATAACTTTCGAATTACATTTTGTCCAGCACCATACATAGCATCATATGCCAAATTAATATGACTGTTTCTTATCGCATCTAAATCAAATGAAGCCTCAACATGTTTGATATACATGTCTTCAAGATCAACATATTCTAAAAGGTCCGTACCTTCATATGTACTTAATGCCGCTAATGTGCCTAAGCAATCTTCTGGAATAATAGTCTCAACATCTGTAATATCACTTTGAATTGTTGGGCCACCATAAGACGACTTTAGTTTAAACCCATTGTAAGAAGGAGGATTATGACTTGCAGTAATGACCACACCCATATCAGCTTTCTTTTTTACTACGCCCAAAGAGACCATTGGTGTAGAAACGAATTCTTTAGCATAAAACACTTTGATTCCAAAATGACAAAAAATAGCAGCGGCCGTTTTGCTAAACATCTCTCCTCCAAATCTGCAGTCATAACCAACTACAACTTTGTCCATTTTTTTTTGAAGCATCCATCTTGCTGTAGCTTCAGTTACACGCTTAACATTATCAACTGTATAATCTTTTGCAATTATTGCTCGCCATCCATCTGTTCCAAATTTAATCTTCGTCTGCTCCATAAATCATTAAAAATTTTAACTCAATTTAATTATTAAAACACATAATATCTAAATATCACAACTATTAATAAAGAATTTAATGCCTTGTTATTTTTCCAATTTAAAAGATATTGGTAATCAATGATTTACATAAATTGAATTACAAATATGATTGGCTTAACTGCCACTAAATGTCCAAAAACGGTTAATAATTCTTATTAATCGATAATATATATTAAATATTTTTATAATATGTCTATTTTTGAAACATGGACAGTTACAGACATAAAGGATTACGAAAGTCTTTGGTTAACATTTTAATTAAAAAAGGTATTTTCAATGAGCGTGTTTTACAAGCAATTAATACTGTCCCTAGACATCTATTTCTAGATAAAGCTTTTGAAGAATGGGCATACAAGGATCAAGCAATTCCGATTACAGCCAATCAAACTATCTCCCATCCCTTTACAGTGGGTTTCCAAACACAACTCTTAGATCCACAACCAAAAGATAAAATCCTTGAAATTGGAACAGGTTCAGGTTACCAAGCATGTGTGCTCTCATTGTTGTGCAAAAAAATATATTCTATTGAAAGGCAGATAGAACTTTTTGAAGAAACGAATACCCTGCTTCAAAAAATTGGATTTAATAAAATTAGAACTTTATATGGTGATGGATATAAAGGTGCGCCAAGATTTGCTCCCTTCGATAAAATATTAGTTACGGCTGGAGCGGAAGAAGTACCAAAATGCCTTCTAGATCAATTGCAGATAGGTGGCTTTTTAGTTATTCCTGTTGGAGAAGGAGATGATAAGAAAATGCTCAAAATCGTAAAACACTCCGAAGATAACTTTACAAAAGAAAGTCACGGTGTTTTTCGATTTGTACCATTTAAAAAAGGCGTTGTGAAATAATCACAACGCCTTTTATATAAGCTTATTCTTTTGAACAATTTCTTAATTCCCAGAAGCAGTATCTTCAGCAGGCTTAGTCAGGTGTTCTGTATTCTTAAACGTCTCTAGAACTTTTAAATTATTAGTATATTCCGTTTCAAATTTATCTCTGTATTCAGCCAAGAAGGTATCAACCTCTTCTTTTTTCTTTCCTTCAGTACCTTTCGGCAATTCACGAATAGTTCTCATCATAACATTGTTAAACCCTGTCATAACATCTTTTTTATTCTTCTTCAAAGTCATGGTCATAGTTCGCATGCTTGTAATCATACGTTTTTTCTCATTTGTCACTTCTTGTTCTACTGTTTTTTCCAGTATTTTATTGAAGTTTTCAATAAGTGACCCTACCTCTTTTTTGTAGTCCTCATCTAATTTTGCAATATTATCATCAACCCTTGCCTTTTCCTCATCCAATGTTTTTTGAAATTCTGCTTGGATTTCTTCTGAACCCTCAACTTTCATTTCTACAGGTTGAACACCCAATAAATCATCCAATAAAGACTCTTGTGAGATTAGTGGTAGAGTTAAGATTGCTGCTAAGAATGTGAATAGTACGCTTTTCATTTTTAAATATTAATAGTTTTCTAATCCAAATTAACAATATGCCCTTAAATTGCCAATTTGGTAATAAATATATAATTTTTAGAACATCTAATAGCATTTAGTCCAAACAAGGTGCTATTAATGTCAATTATAATGTAAATATTTTTTTCTAATTAGTCCAATTTGCTGAATACATCTTTCAACAAAGGACTTGTACGTTGATCAACATCCTTTCTAATGCCTTCCTCTTTCACCTCTATCAATCCAAACATACCATCCAGCGCTTTATTGTTTACATGATCATCAAGTTCAGGATTTACTTTTTTGACAAATGGCAGGGAATTGTATTTTTCAACTACAGACTTCCAATATGTCCTTGCATTAACTTCATCTAGTGCACCTTGAATTGCTGGTAAAAATGCATCATAAAGAGCACTACGTGAACTGTTGTCCAAGTATCGTGTTGCGGCATCATCTTCCCCAAATAATATCTTCCTAGCATCATCAAAACTCATTGATGTGATGGCATTTACAAATATTGGAGTTGCTTTCTTAGCCGCAGATTCGGCTGCTGCATTCATTTTCATGACCAGCTTTTCCTCTACATCTTGAAACCCAGGAATAATTTTCAACTTATTTACAACCGCTCTTGCTTCTTCTGGGAGCAGAATTTTATACGGACTCTTATGATAACCATCTTCAGCAGACAAACTTGTTACAGCCTCATCTACGCCTTTCTCCAAAGCTTCCTTCAAACCACCCGCAATATCTAGCGATTCATCATTTCCAATGACCTTCTTTACAATATCATTGTTCTTAGCCTTCTCCAATAATTTACCAAATTGAGCATCAGCTTGCAATGTAAAGCCTAAAACTATTAGTAGAGATAATATATATTTCATAAAATTCTTTTTTTGTATTTCTGAGGTTTACAATTAAACGTTACAACAATTAAACCCAATATAAATTGAAATGATTCTTTTTTTACAAATATTAAGTTCGTTTTAACGGTCATTGCTCTAAATGTTAAAGATTTTTTTGAAAATTGATACCTAAACCTCCAAAAGGTAATTCTATTCAATTTTTATTCCGATAACCAACCTTTTCCTTTTAAACACAATTCATTTAGATTAAATTCTAATATTTCTCCTAGAATCTTATTCAATTGGACCAATTTTTGCAATTATTATTGATTAAACAATTCTCTGCTTATGAACTCTATAAATTCTCAACTTAGTCGCGCGCAAATCTCAAGAGCAGCCATTCAAAGGCTTTATATTGCTATGCGACATTTATTTATTAGAGGATCTTATAAGCCACTTGGTGTCTCTGGTGAAGCGATGATTAACTCCTTACTTGCCTTAGAGCCTGAAATCTATGGATCAATAGCAAATGCTGAAAAAGTTGAATTAAATGGTCTTTTGTATATCTTTCAAAGATTGCCTCAAGGGATAGAGGAATGTTCTTTTATTAAATTAATCTCAAGAGAAGGTTTTGAAAATTCTTCGCATCAAGCAAAGATTCCAGCAAAAAGAAGAAGAAACTGCTACAGAATTGACGAAGATCAATACTACATCGAAATGACAAGGGGAAGAAGTGATATATATGATGTTCTTACTCACTTGACCTTCATGTATATCGAAGCAGAAAAAATCCGCCGCAATGCATTAGACTATAAAAGTCGCAAAAGGAAGGATTGGGTAATGCTAGAAGAAATTATTTCAAAAATTAAAAATCAAGAAGAATTCAATGTTGATGTTGCTTACACTTACTTAAGCACTCTTGTTGGGAGGACCTATGAGGAGACAATTGATGCGGCAGAATCATTTGATAAAGCAAAAAAAGTAAATGCACTTTTCAACATTGTATATTGGTTAGGACATAATAGTATCAAAGAACACACAGAAGATATAGACAGAGAAATAAGTTTCTCTTCTACC
Source organism: uncultured Saprospiraceae bacterium (assembly GCA_905480605.1). Lineage (GTDB taxonomy): Bacteria > Bacteroidota > Bacteroidia > Chitinophagales > Saprospiraceae > RFSX01. The sequence continues at coordinate 30,553 of CAJQRD010000045.1, read as the reverse complement.
TTAAGAGATAAAATTGGCCATCATATTTTTGGAACCAGTTGGGCTATAAACATCAAACAATCACTCGAAGAAAAAAACTTATTGGACAAACCAATCCACATAATAAGTTCTAATCTTCACAGTGTTATGAATTCTCTTTATGCTCCGTCTGCACTAAAATCTTTTGATAGTTCGATTGAAAGTATTGCCGAGAAACTATCTTTAAAAAGCAATCAAAAGCATCAAGATCTAGTTGAAAAATTTGCCTACAAAAACGGTATGTATGAAATTTCAGATTCTTCTGGAGTAAATATTGCTTGCCAAATAGTTGATTGTAGCAAATTGAATGACTTTACTATTTCTCCTGAAATTTGTCCAACTCAAAAAATCAAAACAGACATTGTCTTGATTGTCATGGATTATGCCTTTGGTGAACAAGCTTATGAATTGATGGATGAGCTTTTAAAACCATTCAGCAAAGACGGAGTAAAAACCAACTTAAATATAGAGTCCATCAACATCATGGGTAAGGCTGGAATCTTAGAAGGTACTAAAGGTGATATCATGGTTCCAACTTCACACATCTTTGAAGGATCAGCAGATAATTATCCATTCGACAATCATTTCAATCCGAAAATATTTGAAGACAGTTCATTAAATGTTTACAAAGGATCTATGATTACAGTAATGGGAACCTCTCTTCAGAATAAAGATATCTTAAGATATTTCGCAAAGTCTTCTTGGAAAGCGATTGGTTTAGAAATGGAAGGTGCGCATTATCAAAAAGCTATTCAAGCTGCCTCAAAAATACGAAATAGTGTTAGCGAGGATATTAAAACAAGATATGCATATTACGCTTCAGATAATCCTTTAGAAACAGGTTCAACGCTGGCTTCTGGGGGATTGGGTGTAGGAGGTGTCAAGCCTACATATCTGATAACACTTTCAATACTTAATAGTATTTTAGGAAAGTAGACTCTCACATTGTCGATTTATTAAAGTCAAGATTTATCTCTTAAATAATGTGGGAGGTACCACTTACATTTGCAATGAATTGGATACGCACAACCTAAAAAGCAGAATCGTGTCGACTTCCCTATTATTACAAAAAAAGCCATAGAATAGTGGCAGATTAACAATATAAAAAAACGAGGTTTTGTTAAACCTTAGACTCCTACTCAACCACTACATTTACAAATTCAACTTGTGATTCGCCATTTATTTTAAGCCCCATCAGATACTTGCCGTTTGCAAAAATACTTCTTTCAATCTCCACATTCTTGGCCTTCACAGGAAATTGATTTTCAATAACCCCTTTAGGGTTTATGAGTTGAATATATTCTATCATTTTTTTTGTTTCAAACAATAGAATTTCATATTCATTGGAATACTCAGCAGAAGTGAAAATTTCCTTTTGGCTCTCATCATTTAGAAGGACCGATATGCCCATACCATTGACAAGTATTAAGTTTCTATTTTCAGGATTTGCAGATGAATATGAGGTAATTAAAAACAGAATAATTATTATAACTGAAACATCCTTTCTCATGGTTTTAAAAACTATTGATTTAATAATACAATTAGCCATCAATAAACAGGATTTGGACTACGTATAAATTAAAAATATAGCTTAGCCAACAAAACACTCTTTAATAAATATTCTAGTGCAAAGTTAATTCCAAAATAAGTTAAATGTAATCTCTAATATAATAATGATAGACACATGACTTAATTACATATGAATTAAAAAGAATATATAATTAATTATAAATCATGCAACTACAACAGAAACACAAGGTAGTTTACCAATGAAAAGCCCCGAAAGTTTAGGTTTTTCAATAATATTAATTGCATAAATGCCAATTTGACGTCAAATTATTATCAACTCAAATTATTCCATTTTGTAAATACAGTAATAAGTATATATGGTAAATACACGATATCAATTAATCAATACTTTCCAATTTTGAATTCATAATACGAAACCAAAGCGGGGGACAAAGACTTACCAACATAGATATAGGATAGCCAAAAGGTAACTGAGGAGATTCGTTATGATGATCAAGCACTTGGTATTTTTTATTGGCCAAATAATGGTGGTCAGAATGCCTTGTTAATTCATATAGTATTATTCTACCAAGATAATGATTTGAATTCCATGAATGTTTAGGCATTACTCTTTCGTATCTACCAGAAGGTAACTGCTTCCGCATTAATCCATAATGCTCCACGTAATTTATGGTTTCTAAAAACACAAAACTTAAAGCAGCTATGGTTATTAAAATAATCATAGTCTTAAACCCAAATAGTAACCATAGAACGAACAGATACAGAAATTGAATACCCAAAAACAAAAACATTAAATTTGAAAAATGCCAGCCTGGTAAATTGCTTTTATCAAGTCGTTTAAATTCAAGTTTCCAAGCGTTGATATACGATCCAACAATTGATCTTATCCAAAATGTATAAAGCAATTCATTTTTTCTAGCGGTTGCTGGATCTTTAGGTGTAGCTACGTTTTTATGATGCCCACGATTGTGTTCAATTATAAAATGGGTATACAAAGAGGGTATCAAAAGTAATACTGCAGAAACTTTAGAAAAGATATGATCCTTATGACCTAATTCATGAGCTACATTAATTCCACTTGCCCCTAAAAATGTACCGAAGGACAAAACATATCCTACAGTTTCAAAACTTGAAAGATGACAACTTGATATTTTAACTCCCAACCAGTAAAGTGAAATATAAATCAGCGGAATATTTAAAAATAAGATTAAATCGAAAAAGTGTGAAGTTAGTTTGTTAGCTTTTTCTTCTTCATTAAGATTATATGTTGAAGACTTGAAAATAGGTTCTAAAGTTGGTACAACAAGAAAAGCAAACAGAACTGCTGAATAAGAAAAGAAACTTTCATATTTCAAACCTACAAAAATCAAAACAGGAATAATAAAAGAAGCTAAATATTTTATATCACTAATTTTCATACTGAAACTAAGTTACAAAAATAAACTTAAAGTAAGAATATAGAATGATATGAAATAAAAAAAAAGGCCAGCACCCCTGCTGACCTTCTGAAATCTCATTCTTTAATCTAGTATAGAATTTTACCTTTTATGATAATCGGTAATTTTTCCCTTAACCCCTTAAAATTATTTGACTTTAACAATAATTAATTCAAATACTAGTTAACCGTAAGGTTTGTAAATAAGATATCATTTTCATTTTCTAACACGAATCCTAACTTATAATCTCCTTTTGAGAATAAAGATTTGCTTACCCGAACTTTCGTTGATCTCACAGGCAATTGATAAATCATAGTACCTGAAGAGTCAAAAACTTGAATAAACTTCATCTTAGATTTTGTCTCAAATTTAATTGCGTTGGCTTGTTGAATGAAGCTAGCTTCTTTAAACATATCCAGTTGGCCAACATCATTTAATGAAACCACCACCTTAGCAGAAGAAATTAATTTAAGTGCATCTAGTGGATCAGAAGATGCAGAAACAGTGCTCAATGCACTCAAGAACAAAACCGTGTTTAAAATTAATACTTTCATGACTTTAACATTTTTAACCACTTAATAAAACTTGATAGTTTAAATTTGTTATTCCCCCTTAAAGAACATCAAATCTTTTTATCAATCGATCACTTATTAACAGCGACAATACAAATGTAAGACAGTAATGCTGGAATAAATATCACGCGAAGCGACTATAAATGACATGGTAAATAATCATATATATATTTTGAATCATGCATAAGTACCTGGTTTTAAGTTCTTAAAAAATAAACTGCAATGTACTTTGCAGTAAAAACTAAATAAAAAAGGGCTGACAAAACTGTCAGCCCTTTGATTTTTTATAAAATTTTCTTGTTTTAATCTCTATTTAAATAAGACAACAATCTCAAAAACTCAACATAAAGCCAAATTAGTGTAAACAATAAGCCCATTCCATAATACCATTCCATGTATTTGGGAGCGCCCATTTCTTCGCCTTTATCGAAGTTGTCAAAATCAAGTAACAAGTTTAATGCGGCAACCCCTAAGATTACTACACAACCTACTATAGCAAATGTTCCACCTGAAAATAAATACGGAATGCTAAAACCTACAAAATTCCCAATAAACTGTACAAGGTAAACCATCATAATAGCTCCTACTGCCATTGTAACGCCTGCTCTAAAGCTTTTTGTAACTTTAATAAGTCCAGATTTATAGATCATTAGCATTGCCAATAAAGTTGCCAAAGTCAAACTCCCCGCCTGAAAGACAATACCATCATAAACGCCTGCGTACATGACAGAAATACTACCAATGAACAATCCTTCGACAATTGCATAAACCGGTGCTGTATATGGAGCGTGATGTGGTCTAAACGATGTATATAAATACACAGCAATACCAGCAAGTAAACCACCCATTATAAATATCGGATTGGCAGCAACGTATCCATAAGCGAATGCCACCATCGTAATAGCTACCAAAATAAATGTTTTGTTAACTGCACCAGCCACTGTCATCTGTCCTTCTGAGGCCAAATAAGGTCCTCCAGTACGGGTTTCTAAAGACTCTGCCTTAGCAAAACTTCTATTTTTCATCATTGGATTTGATGATTTATTAAATCTTGATAAATTCATATTTTATTTTTGTTCAATAATTATTCAATGTTATAACACAAGAATCGTATACCTAGTTCATCGTACCTCTGTATCGTTGTACAGCCTCTCTAATTTTTTCTCGTCTATTTTCTGGACTTGGGTGAGAGCTTTGAAATTCTGGTTGCCTTTTTCCACCTCCTGATGCTTCTTCAAGTATGTCCATCACTTTTATCATTTCCAATGGTTCAAACCCAGCTTCCAGCATCAAACGGATGCCCCAATCATCAGATTCCAACTCTTGATCACGACCGTATTTCATATTGATCAAGTTTCCAATCATTTGTGCAGCCTGCGCTGTACCATAATCCCCTGAGGCAATAACAGCTGCACCAGTTAAGCCTTTTGTCAATTCCATCTTTGCAATTCGCTCAGCTCCATGTCTATGAATAACATGACCAATTTCATGACCCAGTACACCTGCCAATTGATGTTCATTCTGAAGTTTTGAAAATAGTGCCGCAGTTATAAACACTTGTCCACCCGGTAATGCAAATGCATTAACAACATTCGGATCAGCCAAGAGGTGAAAATCATATCGATATCCTGATTGTCTTACAACGGTGCTATTAACAAGCTTCTCACCTATTTGATCTACAAATTGTTGTGCCTCTTGATCAGGATGTAAGCCTCCATGTTGTTGAACCATTGAGGGTGCACTTTGCAAACCGATGGCTACTTCTTGCTCAGGTGACAAGCTAATAAACTGCTTTTCCCCCGTTATTTCGTTCACTTGAGAAGTTGAAAGGTATTTAAACACATAAAAACCGCCCATCAATAAAAATATAACCAACATACCCCATATACTCTTTCCCCCTCTTCGGCCTCTTTGGCCTCTTTGGCCTCCATAAGGATTGTTTTGACGTCCAAACATAATAATTAGTTACAGTTAAATTAGTAGCAACCGAATTTACAAAAAAAACCATGATTGCTATACAATAAAGTAAAGCTGTGACAAAATCGACCTCTTGATTCCGCGTTATTTTAGTTTACCTGATCTTTCGATTTTGTTCCAAAAATTAAGAGTTGCTTTCTTTATATTTAATATCTCTATAATTTAAAGCCTACGGTAAATATTACCTTGTTGATACTGGTCTCATTAACAATGAGTTGGTTTCGTTCTTCATCTATAACTTGATAAGGTGAATATCCTTGACTAAGCCCTCTTTGTTGAAATGCAAAATCAATGTAAAATTTATCTCCTCTAAATCCACCTCCTAAAGAGTAAATATTATCAAAGTTCGAAATCCCATCTCCAGCATAAGGAGAACCAACCATTCCTAGGCCAGCTCGAACTCTGAATTTTTCAAAAGCCAACTCACCACCTAGATTCAAATTAACAGCAGATTGGAGCTCATTTTCAATCTCAGTATTTATTTCTCTTTCATATGCCAGTTCACCAGGATCATTGTTATTAGACGTCAGATTAAAACTATTGCTTTTATAATTGATGTATTGTGCATCAAGATTGACAAAACCCTTTATTGAAGGGGTTTTTATAATAGCCCCTATACTTCCCGTTAACCTTGAGGGCGTCGTTAGTTTATACTCAAATCTGCCGTCAGGTGATCTACTTGATATGCTTTCAGATCCCTCAGATGTTGTAAATGCGTATGACAAATTATTTTCATAATTATCATCTAACCCAAAATAAGTAGGACTTTGGTATGCCAATCCTAATCTGATCGTTTTTTCTATCGTATAACCTGCTCCTAATTTAAAATTAAATCCAGTTCCTGATGTTGCCAAAACCTCACTAAAGGTCAATTCATCAAATTCCACATCATCATTAAGAGCTCGTTCTTGGTAAACTTTGTTTTCTTCAAATGATATAAATGGTATTCCAATACCAAGTCCAAGCTGTAAATTATTATTAAATTTCCCTGCCCATGCAATTGCCAATTCATTAATCTTACCTGATCTTGAAATGTCCTGCGACTTAAAAACTTCATCTGCTTGACCTAAATCGGTTTCATAAATCAAATCTTCATCAAAGTCATAAATTGCACCCGCTTCATATGCAAGCGTTGCTTCAAAAGGATCGAAGAAATCGGGGGATATTCCATTGGCTACTTGAGCAAACCTTTCAGTAATACTGCCAGTTGAAATACCCTCATATCCAATATTTTGTCTAAAATTATTGTATTGGACTAATCCAATAGCAAGGTTACTTGTCACCAATGAGCTCCCTGTAGGTCGTGCATGAAACACAATACCAATATTCTCTAAAATTGGTTCATTTGTATGGTTCGTCTTCAATCTGCTTCCACCATTCATAGTTGAAGCCGTATTTCCTCCATTAAAAGAAAATGAGAAACTCAAGTCACTTAATCTAAAGTCTGCAATTCCTGCAGGATTTATGGTCAATACACCAAAATCACCTCCCATAGCGCCAAAGGAACCTCCCACACCCATTGCTCTTGCTGTTCCCCCGGGAATCAAAGTAGAGTACCTAACGGCATCTGTTAAGGATTGAGCAGTTACTCCAACCGTCACTAGAATCATGTATATGATTGTTGATATTTTTTTCATTGTTGTTGATTTATCTTACCTAACATTCGAGTCAAAATTACAAATGCTTTTTAATGTTTATTGCCTAATTGAAAGTTTTATGATTAAATAGAGCTTCATTTTGGGCAAAAAAAAGGTGGACCACTAATGACGCCCACCTTTTGTATATCTTATTTCTTTAGCTATATATATTATCCTTTTTTTCTAGGAGAAGAACTACGACTTGAACTTCTTGATGAACCTTTTGAACTTGAACTTCTTGATGAAGTTCTTGACGAAGTTCTTGATGAACTACCTCTTGAAGACGAACCCATTTTACTTCTTGAACTTGATCCTCCACTTCTAGATGAAGATCTAGGGCTTGATGATTTCCTAGACGAGCTTCTAGTAGAAGATCTAGGGCTTGAAGATCCTCTCGATGATGTTCTAGAAGAAGTTCTTGATGGTGAAGTTCTTTCGTAACTTCTTCTTGAAGGTCGAGGACTGGTTCTTGTATCTCCCTTTCTTGAAGGTCTTTGAGAAGTTCGAGAAGACGTGCCTTTCGTTCTTGGTCTCAGTGACTTTCTTTCAGAAGTTCTAGTAGACGTTCTTGCACCTCTTGCTGTTCCACTTACCAATCCATCTTTTCCTGGCCTTGCATTTGAAGGATCTCTCAATTCAGTGTTTGCACTTCTTGGAGCTATTCTTCCTCCTTCTATTGATCCAGTTCTAGATCCTCCTCTACGAGAACCTCTATATACTCCCTTCGGATTATTTGTAGTTACACGAATATTGTTGGCATAGCCTCTGTTATTATTGTTGAATCCTCCACTTCCAGGTGGGCACCAAGCGTTGCCGTATCTATTGTTATTAAATTGACCTCCATAATAGCCGCCACCCCAGCCAAACCGATTAAAAGTATTTCTATATCTGTAAGGATTATAGAATCCGTTTCCGTAAAATGAGTTTCCATAGAATGAGTTTCCATAAAATCCATTGCCAAATGACAAACTTATGAATGAACCTCCATATGGATTAAAGAAAGGATCACCATAAAATGAGTTACATACAAATGAATTGTAAAATCCAATTCTTCTGAAGTTTGATCTTCCGAATCTTCTTACTCTTGAAGAGTAGTAATTGTCATAGTCAGAGTAGTAATCATAATCATCGTATTCATCCTCATCTTCATAATAGTAATCATAAACATCCGAGTCATCTGAGAATTCAGAGTCATCGTAATAGGTATCGTCTGTATCTTCATCATAATACAAGTCATCAAATTGACCATATAGACTTGGACTTATGAAAAGCACCGTAGCAAAAGCTAAAAGAAATAAATTTTTCATGTGTCGTAATTTTAATTTTTAATAAAATGTTGTTCACTTTTCTTACACTTCGAAATTATTACAAAAATCCGAGGTCATTAGTTAAAAATTGTTAAATAGAAACTTAACATTTGTTAAAGTTTAAAAACAATCAACATTTTGACATTTAACTATAATGACAAATTTTATTCCAGTAAAGTTCTGTTATCCGAACAATTATCAGTTCCTTAACATACATTAAGAAACGATTCACATACCTAGTCTTAGTATGATCACAATGGAAAGTACTAAATTTACATTCTTTATTATATAAAACGGTTTAAATAAGCCGTTCTTAACACTACTCATGGCAAAAGAGATTACAAAAAGAGAAGACAATTATTCCCAATGGTATAATGATATTGTTAAAAAAGCTGGGTTGGCTGACAATTCTGCCGTAAGAGGATGTATGGTTATCAAACCCCTTGGATTTGGCATATGGGAAAATATGAAAGCGCAGCTTGACAAAATGTTCAAAGAGACTGGACACGTCAATGCTTACTTTCCATTATTTATACCAAAAAGCTTTTTGAGTAAAGAAGCCAAACATGTTGAAGGATTTGCTAAAGAATGTGCTGTTATTACTCACCACAGACTTATGAACAATCCTGATGGAGAAGGTGTCGTAGTCGATCCAACTTCAAAACTAGATGAAGAGTTGATTGTAAGACCAACTTCCGAAACGATTATTTGGAATACCTACAGAGATTGGATTCAGTCATATAGAGATTTACCATTGTTGATCAATCAATGGGCGAACGTCGTTAGATGGGAAATGAGAACAAGACCATTCTTAAGAACTACTGAGTTTTTATGGCAGGAAGGTCATACTGCTCATGCCACAAAAGAGGAAGCCATTACTGAAGCTGAGCTTATTCATGAAGTTTATGCAAAATTTGCTGAAGAATATATGGCGATGCCGGTTATAAAAGGATATAAATCTGAAAATGAAAGATTTGCAGGTGCTGATAACACATTTACAATAGAAGCATTGATGCAAGACGGAAAAGCATTGCAAGCTGGAACTTCTCACTTTTTGGGACAAAACTTTGCAAAAGCTTTTGATGTTAAGTATTCTGATAGTAACAATAAAGAAGAGTATGTGTGGGCAACCTCGTGGGGTGTTTCGACAAGATTGGTTGGTGGCTTGATTATGACCCACTCTGATGATGCTGGCTTAGTGATTCCTCCAAGATTGGCACCAACTCAAGTCGTAATTGTTCCAATTCCAAAACCAAGTGAAGAAATCATGAAGGTTGCAGATGATATTGCTGCCAAATTGAAAGATCGTGGCATTAGAGTAAAAGTTGACACAGATGACAAAAAACGTCCAGGGTTTAAATTTGCTCAATATGAAATGGAAGGTGTTCCTGTGAGAATTGGTATTGGAATGAGAGATTTAGCCAACAATTTAGTTGAAGTAGCCAGAAGAGATACCAAAGAAAAAGAGTCCATCAGTTTAGATTCTATAGATCAACACATCGATGATCTTCTTATAAATATCCAAAACAATCTATTTGAGCGTGCAAAGAAGTATAGAGATGATCACATTACTGAAGTTGACAACTTCGATGATTTCAAAAAAGTAATTGAAGAAAAAGGCGGGTTCGTGAAATGTCATTGGGATGGTACAGTTGAGACTGAATTAAAAATCAAAGAACTTACAAAAGCCACTTTGAGATGCATTCCTAATGATGAAAAGGAATCTGAAGGGAAATGTGTCTATTCAGGTAATCCATCAAACAAAAAAGTATTATTTGCCAAAGCATATTAATAATATATAATCAGGTATAATCATAGGATAAGGCTTTACAAAAACAAATTAGATCACAATAAGATCTTTGAAATATTGTAAGGCCTTATTTTTTTTGGTCAACGACATCCAATAATTATTAAAGCTTAACAAATGGCATTTTGCATCAAAAACTAACCTCATACATAGGCTTTATGGAGATAATAGTTTCTCAGAAAACAAAATCAGCATCTTGATCAATTCATTTTCTGATTTTTTTGAATTCTGAATGCTTGTTAAGCGTGGTAAGTGCTGAGCAAAATATATTTGATTATTTGCCATTTCAAACAAATTGCTTGATAAGCTTGTCGCATACTTAAATTTAGGATTGATCCTCTTAATAATCTTTACAACCATTTCCACCAATAACTTATAGGACAAAAACAATCCAGCTTTATTTTCAGCATCAACAGAACATGTGTGATAAGATTTAGAACCTTCATTGATAATTATCTTATGAAGTAGGTTCTCATTAACATATGTAGTTAGTAAATTTTCACTTGTCGCATAAACAATATTCTCAATTACGACATCGAGTTGCTTACGAGGATCTTGAATTGCTCTTGTGTTTGATGATATTAAATAATGCACCCACTCCCAGTACCAAGAGGTCAAAAACAACAACAAGAAATGCTTGTTTTCAAAATACCTATAAACTGATTTTTCTGTAGAAGAAATCCTGTGTGCCAGCTTTTTAAATGTGAAGGCTTCAAATCCAATTTCGTCCATCAATTCAATAGAATGCTTGATAATCTTCCTTCCAAGATCAGTGTCTTGTGGATCTCGATTATATAAACTCTCATTCAGTTTGAATTTTATATCAATTGTGTGCTCCATACTTTATTATCATAAATATACGAATAAATCATGAAAGAACATTTTACTATCACAAAAGACAGTAATACTGTCATTTGTGATTTATTTGTTTTATATTTGTATCCGAAATTAAAAAATGAAGGCTTTATACATCATATTATTATTCATGCCAATACTCTGCAACGAGCTTGTATTTGAGTTATTGGACTTGGACAATATTGAAACCAGCTTTGTTGACAGCCATCCTGAAGATTCTGGCGAAAAAGAAAGTTCAGAAAATTCAGAGGAAGAAAAAAATATGGAATATTTTGATGGTCAAAATTACAGACACGAAATAATTGAAAGTCAAAACACAATAGATAACTATCCATATTTATCCAATTGGTCGATTTGTATAATTGACATCTATTGTCCTCCACCAGAACATTTACATGCATAAGTTGTTCTGAAAACTCATCACATCAGGCAGATATTCTAGGTTCATTTCTCTTACTCAAACATGATTGTTGAGCTTCTAAAAGTCAGCGGTTTAATAATATCAAAAGTATAAAGAAATCAAGCTTATTATAGATTTTATATACAACTAACAAGTTTATGATACTTAATTTATCGTAAAGTAAATTTCTAATAATTTAATTTAATTAATCCATTTTTTGATTATGCATAAAAGTAAAGAAGGGTTTTCGTTAAAATTTTTAAAAAACGATATCCCTGCGAGTATTGTAGTTTTTTTTGTAGCACTTCCCTTGTGTCTAGGTATTGCCTTAGCAAGTGGTGCACCTCTTTTTTCAGGAGTCATTGCTGGAATAGTTGGTGGAATAATAGTAGGCGCATTAAGTGGCTCACAAATTGGAGTCAGTGGACCTGCTGCTGGATTAGCTGCTATAGTACTGACGTCTATTGGTGCCTTAGGAGGGTTTGAAAACTTCTTAGTAGCTGTAGTTATTGGTGGCGCTATCCAAATTGTTTTTGGAATTTTAAAGGCTGGAATAATTGGCTACTACTTTCCATCATCAGTAATTAAAGGCATGTTAACAGGTATTGGACTAATAATAATCCTGAAACAAATTCCACACTTCTTTGGATACGACTCGGATCCTGAAGGAGATTTTGCATTTATTCAAGTTGATGGAGAAAATACATTTTCTGAATTGGGAGTCATGATTAACAACATCAGTTTAGGACCAACAATTGTTGCGATAATTGGTTTGATAATACTTTTACTTTGGGACAAAATTTTATCCAATAAAGGAAAAATTTTCAAACTGGTCCAAGGACCACTAGTGGCTGTTGCAATCGGAATTATTTACTACCTACTTTTCAAAGATGATAGTGTAATGGGAATAACCAACGAACACCTTGTAAATGTTCCACTGCCAACAGACTTGGATACATTTATTGGTCAATTTAGTTTTCCTAATTTTGCAGCAATAACCAACCCTCAGATTTGGGTAACTGGATTTACTATTGCCTTGGTAGCAAGTTTAGAAACCTTATTATGCGTCGAGGCTACAGATAAATTGGATCCAGAAAAAAGGGTTACACCAACCAATAGAGAGCTCTTGGCACAAGGTGCAGGAAATATGTTTTCAGGTTTGATTGGAGGTCTTCCTATTACTCAAGTTATTGTGCGAAGTTCAGCTAATATTCAATCAGGAGCAAAATCAAAACTATCTGCTATAATTCATGGTTTTTTATTGTTGTTTTCTGTAGTTTTAATTCCTAATGTTCTGAATATGATTCCTCTTTCAGTATTGGCATCAATATTATTGATCGTAGGATTTAAACTGGCAAAGCCAGCACAGTTTAAGAAAATGTACGACTTAGGATGGAAACAATTTTTACCTTTTATCGTAACTGTTCTAGGGATAATATTTACTGATTTATTACTAGGGATAGGACTTGGGCTTATGGTTGGTGTAGTTGTTATTTTGATAAAAAGCTATCAAAATTCACACTTCCTTCATTTAGAAGATAATAGTAATGGCTCTGCAAAGTTCAAAATGACTCTTGCAGAGGAAGTAACTTTTTTCAACAAAGGAGCTATCTTGAGTACATTAGATCAATTACCAACAAACACTTTTTTAGAATTAGATGTTAGAAAAACAAGATTCTTAGATTTTGACATCATCGAAATTCTTGAAGATTTTGCATACAAAGCCAAACAAAGACATATAACGATCAAGTTAGTTTCGGAAAGAGGAATCGTAGAAAACCCAGAAAGCTATATTGAGTTTTTCAAACTCAGACCAAATGTTTAATTTAAAAAAAATAGAAATGAAAGCACACACAAAAGAAACACAAGCAGGAATGACATTGCAATCTTCAACAGATGCATTAATGGAAGGCAATAGAAGATTCCTAAGTAAAAACCCAATCAAAAGAGATTTGATTGAACAAGTTATGGAAACTCAAAAAGGCCAATACCCCTTTGCCACAGTATTAAGTTGCATAGATTCAAGAATACCAACAGAAATAATTTTTGATCAAGGTGTTGGAGATATTTTCAATGCAAGAATTGCTGGAAATTTCATCAATGAAGATATTCTTGGAAGTCTAGAATTTGCTTGTAAACTGGCTGGATCAAAAGTAATTATGGTTCTTGGTCATACATCTTGCGGAGCAGTTAAAGGGGCATGTGATAATGCAAAATTAGGTAACCTAACTCAAATGTTGGACAAAATCAAGCCTGCTGTGGATTTGATAAAGACAGAGCCAGGTGAAGAAAGAAGTTCTAAAAATTTAGATTTTGTAAATAAAGTATCCGCTAAAAATGTTGAATTAGCTATCAACGATATTAAAGAAAAAAGTCCGGTACTAAAAGAAATGTACGATAATGGTGAGATTGACATTGTTGGGGCAATGTACCATGTCTCATCTGGCAAAGTTGAATTAATGTAATTACTGATTTAATGGGCATCTAATGTGTGAGGTGCCCATTTTTCTTAATTACATCACATCATCTATAAATGATTAAACTCATTTTACAGATTTCAAGTAAGATATTCTATATCTTAAGGGATACTATTGATTGATGAATCAAATTTTTAACGTCTTCATTTTTTCACAATGCTCACCTTTGGATGTTCTTCTTCGATCAATATAAACATTGATCGTCAATAAGTGGATTCTACCCTACAATCACAATTATAAGAATCAATGGACGATTCTTTCAACAGTTGTAAATGGGTTTCTATGTCTGTAATTTCTGATGTTATAGATTTAAATTGAAATGGCGTATTTGGCTACACCAGCAAAAAAGATACAGATTTTCTATCTGTGAACAAACCATTTAGGATAGCAAGTGTAAGTAAAAAATGTCATTACAGCCATATTGAAACTTCATGATCTTGACTGTCTTTCAATTGAAAATAGTATATCATATTATACTTCAAAAAAGCATTCTGATATTCTAATTAAGTGAAGTTAAGATCCCGAAAAAATTAAACAAGAAAATAAGACGCATCAGCATAAGAGCTTAATTGTCTTTTACTGCTTTTGATCCCATAACAAAGCTGAACCCAATACACCTGAGCTGTCTCCAAATTTTGGCTTTAAAAAATCGGTTTCTATATAATCACTAAAAACAAATTGGGGTAATTTCTCAAGGCCTTTTGAATACAATTCATCAATATTACCTAAACCACCTCCAATTACAATAACATCAGGATCAATTACATTTATAATACTGGAAATTGCTTTAGGAAAGAAATAAAATAATCTTTCCATTGTTTCTACTGACACATCATCTAGTTGAGCACGATAATCTTCTACAATTTCTTTTAGTTTCTTTTTCTTTTTGGTCTTTTCAAAGTAAAACCTTTCCAATGACGGGCCTGATAAAATTGTTTCTATACAACCTGATTTCCCACAATAGCAATTACCTCCTGACGCGTCTAAAAAGTTATGTCCCCACTCTCCTCCAATGCCATTTTTACCTTCAATAATTTGTCCATTGACAACAACACCTGCTCCAACACCAGTCCCCATAATAACACCAAAAACAACCTGTGCGTCTAAGCCTTTGTCTTTTACAACTCCCATTTTGTATTCGCTAATTGCAAAACAATTGGCATCATTGGTAATCTTTACTGGAACCCCTAAAGCCTTCTCTAAATCTAAATGAAAAGGGTTACCATTTAAATATAAGGAATTACAATTGCGGAGAAGGTTTGTGTGCGGGTTAATAGATCCAGGAGTACCGATTCCAATATTTGCAATTGGAATTTCATACTTTTCAGACACATTCTTGATTATTGAACAAACATTTTTTAAAACAGTTTCATAGCCCAAATGACCATTGGTTTCTGTACGCTCTCTTGCTAAAATATTATAATTATTTTCAGCGTCTAAAACGACAGCCTCAATTTTTGTTCCTCCTAAATCAATTCCCCAAAGGTATTTTCGTGACATAATATAACTATACTTTACCCAACTCAGATTTTAGATAATCAATAACATCAATTTCAATTGCATCCACTTTTTTAAGTTCAGACAGGTACCATGAAATCCAATCACCCAAATGTGTCAAATAAAATGCTTTTTCAATCAACGTATTACCCTTCGAAAAGATATCGATAATTGTATCAGTGTATTTTCCAATAATCTCCTGATTGATATTAATACGCAATTGGTTACGCTTAAAGTCATCGTTATTTCTTAAGTAAATTACTGCCATGTTTGGATGCTTTTCTGTCCATCCCACCAATTCGTTATGGTTCATTTCTGGAATAACATTATGCCAACAAAGCATCTTAGAATTTTCATTTATTTGCTGTCTTAATCTTACTGCAACAGCCTCCATTCTATCCGTAGTATAAATAACTGGAATTTTATCATAAATTCTATCCGCAACTGCTTTTGCCGATTTTTGAATATCATCGGTATCAAATTTTAACTGATCGACTGATGATCTTAAGGCAGATTTAAAAGTGTCTTTTATAAATCCCAATTTATTTAAAATAAACAGTTGCTGGATGACAGAATATCCCAAACAAGCTCTTGGTGATGGTGAATTTGGCGGCACTTGAATATAATCCAAACCCCTAGCTTGTGCAGCCTCGATCAACTTACCGCCAGATGATATCACAACTATTTTTGCACCAGTTTCTAACATTGCGTTAAAAGCATATAATGTTTCTTCAGTATTACCAGAATATGAAGAACAAATAGCCAATGTATTTTCATTTATATATTTAGGTATTGAATACCCTTTTCCCACACAATATGGAATAGAGCATTCATCACGAATGAACTCTGCCACATAATTCGCTCCAATACCAGACCCACCTAATCCTGCAACATAAACCCTATTAATCTCTTTATCATGAGCATTTATTACCGCTTTTTCTCCAATTTCGAGAGATTCAATGATTTGATCAGGAAACTGCTCAATTAAATTGTTCATCATATTCATTAATTTTAGACCTAAAAGACAAAGTTAAACTTTAATATTATTTAATATTACTAATTTTTATTCGAAGTGCACACCATACATTAAGGCATATTGAAAAATAAAAATAAAATATCTAACACATCCATTGGGCAGGTAGGTGAACAATTTGCCAGTGATTATCTGGTAGAAATGGGATATATAATTTTAGAACGCAATTGGCGTTTTAAAAGAGCAGAAATTGATATTATAGCCAAAAATGATAATTGTCTGATTTTCATTGAAGTAAAAGCCAGATCATACACGGCTTTTGGTCAGCCAGAAGAGTTTATAAATGCTGAAAAAGAAGGAATGTTGATAGATGCAGCCCAAAGATATATGGAGTCAATTAACTATGGTTGGGAGATAAGATTTGATATAATATCAATAATTTTAACAAAAAGCTTGCAAATCAAGAAAATTGATCACTTTAAAGATGCTTTTTTTTAGTAGAGCCCTTTATTTATAAAGAATTTTACAGTATTTTTGCACTCCAATTTGAAGGATTGGGTAAATCTATATGATTTACAGCTTTATTTAGTTTTTTTTAAATGAAGCATAAGTAAACTATAACAAAGAAATTAAGTGATTTAGAAAAATAAGAGTAATTCTCATTTTTTTTGAACTCAAAAAAAATTTAACAATGAAAAAAGGAATACATCCAGAAGAATATAGAACAGTAATTTTCAGAGATATCTCTATCGAAGAATCTTGGCTAGGAAAATCCTCTGCTAATTCTAAAGAAACATCTGCTTGGGAAGATGGTAATGAATATCCATTAATAAAGGTGGAAATTTCTAACAGATCACATCCTTTCTTCACTGGAAAAATGAAATTTGTTGATACTGCAGGAAGAATTGACAAGTTCAAGAAGAAATTTGCAAAATTCGCAGCAGCTAACCCTGTTGCTTCTGAAGAAGAAGAACAAGAAACAAAAGCAGAATAAAAAACATATTAAAAGCCCTGATTTATATTGGGGCTTTTTTTTGCAACACTCTCTCCATTTTTTACATGAACAATATCATTTTATTTGACGACGAATCGTGGAAGAACTTCCTTCCACTTACATATACCAGACCTATTGGTGAATTAAGAATAGGTATACTTACCATAAGAGAGAAATGGGAGAAAAGGTTAAATGGCACTGTTAGTTACATAACACAAGATTATCTTGCAAATAAGTATCCTATTAAAATATCAAATGACAACGTTGTTATAAATCCTCGTTGGTTACCAAATGCAAAATTGCTTTCGCTTATCAAAGATCTTGATATGAATGATGCATTGTTGATAGATGATACTTTGGTTGCAGCCAGAATGGACAACTCACAATTTCAATTACTGATAGAAAACGCTGAAATTCAAGAACTGAAAGGTGTCGACATTTCAAAAAATAAAGAAGACTTTATTGAGTTAAGCAGACCTATAGATCTGAATACCTATAATGAAATAGAAATTACTCACGATTTTAATCTTCTTACAAAAAATAGATCATCACAAGAGCCAAACAAACAAAACGTTTTGATTAATGAACGACAAATCTTTATTGAGGAAGGTGCAATCATTAACAACGCATGTTTAAATGCAACCCATGGCCCTATTTACATCGGTAAAAACACTGAAATAATGGAAGGCTCTAATATTAGAGGTCCTTTTGCTTTGTGTGATAACTCTATTGTAAAAATGGGTGCCAAAATATATGGTTCAACGACTATCGACCTTATTGTAAAATTGGTGGTGAAGTAACCAAAAGTGTGATACTAGGTTACTCCAATAAATCGCATGAAGGATATCTTGGTAATTCATATATTGGAGAGTGGTGCAATTTAGGAGCGGGAACAAACTGTTCAAATCTTAAAAACAATTATACTGAAGTAAAACTCTGGGACTACAATACAGATAGATTTAGCCCAACAGGGGTCACATTTTGCGGATTGATAATGGGCGATCATTCTAAAAGTGGCATTGCAACAATGTTTAATACCGGAACAGTAATAGGTGTCAGTGCAAATATATTTGGAAGCGGATACCCAAGAACATTTATTCCTTCATTTAGTTGGGGAGGTGCAAAAGGCTACAAAACCTATCTATTGAAAAAATCGTTAGAAGTGATTGAGGTAGTTATGGAAAGACGAAATATAAAACTTGAGGACAAAGACAGGCTGATACTAGAACATATTTTTCACAATAGTTCCACTTATCGTAACTGGGAAAACTAATCTGCGCAGTGGCCAGTAAAATTCAAAAGATATTAAGCTATATCAAAGATATCTCTTTAGAAGAAACATTTTCTGAATTCAACCCGCATTTAGAAGTACTTTTGGTCAACGGAAGGCATCAACTTATTACAAAGGATGCAATATATTCATATGATGATAAGTATGACAATTTTTATGAATCTTTCAAGAAAATCAACTGGAAAAAATTTAAACCCCAAAAGGTATTGGTGCTAGGATTAGGATTGGGTTCAGTTATCTACATTCTAGAAAAAAAATTCAAACTGTTTTTCGACTATACAGCAGTCGAAATTGATTCTGAAATTGTTAGAATGGCTCACAAATACACTCTACGAGACCTCAAGTCATATGTTGAAGTAATGTTGGTTGATGCTGAAAACTATCTTAATATTACATCTGAAAATTATGATTTGATTCTCATGGATATCTTTCAAAATGCTAAGGTTCCAGCTAAATTCCAAAGCGAAGACTTTATTGAACAATTACAGTCTCGACTTAATCCAGAAGGCCTGTTGTTTTATAACCGCATGAATGCAAACGAGAGTGACAAGGAAAGCAATGTCGTTTTTGATTCAAATTTCAACCATATATTTCCAAATTGTCGATCAATTCCAATAAAAGACAACTTGATGTACGTTTCAGACAAAAAATACTTGCAATAGCTGTCATCAAAGATTACCTTTGACATCTAAATAATAAGAGATGTTTACTATCAATATATATTTAAAGTTTGCACTTATCGCCATAGGATTTATTGGAGGTGCCATTTTAACTACAGCGCTTGGGTTTTGGTATGCCTTCCCATTTTGGATTGTAGGTATTGCTATGTTGGCAAGTTATATCTTTTTAGGAACTGTTCAATCTTCCGCACAAATGGTTCAGGAACAAGATTTTGAGGGTGCAGAAAAAAGATTAAACCTTACTATTAAGCCAAAGTGGTTATATGTGACAAACAGAGCTTTTTATTACATTATGAAAGGTACTCTATCGGCTCAAAAAAATGATCATAAAACTGCAGAAGATCATTTTAATACTGCATTGGCATTGAAGCTGCCATCCGACAATGAAAAAGCTATGGTCTTAATGCAATTGGCCAATATAAAAGCCACAAAAAACAATTGGACAGCTGCAACCAATTATTTCAACCAAGCCAAAAAACTAAAAGTTACTCAAGGAGAAATCAAAAATCAACTTGATTACTTCGAAAAAGCACTTTCAAATAATAAAGGTCAAATGAAGGCTGCACGTTCAATGGGTAAACAAGGTATGCGCATGATGCAACAAGGTGGTGGTGGAAAAAGAAGAAGACCAAAGATGAGATAAGACTTAAGTACTTATCATTGTATCTGAAAAATATACCTAGAGCTCTATCATTCCTTTTCAAGGATGTAAATACTTACGTTAAAAACTCAGATAGTTTCTATTTGACTTTTGATGATGGACCATTTAATACGACTACCCCACTGCTTTTACAAAAACTAAAAAAACTAAATGTCAAAGCGACATTTTTTTGTACAGGAAAACAAGCTGAAAAACATAATGATCTTATGGAAATGATTATTTCACATGGTCATATTGTTGGCAATCATGGTCATTCTCATTTAAATGGGTGGAAAACATCGCTAGAAGAATATGTCTGTGATATAAACAGATCGAAACTAAAACTTCAAACCAACTTATTCAGGCCACCTTATGGTAAACTGACCTGGAAACAATATCAGAAAATAAAAGCAACCAACAAAATTGTGCTCTGGGACAATATGCCTGGTGATTTTGACACATCACTTTCCCTATCCCAAGTCACTTCGAATTTTAAAAAAAATCTTAAATCAGGAACAATCATAGTCCTTCATGACAATCCCAAATCAATAGATAAATGCTTGGCAATTCTTGATTCTATAAGCTCCGAAGAAATAAAATCATTAAAATTTGAAACTCTCAATTGTCTTTTATAAGCATTTATAGTTCAATTGGGCAAACTTTATTTACCTATTTTTATTAGATGTTTGATTACTTAAAAATAATAGTATTTGTTTTAGCTTCCAATCTATACCTGACTTCAATAAATGCTCAGTTGGTAATCAATGAATTATCTCCTGACAACGCATCCAATTTTACTGATGAGTGTGGTGAAAATCCAGATTGGATAGAAATCTACAACGGGAATAATTTTTCAATAGACTTAAAGGGGTTTTACTTATCTGATGATATCGAAATTTTAGAAAAGTGGGCATTTCCAAATATTACTATTAGTCCTGGCGACTTTCTAATCATAATTGCTGATAGCAAAAACATTGTTTCAACATATCCCCATTCAAACTTTAAACTTTCAAAGGATGGCGAGACTCTTTTTTTATCAAATGAAAATTTAGAAATAATTGATGAAATATCATTCCCAAATATTCCAGAAGATTTTTCATACGGTCGGACCGATTCTCAATGGGTAATTCTGGATCCTACTCCTGGAGAAATAAATTTTAATGAGGCAGTCAATAAATTAAATAATGTCAAGTGGTCATTAAAGAGTGGGTTCTATGAAAACCCAATAGAAGTTTCATTATCCTCTGAAGATAATGGTATTATACGATACAACATTAATGACAAACCCAACAATGAACTTTTTGAATTCTATTCAAACAGGTTTACCATAAATAAAACAACAAGCATTTGTGCATATGCCGAACAAGATGGATCTATTACCTCTGATGTAATTTGTCAAACCTATTTTATTAATACAGATCATAAAATACCAGTTGTAAATATTTCTGGTAGTAATCATGATTTTTTTGACAGTGAAGATGGAATATTTTCATTAGGTCCAAATGCACAATCAGAATGGCCATTTTGGGGTGCGAACTTTTGGGAAGACAAAGAGTTAGAAATTTACATCGAATATTATGTAGATGAGAAACCTTCATTTGCACAAACAGCTGGATTAAAAATGCATGGAGGTCGAGAATCTAGAACCTCTGCTATGAAATCAATGAGGTTCTTGGCAAAAGAAAAGTATGGTCAACCAGCATTCAACCAGCCCGTATTCAAACAAAAACCAAATGTAACATCTTATAAAAAACTTGTTCTTCGAAATGCTAGTGGTGATTACAACGAGGCACACCTAAGAGATGGTTATTTACAATCACATCTTATAAATAATAAGCTCAACATTGATTTTAATGCATATCAAGCAGTAGCGGTTTATATAAATGGGCAATACTATGGATTTATGGGGCTACGCGAAAAAATTGACGAAGAATACTTAAAGTCAAACTATGGACTTGAAGATGATGAGTTTGATTTACTAGAATCGGATACAATAGTTATTGCTGGTAATAAGGAAAGATTTTGTTTAGACTATGAATATATAAGAACACATGATTTAAGTCATTCAGAAAATTATGAAGCGGCAAAAAGAAAGTTTGATATTGAAAGTTTTGTTGATTACTTTATCGCTGAAATAAGCACAAATAATACAGCTTGGCCCAATAACAACATTCGATTCTGGAAAGCCTTTGATGAAGATTCTCGTTGGCGTTACCTGTTGTTTGATATGGACATTGCACTGGGTAGACACTCTTGGACTGAGGCCCATGTTAGTGTTTTCGACAATAAATTTGAAAGTCTTGGCGATACAAATCCACATCTCAACATTTTCTATGCTTTAATGGAGAATACGGAATTTAAACATTACTTTCTAAATAGACACCAAGATATTGCAAACACAGTTTTTGAGTTCAACTACTTCTTGAAAGAGTTAGAAAATCATGTGGATACAATTCGAAATGATATGTTACAACATTTTGAAAAATGGGACCCTCCGATTGGCAAAATCTGGGAAAGTGAAAATATAGAAATAATTAAATTTTATATTTCTCAAAGACCAGATTATTCTAAAATGCATTTGATTGATGCTTTTGATCTGGATGGTAGTTATTCATTGGATATTTCAGTTGATAGAAAACAAGGTTTCGTCAAACTCAACACCTTAGATTCACTTATTAATTTCCATGGTTATTATTTTAAAAACATACCCATAGTATTAACCGCTCTTGAAAATGAAAAATCAGAATTTGCATATTGGAAAATAATATCAAATGGCGATGAAAATATAATTAGTGACCCCAAAATAAGTTTATCATTAAATAAAGATTCTAAGGTAGAAGCACATTTTAAAGATTCTAGAACTTCAGATAACAAACTTTTGGTGTCCTATAACAACTTAAGCAATCAATTGAAACTGAAGCTCTCTGACAATATAAACTTAGAAAATAAATTATTAAATATTTTTGATTCAAGAGGGCAGCTGATCATATCAAATCCTATTTCACTAACAAATAATACTTGGTCAATATTAAATGTCAATATTAATTTAGATGGCATTTACTTTGTATCAATTCAAAACGAAGACAAAGTATACTCAAACAAAATTGTAATTGGTAAATAATGAATAAGTGTATAAGTCTTTTATGTGTAGCTCTTTTGGCAATGTGTTTATTTACTAATTGTACTAAAGAAAAACTTGGTACCAACTTTAATCTTATTGGCACCACCGTCTTAGATTCTACAATAAATGAATGCTCAGGATTAACTGTCTTTGATAATAAACTATGGACGATCAATGATAGCGGGGCGGGAGAAACCTTATTTCAAATTAATGAATCAGGTACCATAATTAAAACTCACAATATCAACAATGCACTCAATTTGGATTGGGAATGTTTGGCATCAGACAATGAATACTTATATATTGGGGATATCGGTAACAATTTTGGTTTTAGGAAAGATTTAAAAATATATCAACTCAACAATGACCTATCCGTAAATCAAGAATTTAATGTGGCTTACAATGATCAAGTAGATTTCACTAATAGGTTGTCACATAATTTTGACGCTGAAGCGATTGTTGTTGATCAAGGCTTGTTATGGGTGTTTACAAAAAATCATCAAAATGATAGCTGTAATATTTATCACAAGATACTCAGTGAAAACTCAAACTTAAATAAAATAGGTGCAATCCAAACTAACGGTTTAGTAACAGATGCCTACTATGATTCTGAAGAAGACAAAACGTACCTGTTGATGTATATTATTGAAGGTTCAGAGTTTACTTGCACTTTAAATATTTATACGGGTCTGCGTTCAAATGAACTGACATTGAATAAATCTATATTATTGCCAATAACAGAACAGGCAGAAGCCTTTACAAAAATTAAAAGCTACGAATTTTTGATAGGTACTGAAAGAGAAGGAACAAATAAGGGCGGTAATTTATACCACATTAGACTTGAGGAGTAAAGTGAAAAGTAACGTATTGGACTATAGTCTTAAAAGAAATTTATTGTATAAACAAGTAGAAAAATATAACAATCAAAAACATCAATAAATTTTATAGTAAAATATAACATTTAACATGAATAGATTAACCAAAGAAACTTTTTATTTCTATACAGCGTTACATTAGTAGTCAAAAAACTGATTCATGAAGAACTCCATATTCGATTTGGGTGATGTTTTTAATTATATTTCTAAATACCTGAGAAGCATATCAACAAAGGGTGTTTATATAGTCCTACTGCTTGTTTATGCTTATAAAGATATCGATACGCCCGCATGGGCAAAAAGAATAATCATTGGAGCATTGGCATACTTTGTCAGTCCAATTGACAGTATTCCTGATTTGACACCATTTATTGGTATGACCGATGATTTAGGAGTTTTAAGCTTTGGACTGGTAACAATAGCATGTTACATCGATAACGAAATTAAAATAAAAGCCAAAGAGCAATTGATGAAATTTATGGGGAATAAAGTTGACGAGTCTAATCTATTAGAAGTTGACAGTTGGTTATAATTGGATAGTTTTTGAAAGATTTATAACTTCCCAGTAGTCTTGTTCCTTTTCATCAATATCCTTTTTGAAAAAGAAAAACCAAAAGCATACACCTAAAATCAATGCCCCGAATAAATTTAAGAGATACTGTTCCTTTTCAATAGGTCCTAGTACTATTTGACGAACCATCATCAAGAAAAAAGGAAATACCAAAATATAAACTGTTCTCAAAGCCTTAATACGAGACATTTGTAAGTTTATATTTGATGCTAAATACTCTAGCATTCCTTTAACGTAAGCAGGCTTATCAGTTCCTGCATGAGCCGTATAATTTACTTTAGTTTTTAATTCCTTTGTAGCATTTGACAAGATAAACTTGTATGCAATCAATGCAATGATCAACGCTGCAGCATAAACCAAAGTATGGCTTCCACTTTTTATATAAATATAACAAAGAGAAAAAAGGAATAATGCTATGATTATATACAATGCATTGGTGTAGACTGAACTGTCAGAGCCCACCTTCATATCTTGAAGTAGCTTTTCTGCCTTATGTTCAATCAACTGTAATTTATCGTATTCCATTAGTCTATTTGATGTTATAATGCAAAAAGTGTTCCTTTTTTCATCAAAAACAAGAAAATTCACTTAAAAATAAAAAAGCCCCTTACAAAATTGCAAGGAGCTTCTTTTATTTTATTCTAAATTACTTAAGCAAGAGATTGTATAAGTAAAGAAACTTCATTGTTAATCACTTCGATAAATCCTTTTTTAATATTAAAAGTAGATTTACTTCCGTTTTCATCAAGAATTCTTACTTCACCTTCTCCCAACGCAGCCACAATTGGCGCATGGCCATTTAATATTTCAAATTGACCTGTTGTACCAGGAACTTTAACAGACTGAATGTTACCATTAAAAAGTTCCTTTTCAGGTGTAAGTGCAAGTAATAACATGTTCAAATATTTTATTGGGCTTCCGCCATGATTTTCTTACCTTTTTCAATTGCCTCTTCAATGGAACCTACCAAGTTAAATGCCGCCTCTGGCAATTCATCAACTTCACCATCTAAGATCATATTAAACCCTTTGATCGTGTCTTCGATAGGAACCAAAACTCCTGGTAAACCTGTAAATTGTTCCGCAACATGGAAAGGTTGAGATAAAAATCTTTGCACTCTTCTTGCTCTGTGTACAGCTTGCTTGTCATCTTCAGAAAGCTCTTCCATACCAAGAATCGCAATGATATCTTGTAGTTCTTTATATCTCTGCAAAATTCTCATTACTCTTTGAGCTGTATCATAATGCTCATCACCAACGATACTTCTCTCCAAAATTCTTGACGTTGAATCCAGAGGATCTACTGCTGGGTAAATACCCAAAGATGCTAATTTTCTTGAAAGTACTGTGGTTGCATCCAAGTGAGCAAAAGTTGTTGCTGGAGCAGGGTCAGTTAAATCATCCGCTGGTACATAAACAGCTTGAACTGATGTAATTGATCCTCTTTTAGTTGAAGTAATTCTTTCTTGCATCACACCCATCTCAGTTGCGAGTGTAGGTTGGTAACCTACTGCAGAAGGCATCCTACCTAAGAGTGCAGATACTTCAGAGCCTGCTTGTGTAAATCTAAAGATATTGTCAATAAAGAATAGGATATCTTTTCCACCCGTAGGGTCAGATAAGTCTCCATCTCTATAATATTCTGCTAAAGTTAATCCAGAAAGAGCAACTCTTGCTCTTGCACCTGGAGGTTCATTCATTTGTCCAAAAACAAATGTAGCCTTTGATTTTTCTAATTCTTTTTTATCAACTTTAGATAAATCCCAGCCTCCAGCTTCCATAGAATGCATGAATTCTTCACCATAGTTGATAATTCCAGATTCAAGCATCTCTCTTAACAAATCATTTCCTTCTCTTGTTCTTTCTCCAACACCTGCAAATACAGATATACCATCATATCCTTTTGCAATATTGTTAATCAACTCTTGAATTAATACCGTTTTACCTACACCAGCACCACCAAACAATCCAATCTTTCCACCTTTAGAATAAGGCTCGATCAAATCAATTACTTTGATACCTGTGAATAAAACTTCTGTCTCAGTAGATAAATCTTCGAAACGAGGTGGTTTTCTGTGTATAGAGTAAGTATTCTTTGACTTATCTACATTACCAAGACCATCAATTGCGTCTCCAACAACGTTAAACAATCTACCTTTAACTGCATCTCCCGTAGGCATTGCAATTGATTGTCCTAAATCAACAGCATCCATTCCTCTGGTCAAGCCTTCAGTAGAATCCATTGATATTGTACGTACACTATCTTCTCCAAGGTGTTGCTGTACTTCTAGAACTAAATTCTCTCCATTTTCACGCGTTACTTCAAGCGCATTCAAAATTTCAGGAAGATCAGAGTTTTCCCCAGTAAAGCTTACATCTACTACTGGACCGATTACTTGTTTTATTTGACCAATATTTGCCATATATATATAGGATTATAGTTCACTAAATTTGCCACAAAGATAAGAGAATACCAATATATATGGGGCTTCATTACCATTTTTTTTCAACAAATAAATAATGTGGATATACCTATATGTTTTTAGATATATATTTTGTTATAATTGATAATATCAACATGATATAACTGTTATAGCTCAACAGTAGGATAAGATATTTGGCAAGCTTCAAAAAACAAAGCTAAACCTTACATAAAAAAAAGAATTATTCCTCTTCCGAAATATTATTTTTCTTTATTTCTAGCCAAAAATCATTGAATTCTTGACCTTGAGTAAGTGATATTTCTTGTGCATTTAACAGCTCAAGCATCGCCAAAAAGGTCACTATTGCATGAATTCTATTTTCTAAGTCAACAAACAATTCCTCAAACGATACTTTTTCTTTACCGTCCAGAAAACCAATAATATATTCCTGCTGCTCTTTTACAGTATAAGGGGATTTTACAATTTGGTGTACATATTTATCCTGAACATTTTTATAGCGTTCTAGAACACGTTTGAATGTCTTAAATAATTTATAAGTGTTAATAAATTCTAACTCTACATCAACGAGGGCTGTTTCAGCTAGCTTCTTAACCTCTTTGTCTATATTTCCCCTTTGCATCTTCAATGACCTCTCTTCCTGCATTTCTTCAAAAGCACCTAGGACCTCTTTATAACGCTTATATTCAAGTAACTTGGTTACTAGCTCTGCTCTAGGGTCAATCTCATTGCCTTCTTCATCAATTTCTTTCCTAGGAATTAAGATTTTAGCCTTTATCCTCATCAAAGTAGCCGCTACCAATATAAATTCAGAAGCGACATCTAAGTTAAGGGCCTCTAACTCCTTTATATAAGCAAGGAAGTCATTAGTCATTTTAGCGATAGGAATATCGTGTATATCCAACTCATCACGTTGAATAAAATACAACAACAAATCAAATGGTCCCTCAAAATGAGGAATTCGAACTGTATATGTTTCAGACATGTTTGACATAATAAATTATATTGACGTTCCTTAAGCCCTTAAAAAGGTCAAAATTATACCAATTAAGCATAACTTAGCAAAGAATTAAATAAAGATATTACACATTTTATCAACTAAATGAAAAATAACAGTAGTTACGGACATATACTTCTTATCCCAACAGTTATATCAGAGGACACATTAATACAAATTCCAAAGGGAACAATAACATCAATTCACGAGACCACACATTTTGTTGTTGAAAGATCAAGGACTGCGCGCAGATTCATTAAAACCACCAATCCTCCTTACGAAATTAGCAGTTTGAATATTATCGAAATTGATCAAGATGGTCTTGATTACATTAATACAGCAATGAGCTGGTTACAGCAAGGTCATAATGTTGGCGTTATTAGCGAATCAGGAATGCCTGGAATAGCTGATCCTGGATCAGACTTAGTTATCAAAGCACATTCAAAAGGAATTAAAGTAAAACCATTGGTTGGTCCATCATCAATTTTTTTAAGCCTGGCAGCGAGTGGTCTGAATGGTCAAAATTTTTGTTTCAATGGCTATCTACCTATTAAAGAGAATGAACTCAAATCCAAACTCAAACAATTAGAATCTCTAATACAAAAAACCAGGCAGACTCAAATTTTTATCGAAACACCATATCGGAATGATAGAATGTTGAAGTTCTTAGTAAAAAACCTTAACCCAAACATCAAGTTGTGTGTCGCTAAAGATATCACAGGTGATGAAGAATCTATTACAACTCGAAGAGTTTCAGACTGGAAGAACCTAGACTTTCAAATTGGTAAGATCCCAACGATATTCTTAATCGGCTAATTACTCTTATTCCAAAAATTATAAACGGTCATCCTATACTCAAGTATCCAAAGTAGCTGCTTCAGTCTGCTTGACTACCTATCGAAAATATAGAATACCCTTTTCGGTCTGTATTAAAATTGCTATTAATTAAAGATATATTCCAAGTTCAATATCGAAAAAATAAAAAAGGCCGACAGTAAACTGTCGACCTTAATTTTCATAAACCAAAATGCTCTAGGCTTCAATTTTTTATCTTCCTAGAAGATTACTCAATCACGAGAATAAAGACTCTTTAATCTCATAAGAATCTAAATTTATCTTACAACTACCATGTGCTTAGTAGCTGTATAATCTCCAGTTTGTAATTTGTAGTAAACCATTCCAGCTGCTCCTAAATCTTCTTTAGTTACAGTTACTGAGTTATAACCAGCAGTATAATTACCATTGATTACTTTGATTACTTTTCCAGTTACATCAAATAAGCTAATTGTAGCTTGACCATTTGTAGGCATTTCAAATCCAATTACAGTGTACTCACTGAATGGATTTGGTTCATTTTGATATAATTCAAAAGCACTCTCAGTATTGTCTCTTAATGAAATCTCAACTACTTCTAAGTTATTACCAACATAAGCTTCTGCTCTAGTCAATTCACTTCCCATAGATAACATTTCACCTAATTGACCAGCTTGCGTAGCTTTTACTACTAAAGTCACTAAATTACCAGCATCAATTGCTTGATTCTCGTTGTAACTCAATGTCAATCTGTTAGTGAATACACCAACATTATTTTGTGTAAGATTATTTCCTTTTACTTCTACTAATTCTAAACCACTAGTATTTAAAGTAAATTGGTAACCATATACATCATTTCTTTCTGTACTTAAAGTTATTGTTACTTGTTCGCCAGCAATAACTGCTTTGTCTTCGAAGTTAACATCAATACTGCTATTTCTTGAACTTACATTTTCACTCTGAACATTTGCAACAACACTTGCATTCACATCTCCGATTTTAACACCGATGAAGTTTTCATCATCCATGTCTTCAGCCAATTCAGCAATCGAAATTGTTTCATCATAGTTCCAAGGACTAGAAGTTGTAAGTGAGTTGTCACTGTTAACTAATTTCCAAGATGCATTATTTGGCAACTCAGTGTATATTCCTAAAATTAACTTTCTTAATTCTAGTAAATCAACAGATGTAATTTGATTATCACTGTTAATATCAGCAGCAATCATTTTGTATGGACTATCAAGACTTGTTTGACCTAAGATGTGTCTTTGGATCAATACTAAATCTAAAGTAGAAACACCATTCAAGTAATCATCTGTTTTAGTACCACTTACTTCATAGTTACTGTATAAAGGTGTATTCATAAAGGCATAAGTACCTGTTGCGTCAGTCATATCTGAAACATTGAAGTTCAATGGTCCATTTAATGAAGTTTGGATTTGCTCAACTTCTTCTCCGAACTCAGTTGTAACTTGTCCAGCTACCATTGCCATTCCGCCTCCATCATTGTCAACTATTCTCAAGTTAACTATACAGAAATCATAGTTTCCACACTCATCCCACACATAGATTGGAATCTGTGCAAATCCATTTGCATCCGCATCTGCTGTTGTAAAGATTTTTCCTGCACTTCTTAATCCTGGTT
>CAJQRD010000044.1 GCA_905480605.1 uncultured Saprospiraceae bacterium | reverse complement strand
CCAAATGTTCTAGGCTAGAGCTCATGGGAAAAAGCTTAAGAAAAAGTTCTTAAATATAATTTTTACCTTTATTCTAACTTCTGATTCTTAGGGGGGTCAGCTTGCGCCATTAAGGGGGTCAATGGTGCGCCATTATACACTAAAAGGTGAATCATTGAGAAAAGGTATTGTTAAATAACTAAAAATCAACTATCATTACTTGATCTTTAGAGTGGCACGGTTACTCCGAAATGAGTGGCATGGTTAGACCGAAATAGCCAAGAAGTAAAGTTGTCAAATTTTAACAAAATTTGAGTCGTGATGATCATGATCAGTAGGTGTTACTTATAAAGTCCTCACATGATTTACACTGAGACAGTTTCAATTTTTGAAAGTTTAATTTTTAAATTCTTGTTCCCTTCTTCAATATCAAAATCATTCTGAAGACCTAACCAAAACTTTGCACTATTCCCAAATAACTTCGATAATCTTAATACAGTATTGGCTGTGATTCTGGTTTAAGGAATTCCAATTTCCTTAGATAAACGGTAGGCACTAATTTCAAGAGGTTTAAGAAACTCTTCAATTAGAATTAGACATTTTGGAATATTACACAGTTCATGGAAAATGAAATTATTTCCAACATCGAAAAAGAGTTCTAAAGACTACAAAACTATCTGGTTAGAAAAAGGGCTTGTTGTAGATCAATGTCCAAATTGTAAAAAAGGAAAATTAGTATTTATCGGTGAAATACATGCGACAAGAGGACCTCCCAATAATACAAGTAATTATGAAAACAGACACTCGCTTTAATCAACTTGCTTTTTGCATTTATGGGCATACTAAATTCAAGACAATAATATTAAGATCAATTTCTGTTCACGCCCTCGGTAAAATTACTTTTTGCAATAAACATAGCTCTTGAATGCTTTGGTTTTGTAACTTTACAACAACTACGTATCAACTTTATACATTTCTATCTCGAAATATAATTCGGTTTACATCTAGCTAACGACTTAGTTCAACATAGACTTCATGTTTGGTCGTGCCGACCACACGAAGTCCTATTTATTAGCTTCAGCGATAATGGGTATAAATTCCATTAAAGTAGAATCCCAATTTTGATCCATTATAGATTTGTAAGGAAAAAAGTAATGTATAATATTCCAATATCTGAAAAGTCCTAATAATCTTATATTTTCTTCAGGGTATAGTGATCCACTATAATAAGTATCATCAGAGGAGAAAGCTGGTTGACCGGCACTTCCTTTAGGTACTAATACACTGTATTGTGGAGTAAACCTTTGGCTTATTGTATCTAAAACGGATTGGACAGAATCTGATAATATAGAACTATATATCCAATCTCGATCCAAATTATTATTAAGAGAATCTGGAATTGTGAGAATAAAGTTTGTACCAATTACTGTCTCTCCAGCCTTATTAAACATAGTTAGCAATACGTTATTAAAAGCTGTATTGTCTTCAGATTCCTTTATACCATCTATGGCTTCAATCAGGGCTTCATCCCAATTTACATTGCCATTCGCAACTTCAGAATGATAATACTTAAAATGCCCCCAAGCTTTGCATGTGTAAAACAAACGTTCGTGGTAAACACTGTCAGAGAGACCTTGTGAATAAATAGCAATTGAACTGTGAATTATTACAATAGTTAAAATCCATTTAAAGCAATTATTCATAACTTCAGTTTTATTAGGGTTTTTTAATCTCAATAGTCAAACTTTTGACTTTCTACGACTTATAATATTTGTCTTTTAAATTTATTAAGAATCCTTATTGCTATAATATAGTGATTTATAGTGAACTCCAGATTACAATTACAAAACTGCTAAAGCAACAAAAGGTATTATTTTCGAAGACAACCACATCTGAAAAAGAGAAGGTTCATGAACTCTTCATTTGTGCAAGAAATAAAGCAGCACGAAATAATAGAAGTGACCTTTCATTTTACTTTGTTTTGTTTTAATGACTCAACGCTATCAAATATCTTTATTATGAGACATCTTGATTTGTAGTATTTGATCATATTGAAGCAGTATAATTGCATTCGAGCATTATTCTATCTAAAATAATGCCTTCAGAACGCTTAGATATGAAATCTATGTAAGGGTTTGTGTGCAACCCGATCAACTTTCTGGTAGATACGCTAATTTTACAATTCACCATGAAGAGTCCTTCAGACTTATGGGTATTACAGAAATGATAGTTGTTCTTGAATGATTAATACTTAAAATCATTTATACTATTTCAATTTGAAGGTGTTGCATTAGATTTTAAAAAGAAATTGTTAGGATTAAGTCATGAGCGATACATTTAACCTTCGATGAACGGACTACGAGAGTACTCAAAGAGTGTGAATCACGAAAGTGGGTGGGTTGGAAAGAAGCATAGCTGTTCGCAAGTCGCTGATGCTTTAGCGGAGGCACAAGCTATGGCGCATGTTTTAACGCAGAGATTGACAAATGTTATTCAAGTATATGCGACATACTCAAGCTTAAGTGGGTTTATAACTATTCTTCCTCATTAGAATCCAATTGATCTACCAAGGAAAGAACCCATAAAATTACCTTTGGGCTTAGATACTTGGAGATTCCGGCTTTTCTTTGTGCTGTTTTTAGAATATTGATGTTTTTATAATGCATGTTTCTTTCCTCAGCTATTTCTAGATACTCCTCCCAATCATTACCAGAAATTATATCGAATTGCGCTCGCATAATATCTAAATCAGTTGGGTCATTTATATCGTACTTGGGCATATGTAAGTTAATTTTTGTTGTTGATCTGTTTTCTATAACATGAAGGTCACCAACTCCTTCATTGCAACCATCAATAAAGCCTAAAAATACAGTTCCCTTTCTAATTTCACAGCCTGATGGTAGAATAGTTTCTGTTCTAGAGCTATAATGCACCCCATCAATATGTATTAAGAAAAGACATCACCAATTAGATCCTCAATTTTACCCAAGCCATGAACATTGATTTTAGAGGATTTGTTTTTTAAACCCTTCATGTTGTATTTCGAAATATAAATTTCTTCGAAACCCAACCTTGCCGCTTCTTCAATTCTTTGCTCAATTCTATTTACGGCCCTAATTTCACCAGTTAATCCAACCTCACCAGTAAAGCAAATTTTGCTGTTGACAGGAATGTTTTGAAGAGAAGAAATAAGTGACGAAACAATTGAAAGATCAATAGCTGTATCATGGACCTTTAAACCACCAGCCATATTTAAAAAAACATCGTTTTGACCAAAGAACAAACCAGCTCTTTTTTCTAATACAGCCAACAGCATACTCAGTCTTCTTAGATCAAAACCAGTTGCAGACCTTTGTGGTGTGCCATAAATAGCTTGGCTTACCAGTGCCTGTGTTTCAATAAGCATTGGTCGCATACCCTCTACCGTTACAGCAACGGTGCTTCCACTTAGCGTATCGTCGCTTTGAGAGAGTAGAAGTTCGGAAGGATTTTCGACCTGTCTTAAGCCATAAGACTCCATAGCATAAATACCCATTTCGTCAGTAGAACCAAATCTATTTTTTTTAGTCCTTAATATTCTATAAATGTGATTACGATCACCTTCAAATTGTAACACAGTATCAACAATGTGTTCTAAAGTCTTTGGCCCGGCAATAGAGCCCTCTTTATTGATGTGACCAATTATGAAAACAGGGACGTTGGTTTCTTTTGCAAATTGTTGCAGATCAACGGTACATTCTCTTACTTGAGATATGCTTCCGGGAGCTGATTCAACAGCCGGTGATACAATCGTTTGGATTGAATCAATGATAAGTATGCTGGGTTTTAATGCATGAGCCGTTTTTAAAATCTTACTTAGATTTGTTTCAGTCAAAACATGGCATTTGTCATTATTTATTCCAATTCTATCGGCTCGCATTTTTATTTGCTCTGCACTTTCTTCTCCAGAAACGTATAGAATCTCAAATTGACTTTTTAATGCCAATTGTAACAACAAGGTAGATTTACCAATTCCCGGATCACCACCAACTAAAATTATGGAGCCAGGGACAAGACCTCCACCAAGGGTTCTGTGTAATTCCTTATCGGTAAGAGGTAGCCTGTATATATTATTTTGTATAACATTTTGAATAAGTGTTGGAGTCTGTTCGTTGGATTCTTTTAACCAAGAGGCTTTTTTCTTTTCACTTTTTGATTGTGGTACTATAATTTCTTCGACATAGGTGTTCCATTCATCGCAAGTGGAGCACTTTCCCTCCCATTTGGAATTTTTATGTCCACAATTTGAACATATGTATACTTTTTTTGTCTTCATACTAGGTTTAAAAAACTAAATTGATAATTTTATAGAATATTTCAATCTATAATGTGACTTTATTTCCACTACCATGTCAAAAGTGTGTATTACGAATATAAAGATACACAGTCTCCACGAAAAGAAATTTTTAAAAAGAGATTCAAGATAGATTGTATTCAAATGGTTTTTTGGGGTTATGCAGGGTGCACGCGAGCTTTCGTTGGTGCCCTGCTCTTATTTTATACATGTTTTAGTTATTCGTTTAATACAGATTTTATTAGTTGCAGTGGGTTGAGAAACCAACAAAGTCAACAAAGATATAACTAAGGAAGTGCAATAAAATTATTTTTATCTTGGGTTCAAAAAAAATAATATGAAGTTTTTCAAATATACTCTCTATTTATTACTGGTTCTATTTGTGGCCGGTTTTATAACCATAAAGGTAATGAGTGAGCCAAAACCAGATGGAAAACCAGGTGCAGAAGCAGATGCTTTGGCAACAGAAATTTTGTCAGTTATTAATAAGAGTGCTTTTGATACATTACCTTATCTACGATGGGAGTTTTTCAGAGAGGGACAAAAGTCCTTCTGGGATAAGAAAAACAATAAAGCAATTATTGAATTTGCAGATTACAAAGTTTTGTATAATCTAAATACAATGAATGCCCAGTGTTATAAAAATGGACAAATGCTTGACGGTGATGCACATGAGGCGGCGAAACAAAAGGCATGGTCCAATTGGTGTAATGATTCATTTTGGATGATAGCACCATTTAAATTGTTTGATATAGGAACAACCCGAAAGGTGGTAACGATTGATAACAAGAGACACTTGATGGTTGAATATTCTTCTGGAGGAGTGACGCCAGGAGATTCCTACCTTTGGATTTTGGACGAAAACCAAAGACCTTACGGTTGGAAAATGTGGACAAGTATATTGCCAATTAAAGGGATCTATAATGCTTGGTCTGGATGGCAGACTTTTGAAGGAATTCAGTTTTCAACAACACATGACTTTTTTGGTAAAGAGGTCACAATGAAAAACGTGTTGGCTGCCAAGACGTTAAAAGAATTTGGTTATGATGAAGACCCATTAAAGAATATATAGTTGTAACCCTAGGTTCTACCGATTAAAAAGTATACACTTAACCTTCTTTAAGAGATTCAAAAAAATGATAATTTTCTTGTTTTTTAGTTTTATGTAAACCTTATAAAGAGAGAAATAGTCCAGATCTTTTTTTGGACCAGTTGATGCAAGAACTTGTAATTAATTTTTAATTGCAGTCAGTTTTTTTACATTATCCTATAGGATAGTTTTGTCGCACACTCTATACGTTATATCAGCGTTAGTCAACGGGTAATTTTTAATCTGGCTTAATCCAAGACTAGAAAAGGCCATAAAGTTTCTAGCACAATACAATCCTACAAGGCGATAAATACCTGATTGCTCTTTCGTAGTTTCTTTATTTAGAATGCATTTTGTTGTGTAGGTTGAAAATAGGTTCTGGCTAACTCTTTTTGGATTAATATATAAGCGTATTTAGAACATTTTTTCCTGCCAGA
Organism: uncultured Saprospiraceae bacterium; assembly: GCA_905480605.1. Lineage (GTDB taxonomy): Bacteria > Bacteroidota > Bacteroidia > Chitinophagales > Saprospiraceae > RFSX01. Next base: position 94,929 of record CAJQRD010000044.1, on the reverse strand, counting down.
GACTCATTTGCCTGGCGATTGTTTACAACATGTTTAAAAAGTTCAGATTTGCAATCACATATAAAATCAAAGACTAATCGCATATTGGCTTCCGTTAGCCAGTTTCCTTGTGTTGTTAAATAGCTTTTAACTGATTCAAAGTGGCTGCCATTCGTTAATTGTATTCTAAAACAAGCTTCTTCTTTAAGGACTTGTGGAGGGACGTTGCTGTTGTCCGAAACCATTATGTAAAGAATTGTTTCTTTTGGGTTTGAAGAAATAGTTTCAACTATAACTTTTTCTTTTTCCAGCAGAGAGCTCTTATTATTATAAACGTGGGAGGTGATGAACCTAATGGTGTTGGTTGATTATTCTGAATCGGAATAGGCTTATCAGTTGAAACAATTAAGTACTTTTCGCCATTAGGACCATATTTGTTATTTATAAACCTTGCGAAGGCATCAATAAATACCACTTTGTTTTTAACCGTTGGTCTTTACAGTGACTGTTTAAAGCCAACTTTTACAAATTTAATATCTTGTTGGCTATATAAGTTTATTGAACAAAAAGCTAAAACGAATAGAAGGCACCACTTAAGGTTAATCTAGGATTTCTTTTTGAATATATTCCAAGTATTTTACTAGTTGATTGGTTTTTTCTTCTCTCTTTTTAGCTTTTTTAATTGCCTCTTTGGTCACTTTTTCTGCTTCTTGGTGTTTGTCGCATTTCATTAACAGTTGAATATACTTTAAATAGTTTAGCGTTGAGTCCTCTTTTTTAACCAATGCCTTTGCAAGTTCACTTGCATATTCATTGCTTTCAGGTACGTAAGAAAAACTTTCATCTAAAACAGATAAATGCACACTATATAATTCAACATCTTTTTTCCCAAATTTCTTTAAAAACGCTTTAGAAAGATCAGACCATTCATTGTAGTTAGACATTAGTTCATGGTACTTCAATTTGGCAATAAAGTTGAACCTTTTAGTGTTACCTGCTTTAGATTCTTTGTAGTTATTAATTGCATCTATTAACAAATCTTCAAATTCAAACTCTACAGCCTTGTTAACAGTTTCCAAACAAGCTGCTTCGACTTTTTTTTCATAGTCCTCTTCTGATGTTTGGTTTATTGCATTTTTGCGTAATAAAATCAATTCTTCAAAAATTTTAGAATCTGATTCAATGAGTGCAGCCATTAAAAATTTAGATTTTTGATCTTTTGAGATATTAGGATTAGAATCCAAATAGTCGTTTGATATTTTCAAGCTTGGTTTACCAACCTTATTTAGCTCTGTAACATAGTTGAGCATTAAGTCAAAGTCTCTATTTCCAGCTTCATATGATTCAACATATTGACCACTTTTATCAAATCCTGCAATTGCGTTTTTTGCCAAAGTAATTAATGCTTCAACTTGTTTTCCACCCACAGACTTCTTAATCAGCTCACCTTCCCCTGATACAAAAAATAATGTTGGATAAGCAGATACAGGAAACTTTCTTCCGAAGGCTATTCCTTCCTTCTCTTCCATGTCCATTTTTATACTGATGAAGTTTTCATTAAAGTACATACCTACCTTTTCTTGTGTGAAAACATTTTTTGCCATGGCTTTACAAGGACCACACCATTTGGCATATGCATCGACAAAAATAATCTTGTCTGTTTTTTGGGCCTCTTCTAAAGCCTCATCCCATGTTCCATGAAAAAATGAGATACCTTGGCTGAACGAGATAGTTGCGATTAATAGAATAGCACAAACAGAAAATAATTTTGACATAAATAAATATTTACAATTGAATAGGAAAAGATCCTTTGTTTCGAAACAAAGATGCGCAAAAACAAGACCGAAATCCATTAAACGGATTCTTTTTAACCTTAAAAAGAATCAATTTAACAAGAAAATAACGATTTATAGTACTAATGGCATGGAAGTCATAATCATATTTAAATAAGGAATGTCAACACTAATAATTAGATTTGCCTATAATAGAAATTAGAGATGGGAATATCGAAAAGGGACATTTTTTTAAATAATATAGGCCAAACAAGTACTTATTCTTTGGCACTAGAGGTTGGTCGAGCTGAGGGCATATTCATTTATGATACATCGGGAAAAAGATATTACGATTTAAATTCTGGTATTTCTGTGAGTTCATTAGGTCATAGGCACCCAAAAGTAATTAATGCTATAAAGGATCAATTGGATAAACATATGCACACAATGGTTTATGGTGAGCACATTCAATCATCGCAAGTCGAATTTGCTGAACTTTTGAAAAACCAATTGGATCCATCACTTAATTGTATTTATTATTTGAACTCGGGAAGTGAGGTATTAGAGGTTGCTATGAAACTGGCAAAAAGGGCAACAGGGAGATATGAGATTATATCATGTTCAAATGCATATCATGGAAGCACTCAGGGTTCTGAATCTTTGAGGTCTGACCATGACTACTCAAGAGCATTCTTGCCACTTTTACCAGGGGTTCGACACATTGAATTTAACAATGAATCGGATTTAGAAAAAATAACATGTAGAACGGCAGCGGTAATACTCGAACCAGTACAAGCAGAGGTAGGAATACGCTTGCCGTTAAATGATTATCTCGGAAAAGTGGAGCAAAGATGTAAACAGACCAACACCTTATTTATTCTTGATGAGATACAAACAGGCTTTGGACGAACGGGCTTATTGTTTGCGCATCAAAAATATGGCGTTATTCCTGACTTAATGTGTATCGGAAAGGCAATGGGTGGAGGCATGCCAATTGGTGGACTGGTGGGAGATAAAAGGCTAATTAATTTGTTTGCAAAGAACCCTGACCTTGGACATATTACTACATTTGGTGGACACCCCGTTACGTGTGCTGCTGCGTTAGGTGGTTTACAAGCATTATTGAATGAAAAAATAGTGGATTCAGTTTTAGAAAAGGAAGCTTTTATTATGTCTAAATTACAGCATGATATAATCAAAGAAGTCAGAAGCTCGGGCATGATGATGGCTGTAGAACTTACGAAAAGAAAGTACTTGAAACATGTAGTTAATAATTGTTTTGAACACGGAGCCCTTATAGATTACTTTCTATTTAATAACAAGTCATTTCGATTAGCTCCACCATTGATATATACATTAAAACAACTTGATAAAGCGTGCGATATATTATTGCGCGCAATGGATTTTGCACAAGCTAAATATAAGTAAAAAACGATGAAGGGACTTCTGTTATTTTGTATTTTAAATGTAGTGTTATTTACATCATGTTCGAAGGGACGTCTTGTTCCGTCTGACCAAGCGGACACATCATCCGTTCTTTTTTATGGTGCTGACCCAACTGGCCAAAAAGACGCTTCTGGCGCTTTTCGAAAAGCACTATCAAGCAATCATGTTATGCTTATAGTTCCCAGAGGTAAGTATATTATTAATGAAACAATTGAGTTAAAAAAGCACCTGCGCCTGATGCCGGGAGTTGTTATAGAAAAAACGAATGGAGGAAACGATGGACCTATCTTTTGGCTTTCTAAATCATATGCAAAACTGGAAGGGTTAAATAAACGTGTAGAAATAAGATCAAAGAGAACAGTACCCAATGGAATTGTAAAAGTCGGACATCAAAACAGGAAAATCAGAGGGAATAATATTCTTTTTATTGAGGTGGAAAACATCACGATTACGGGTCCTGGTCCCTCAAGAGGAAATGATAACATAGGTTTGTATATGTTTAATGCCCAAGCAAAAGGAGATGGAACAACCACTTCTTATTTCCACACAGTAAACAATGTGATTCTTCAGCATCTAGATTGTGGAATTTTTATTGAAGGAATGTCAAATGCCAATAGCATTAGTAATATTATTCTTAATAGAGTAGGACTGGGGGGTGAGGATGCGGCTATTCATTTGGCAGGAGCTATGGAAAATCGAATATATGACGTTTTCCATCATCACAGTAAAAACGCCACTACGTTACTTTTGAATAGTTACAATGATCAAAACAACACTTTGATAAAACCAAGTTTTAATTATATATCACAAATAGTTTCTGAGCAAGGAGGGGAAAATGCTAAATGTGCAGATATTAAGTCAGGTTATTCTAATAGTATAGGTTTATTGTGCAACTCTAACGGAGGGAGTATACGATTTGACAATTTTAAAACTGACAAAAACACAATGCAGATTAATTGATGAAATTTCTGGCTCACATATTTGTCTTCAGTTGTTTTTTTCCTTTTCTAGACTTTATAAGAATTGGAACAGATACGCAACCAAATTCCATGTTCTTGGGGACAATAATTTTATTCGTTTCATCGCGACAAAAAATGAATACACCTTTGCTGCTATTGTGGTTGACTTTTGCCATTTCACTGGTTTTTGCCTTTACTTCAAATGTAGATGCGTTTTTAACCATCAAACTGATTTTAAACTACCTATCTCCGCCAATAGTTGCTACGGCAGCGTATATCATATTTACAAAAACAGAATACCGTCTCTCTTTTATGCTTTTTATGACTTTTATGTTTATATATTTTGTAGTTGGATTTGTTCAGGCGTATTTTATCAATGACTTTATGACCATACTGTTGAACGAGGGAAGAGGTATTTTGGTAGGCGGAAGAGGTGTTGTATCGTTGACAACAGAACCAGCATTTTATGGAAGTGCTTGTTTGTTTTTTATTGTTTATTCAATATTAAACTATAGCAAAACGCAAAACATTATTGCTTGTATATTTCTGTTATTTCAAACACTTGTCTTGGCTAGATCTACGGTGTCTGTTGCCATTCTAGGTCTTTCAATAATTATTTTTGGAGTGGTTCAACTGTTGAAGTTGCGCTTGGTTTATGTTTCTTTTTTAGCAATTATATTTATTGTTTTAGCTTTAAATGCCCAAACAATAATTAATTCAATTGAAACAACAAGAACGGGAAGGGTTTTGGCAACGTTTATAAAAGACCCAGCGAAGGTTGCTCAAATTGATGGAAGTATAGCGATGAGAGCAAGTAATACATTTGCACCATATTTTGTAATTCGCCATAACAATTTCCTACCGATGGGATATGGTCGATTTTTAATAATGCTTCGTAAACTAAATAGTGAAGGGAAATACAAGGCTATAATTACAAAAGAAACATTAAGACAGCGCGAAAGGATTGTTGGAGGCTTGAATATGGTCTTATTTCAATTGGGTTTTTTAGGGCTGTTCCTTCCTTTATCTATATATTTGGCATTTAAACCATTATTGCACAAAAGTGCAGTAATGTTTGCCTTGATTTTATTTGTGACGATTTTGTTTACACAGATACAACTTATGCACGCTATGATCGGGTTTATAATTGCAAGTGCAGTTTTTCAGGGCAAACTATATGAGCAAACAAAAAAGAAAGGAACATCAGGGTGACAAAACTCACCATAACAAAAATGAATTATGAGTAAGATGGATAATTATTATGTTGCTATAATGGCGGGAGGTGTTGGATCAAGGTTTTGGCCGGCGAGCAGAGAGGATCTGCCTAAGCAATTTCTTGACATTTTAGGAGTAGGCAAGTCTTTAATAAGGTTAACTTTTGAGAGGTTCCAAAACATTATTCCCGCAGATAGAATCTTTGTTGTTACAAACAAGACTTATAAAGGATTGGTTCTGGAACATATTCCAGAAATGCCGGAAGCGAATGTAATAACAGAGCCATCAAGAAATAATACTGGCCCATGTGTTGCTTACACAGCTATGCGACTGAAAGCAATAAATAAAAATGCATGCTTTGTTATTGCTCCTTCAGATCATGTGATACTGAAAGAAGAGTTTTTCTTGGATAAAATTGTTCAGTCTTTGGACTATGCATTTCAAAATGATGTTATTTTGACAATGGGAATTCAGCCTACAAGACCAGATACGGGTTATGGTTATATAGAATCCTCCAATAAAGTGACAGAAAACGGGGTGGAAAAAGTAAAATCCTTTAGAGAGAAGCCAAACCTAGAAGTGGCGCAACAATACGTCGACAATGGGTCTTATTATTGGAATGCAGGAATATTTGTTTGGTCAGTTGATACAATATTGAAGAGTTTTAAAGAAAATGCAGCTGATATTTATAACATTTTAAATAAGGATTTCTCTAAGTATAATACAGAAGGAGAGCAAGAATATATAGATGAGGTATATCCACAAACACCAAAGATATCCGTTGATTATGCAATACTAGAAAAAGCACAAAATGTATATACACTACCAGTTGATATTGGCTGGAGTGACTTGGGAACATGGAATGCCCTTCATGCCTTTAAAGATAAAAATGAAGAAGGTTCCGTTGTTATAGGAAAAAATACAATGTTGATTGATTCAACAGATTGTATAGTAAGGTCTGATGCTGAAAAGTTGGTTGTAATTAAAGGGCTTGAAGATTATATTGTTATTGATGAAAAAGATGTTTTACTGATATATCCAAAAAGCGAAGAACAAAATATTAAGGCTTTGCGCCAATCGATAGATAATCCAGATTTTTTATAAAAATAGTGAAACAAAAACGCATATTAATAGTCGCTAATACCACTTGGAATATATACAAGTTTAGACTAAATGTTATTCAGCTGTTTCGAGAAAAAGACGACCAAGTATTTGTTGCATCACCAATAGATGAGTTTATTTCTTATAAAGAAGAATTTCCTTCTGTTATTCACATAGATTTAAAAAGACTTAAAAGAGACCATACACATCCGATAAATGATTTGTTATCAATTTTTGAATTAAAAAAAATATACAAATCAGTAAGCCCTGATGTAATAATTCACTATACACATAAAGCAAACATCTATGGAGGAATAGCAGCGTGGATGGCTCATAAAAAATCGATAGCGGTTGTTACTGGTTTGGGGTATGCCTTTTTACATAAAGGGCTGATCAATCGGATAACCAAATTGCTATACAAAATGACTAAGGGAATTCATCAAAAAATCATTTTTGAAAATGAGGATGACATGAATTTTTTTATTGACTCTAAGCTTGTTCAAAAAGAAAGAGCGGGGTTTGTGAATGGATGTGGGATCGATGTTGATGATTACAAACCAGTTCCAAAAAAAGTGATTATCCAAAACGCAGATTCACATTTATAGGCAGGTTGTTGAAAGACAAAGGAATAAATGAATTTCTACAAGCGTCTGCAATATTAATGAAAACCAGCAATGGTTTAGAGTTTAGGATAATAGGAGAGTTTGATGAAGGCAACCCTTCTATGGTTAATAAAAGCTTACTCTTTGATTATATCAATAAGGGTATTGTTCAATATTCAGGTTTTGTTAATGACATAAAACCACAAATAGCTAAAAGTGACTGTATTGTATTGCCAAGTTATAGAGAAGGAATGCCTAGAGTAATTTTGGAAGCGCTTGCTATGGCTAAACCAGTAGTGACAACAGATGTGGCAGGTTGTAGACAAACAGTAGAACATGGAATTAACGGATACTTGGTTAAAGATAGGGATGTTCAATCACTAGTGCATGGTATTCGACAGATAATGGCATTAAATGAAAAACAATTGCTTAAAATGGGGCAGAAATGGCGAGAAATGGCGATCAAACATTTTAATTCAAAAAAAATCTCTATGGAACTTTATGAAATCGTTTCACAAGTGTATTTTTGTGCCTAAATAATTCAATATGAAGATGGTACAGATTTTTTTATTTGTAATACTATTTGCTTGTAATAACACTTCAAGCCCAGACACAGCAGCATCAAAGTCATCAACAGAAGCCACCGATAAAATGGAAAAAGTAGCCAACGGAGACCAAATGGAGCCGGTTTTAGGTGGACCAGCTGACTTTTCAGTAACCGTTGAAGGTGCAAAAGACGCGACGTCTTATTTGATCGGCTTTGTGGCAGAAGGTCATTTTAGGGTAGATTCCAGTGACTTTAAAAGTAGCAAAGTAAATTTCGAGAACTCAAAAGGTTATCCACAAGGGTTGTACTATGTTTCATTGCCCTCTAATGAATTTGTGCAAATAATACTGGGAAAGGATCAAAAATTTGAAATGGTATGCAATTCAAGTGATTTGATTAATTCCATGACTGTTAAAGGTGCAAAAGAAAACGAATTGTATTATAAAAACTTAAAATTTGAATCTTCATATAACCCACGATACAGATCAATAAGTACTCAGTTGAAGGGAATAGCAGATAAACAAAGTGGTGCATATAAAACGGTACTTAACCAAAGGGTGGAACTAGAAAAAGAAAGAACCGCCCACTTAAATGAGTTATATAGTGGCAATGAAGATCTGTTGTTTGTACAATTTAAAAAAGCAGGACAGAATCCAACAATTAGAGAAACGGGAACCGATGAAGAGAAGGTTTATCATTACAGAAAAGAATTCTGGGATAATGTTGATTGGTCTGACATAAGGCTGATACGTACACCTGTTATAATCAATAAGCTAAAGCGTTACTTTAATGAGATAACACCACAAAGCCCAGATTCTATAATGAGCTCAGCGAATATGTTGATTGATCAAATCTTAGGTTATCCAGGATATTATAAATTTATAACAAACTGGATCGCGATACAGTTTGAGCCGACCAAAACAAACCTCATGGATCCAGAGGCAGTATTTGTAAACATGATACAAAAGTACTTCACGCATGAACGCGCATTTTGGGCAGATTCGGTAGAGGTTTATGGACTTCAACAAAGAGCTGGTGAGATGGCTCAAAGTCTTGTAGGGTTAAAGGGACCAGATGTTGTGTCAACAAACGAAAAGGGTGAAACAAAATCGATCTATGAAAAGACGGCAGATTATATTGTTGTTTATTTGTATAATCCCACATGTGAACACTGTATGAAAGAGTCACCTCTATTAGTGGATTGGTATAATAAAAACAAGGCCAATAATCAAGTAGATGTATATGCAATTGCAATTGACACAAATGATGAAGAATGGAAAGCATATATAAAAAAGAACAAAATGTCATTCACCAATGTCCACGACCCAACAAACAGGTCTATTTATGCAAAATACTATGTTGATATAACCCCTGAAGTTTATGTTCTTAACAAAGAACGGAGGATTATAGGAAAAAACTTAAAGGTATTTCAAATAGACACAGTGATAGAGAGAGATCGCCAGGGGCAATAAAAAAGACCGTTCGGAAAGAACGGTCCACTAAGCTTTTCAAAAACCCATTGATTAAGGTAAAAAACTCAATCTCTGTTATACATTGTTCAAATAACATGCCGTTTTTTTGTAATGTGTTATGTGTTCATACATATAAGAATAGTATTGTAGATGCCAATTGTTATGTAAATGCTATCATTTTTGATTATTGTTTTAAAATAGGCTACATTTGCAAAACTTTTTTCATGCATTTGGCCTCGAAATAAGATCATTATAACTTATTGGCAACCAATTAAATAGCACTGAAAACAATAAATTAAGAATAATATTATTTATACATTACTAAGTATTAAGAATTTACAATGGCTCTAATAGGAAAGATTAGGAAAAACTTTTGGTTTGTATTATTGCTTTTAGGATTAGCACTGGCAGCATTCATTATGATGGATATGACAGGGTCAAGTGGTCCTGGAGGTGCAGTTACAAGCATGACAATGGGAAATGTTGATGGTCAAAAGATCAATTATCAAGATTTTTCAAGAACAGAACAGGCTTATTATAGAAATGCAGGTACAGACATTTTCCAAAAAAGAAAGACAATTTGGGATTTTTATGTTGAAAACGCATTGGTAAACAAAGAAGCAGATGCTTTAGGTTTGAATGTTTCTAGAGAAGAATTGATGGATCTTCAATTTGGACCAAACCCAAGTCAAATAATCCAAGCAAACTGGAGGAACCCACAAACTGGTCAATTGGATGTAGCTACACTACAGCAGTTTAGAAATACACTTGAGGCTGGCGAAGCATTGAATCCAGAGTTTGAGGCATATTGGGGAGAGCAGGAAAAGCAAATTGTTAAAGACGCACTTCAATCTAAATTGAATACTTTAATCAACAAAGGAGTTTATACACCTTCTTGGATGGCTGAAGAGTCTTTCAAAATGGAAAATTCTAAAGCGGATTTTAAATATGTAAAAATTCCTTTTGATAATATTGACGGCTCAGACGTTGAATTGACAGATTCGGATTTCAAATCTTATATGAATGATAATAAAGAATTGTATGAAGAAACTGAAGAATCAAGAGTTATTGAGTTTGCATCATTTAATGTTACTGCATCCGAAGATGACAAAGAAGCTATAAGACAATCATTAACAGACTTAAAAGCAGAGTTTGTAAAAACAGAGCTTGAAAGAACAACAAGTGATTCTTTATTTGCGACATCTAACAGAGGATCTTATTCTCACATATATGGAACAATAGATCAGTTACCAGAAGTTGCAAGAGAACAAATTGCTGCCTTGAATTCAGGCGAAGCATATGGTCCTTTTGAACAAAGTGGTAATATGTTGGTGGTTAAGTTAATTGACAAAAGAGTTTATCCAGATTCAGTATCTGTAACACACATTCTTAAAAATGCGGTTAGAACGGATGTTGCTGCAGTTGCAAAAGCAAAGGCAGTTATTGACTCAATTGAAAATGCATACAAAAAAGGAGGCAAGAGTTTTAAAGACTTAGCCAAAGAACATAGTGATGACCCAGGTGTGGTTGATAATGAAGGGTTCTATGAATCTTTTGACCAAACAAAAATGGTTAAAGAGTTTACAGTAGCAAGCTTTAAAGGTAAAAAAGGTGGATTGTATACGGTACAAACAGACTATGGAGTTCATTTGATTAAAGTTGAAAACCAGGTTTTCAACAATCAAGATAATAAATTCCAGATTGCAACTATCGGTCAGGCTATCATTCCTTCTGAGCAAACACAAGGAGATATGTATGATAAAGTGAGTGAGATATTAAGCAACAACAAAACGTATGATTCTTTGAAAGCAGCGGTTGATGCTGAAAGTGATGTTACACTTACAAGTTCTCCTTCTATAAAGAAAAACGATTCTGCAGTCGGAACATTGGGTTCAGAACAAACATCAAGAGATATGGTGTTATGGGCATATGATTCTAATACAAGCATTGGAGATGTTTCACCAGAAATTTATAGATATACAGATAGAGTTAAGTACTATGATAACAAATACGTTATTGCTACATTAAAGAGTATCAATCCTAAAGGAATGAAATCTGTAGCATCTGTTAAAGATCAAATTGAGGCAGCAGTGATGAATAAGAAGAAAGGACAAAAATTTGCTTCTGCTTTATCTGTTACAAGTTTAGAAGATGTAGCTTCTCAAAATGCTGTTGAAGCTTTGACAGCCTCAGGTGTTTCTATGGTAGCTCAATTTGTTCAGGGTGTAGGAAATGAACCTAAAGTAATAGCAGCAGCATTTAACTTAGCACCGCAAACGGTTTCTAAGCCAATTGTTGGTAATAGTGGGGTATTTGTAATTTCGCCACTTAGTCAACAACCAGCAAGCGCACCGAATAATATTCCTTTCTTAAAAACAAGTTTAGCAACTTCAACCAAATCCCAAGTTTCATTTAAGATTATGGAAAATTTAAAAAAACGTGCTAATATTGAAGACGGTAGATCAATTTTCTTTTAACTGTAGACACCTTTAGGGAAATAAAAAAAGCGATAATCTGATTCAGATTATCGCTTTTTTTATTTCTGGCCTTATTAGAATATCAATTTTGTCTTATATCAACTACATATACTAATATGGTCTCAGTACATTTGTAACAATGAACTTATATCAAAAAATAGTTTTATGCTTGTTGCTTGTATGTATTGTTACAAATGTAACTGGACAAGATCCTAAAACAGTCGGGTTGATACAATATGATTCGCTTTCTTATAATGGGTATACGTTGATTTCTCCGATGTCTTCAAACAGAACATACCTTATTGACAATTGTGGCGAAAAAATAAAAGAATGGACCTTTGATAGTCCACCCGCCCTATTGGCATACCTTCAAGAAGATGGTTCTTTATTTAGAGCTGAACGCTCCTCTGGACTTTTTGGGGCTGGAGGTTCAGGAGGTAGAATTGTTCACAAATCATGGGATAATAAATTGATTTGGAGCTTTATCTATTCAAATGATAAAGTAAGACATCACCATGACTTTCAACCCTTACCAAATGGAAATGTTTTAGTTTTAGCCTGGGAGCGCAAATCACGTGAAGAGGCAATTCAGGCAGGAAGAATACCATCACTGACTAGGCCCGACGGTGTTTGGTTTGAACATATAGTTGAACTTAAACCAATTGGTATTGACTCTGCTAGAATTGTCTGGGAGTGGCACGTGTTTGATCATTTGGTACAAGAGCGAGATTCAATATTAGATAACTTTGGCGATATTGCTTCTTCCCCCAATCTTTTTCATATAAATTATAAAATTGCGAATGCATTTTCTCCAAGTGAACCAGGTAATTCAGATTGGATGCATATGAATTCAATTCAATATAATGAAGTTAGAGATGAAATAATGCTAAGTTCAAGAGACTTTAACGAAGTTTATATTATTGACCATAGTACAACCATAGAAGAGGCGAGTTCTGGCCAGGGGGGACGCTCTGGTAAAGGTGGCAATCTTTTATTTCGATGGGGCAATAATGCATCCTATAATAAAGGAACAGCAGATGATCAATTGCTGTTTGCTCAACACCATGCTTCCTGGCTTGAAAGTGAAGATTCTAACAAAGTTGGATTTACTGTTTTTAACAATGGAATAGGATCGCCGGGACTTGACATTTCAAGTGTTGAGTTTATAAGCCCAACTATTATAAATGGTGAATATGTTTTATCTTCTGATGGAATATTTATGGTAGATGACCATAAGACAATAAACGATAGTGAAGAATTAAGCTTTTCATCTCCTAGGTTATCAAGCGTTCAGGTTTTAAAGAATAATAACTTATTGATTGCTTCTGGAAACCACGGACGAATTAGAGAAATCACACCTGACGAAAAAAAGGTCTGGGACTATATCAATCCAGTAAGTAATTCAGGACCAATAATGCAGGGTACGAATGCATTTGCAAATGATATATTCAGAGCAGAAAGGTATAGTTATGACTACGAAGCGTTTGATGGTAAGGTCTTGGTGCCAATGGGTGTTCTAGAAATAGACCCAGATTATATGGGTTGTTTTTTAATTGACACAACAACCTCAACAACGAGCGTGTCGACTACAAATGCTTTTAAAATATACCCCAATCCAGTAAATGAGGTAATAACAATTGAGTCATTAATAAATGATGATTTATATTTTGAGCTTTATGATGTAAATGGAACGGTTTATAGAAAAGGCTACTTAAATAGGAATTCTCAAATTGACATGAATGATCTTTCTAAAGGCTTCTATTTTTTAAAAATAAGGGTTAAGGATCAAGCTCAAGTACTTAAAATAATAAAAGAATAGAAAATATGAGCGTTAACCTTAAGTGTCAAGCCATTGTGTTTTTGTTAGTATTAGTTCAAATGCTTTTTACGAAAGATAGCCAAGCTCAAGATCAAACATTAGGAACGTTATTAAATACATCAAGTGCTCAAAATGGATACACACTGCTGGCACCTTCTTTATCTCGGACGACATATTTAGTGGATAACTGCGGTCTATTGATTAACAGTTGGCAGAGTCAGTATAGGCCAGGTGCGGTGGCATATCTTTTAGAAAACGGAAGTTTATTGAGAACAGGTTCTGTTCCTGGGGGTTTTTCTGGAGGAGGAAGAGGAGGTATTGTTGAGATTTATAATTGGGAGGGAGAGCTAATTTGGTCTTACCATATTGCAGATGAAAACCATCATCAGCATCATGATGTTGAAGCTCTGCCAAATGGGAATATTCTGGTTTTGGCCTGGGAGCACATCTCTGTTGCTGAAGCAAAAATGATTGGCGTTGAACGGGAGCTATCAAGTTTGGGTCTATGGCCTGATAAGGTAATGGAGTTAAAGCCTATAGGTAATGATAGCGCCGAATTGGTTTGGGATTGGCACATTTGGGACCACCTTATTCAAGACAAAGATTCAACACTAGGGACATATGGTGTTATATCAGAACATCCAGAGTTAGTTGATATGAACTTAAATTTTGGCGGAGGTCTTACGGGTAGTCCAGATTGGAACCACTGTAATGCGTTAGACTATAACCCAGAGCTTGATCAAATAATTGTTAACTCAAGAAATTTTGGAGAATTTTGGGTTATCGACCACAGTACAACAATTGCAGAATCCGCAAGCCACAATGGAGGAAACGCTGGAAAGGGTGGTGATATCTTATACAGATGGGGAAACCCAAGGATTTATCAAAGAGGAGATGAAGAAGACCAGGTTTTTTCGGGCCAGCATGCTGCTTATTGGATTGAGTATGGTGAAGATAAAGGAAAAATAATGGTGTTTAACAACGGAACGAATAGAGGGTATTCTTCTATTGATGTTCTTGACCCACCAATAGATTCTAATGGTGATTATGTTTTAGAAAACGATAAACCATATGGTCCAGAAAAACTTTTTTGGACTTACGATAAATTTAATGGAGGAATTGACTTTAGTGTTGGACGTGTCTCAAACGCAGAACGATTGGCCAATGGAAATACACTTATTACTAATGGGCAGACAGGATATGTTTGGGAGGTTGGAGAAAATAAGCAAATTGTTTGGGAGTATCAAAACCCAGTTGGATCTCAACCATTGCCTCAAGGAACAATTGCGACAGGAAACTCAATCTTCCGAACGTATAAATATCCAGAATTTTATCCTGCTTTTCAAAACCGAGATTTGACTCCTGACGAACCTATTGAGTTGAATCCATTTGGCAACCCATGTATTATATTTACGACGGCTACTAATGATGAAAACTTAGAATTTTCAACAAAAGTGTTTCCAAATCCAGTTCAGGAATTTTTATATTTAAACACAAATTACTCTCAGCGATCTATCCTAGAAATTTACAATATAAATGGTGTAAAAGCAGCAGAATTTAACTTGACGGCATTTGATAACAGAGTCGATGTTTCAACACTCGATTCAGGCTTTTATATTTTAAATATTAAGACAGAGAAAAACCAAACGATATCAGCAGAAAAAATAATCAAATTATGATAAAAAAGCTTACAACTTTATTGTGTTTTTTAATGTGCTGCTTTGTATTGAAAGCACAAAATACTATTGGTCTTTTAACATACAATCAAAATAAAGCATTTGATGGTTACAATCTATTGTATCAACACAATCAACCAAGTGTATTTCTACTTGATAATTGTGGGGAGATAGTGCATAAGTGGGAAGGAGAGCCTGGAACACGACCAGCGAACACAGCATATTTACTGGAGGATGGAAGGTTGGTTAAAACGGTAAGACCAGCTTCTATTGCAGGGGATCGTATTTGGGCAGGAGGAGGAGGAGCGACTGTAGAAATAAGAGATTGGGACAACAACTTAGAATGGAGCTATACCCTTAATGACTCTACTGCAAGGTTACACCATGATATTGCCGTTGTTGAAAAAAACAACAAAGTTACAATTGCAATGGTGGCTTGGGAAATTAAAACACTTGAAGAGGTTTTACAAGCCGGAAAAGACACTTCAGTTTTGACCCAAGGAGAAATGTGGCCAGACTATATTTTGGAAATCGACCCAGCTACCGATGAAATCATTTGGGAGTGGCACGCTTGGGATCATTTGGTTCAAGATTTTGATGACACTAAAGATAACTTTGGTGTTATTGCTGACAACCCTACAAAAATTGACATCAATCATGATCTTGATGGGATTGGCAAAGCAGACTGGATGCATGTAAATGCGCTAGATTACAACGCACAAAATGATTACTTTATAATGAGTGTACCTAACTTTAGTGAGGTGTGGGTAATTGATCACAGTACTACTACTGAGCAGGCTCAACAAAGTTTTGGTGGTTTAAGTAATCTTGGAGGGGACTTAATGTACCGTTGGGGAAATCCACAAATTTATGACCAAGGAGATAGTACAGATCAACGTTTGTTTTTTCAACATGATGTGAATTTTATTGATGATTATATTTCTGAAAGTGATCCGAATTATGGGAAGATTGCTGTGTTTAATAATAGAATAGCATCTGATTTTTCTACGGCTAATGTATTCGATGCAGGTTTTGATGATTACATGTGGAACTTCCCTTTTGAAAACGGAAAATTTGGTCCTGATGATGTTGAACAAACATTTACGCACCCAGTAGATCCAACCTTGCTGTTTTCAACAGGTCTTTCCAGTATTCAATATTTACCCAATAGCAATTACTTGATTACATCAGGAAGGTTTGGATACACATTTGAATTGACACCAGATAATGAAATAGTTTGGGAGTATAAAACACCGCAAAACGGAACTGCCCCAGCTACTCAAGGAGATACTTTACAGGTCAACAATAATTTAACCTTTAGGGTGAAGAGAATACCCCCTGACTTTCCTGCCTTTGACGGGAGAGATTTGACACCCAAAGGTTGGATTGAATTGGAACCTGATACGTCTTATTGTGATGAGCTAACGTTTACAGAGGAGTTGATTACTGAATATGGCTTGGAGGTTTTTCCAAACCCTGCCACAAACATGATTACCCTAAAGTGGGATGCTGGCAAATATATAAATGTGCAAGTTATAGATATGCTAGGACGACCTATGATTGAAAATATGACGATTAATGGAGGAAGAAAATATATTGATACTTCTGCGTGGGAAACAGGAATTTATATTGTCAGAATAAATGAAAGAGAAGCTGGAAAGTTTTTAAAAATTTAAAACCACGCAGAGTTTTTTTTATTAAAATCCCTTAAGCACTTTAAATGTTTAAGGGATTTTAACTACAAGACTAAAATAATGATATAAAGCCGAAATGAGCCTTTGGTCTTTTAAAGTCAAAACCTATCTCCGAAGTACGGCCAACTGCAATAGAAAAGTTAAAGAGACCTGCTTTTGTTTCTATACCCAAACTACTTCCAATTCCAACTGCTAAAGTAGAGCCATTAGCGCCCTCACTATTATCTGGGTTTTCAATAATACCTAGATCAACAAATGGGACACTAAAGTATGAGTTGTTTGACAAGAGAAGCCTGTACTCAATTGTTGAAATGTTATAGTAAGAAGTAAAAAAGGTTGCCTCATCAAATCCTCTTAGCAGCTTATTTCCTCCCAACTGAAATTTTTCGTTTCTAAATAAACGGCTGTCGCTTATTCTCCAACCTGAAGACAAGCGAAAACCCAACGCCCCTCTTCTTGCCAGTGGAATGAAAAAGGAAAGTTTTGATTTAATTTCATAACGGAATGAGTTTAACTTTTCAGCATCATACAGGTTTTCAAAATTAACATCATCATTACTTAGGTTAAGGATTAATGTATTTCTATTTATTGTTTTTCTTCCGGCTATCCCTTGAAAGTAGATACTGTATCCTCTCCTTGGATTAAACCGATAGTCAAGTTTATTGACTTCTGCCTCGATTGATATGCCACTGTGTGATATATCTAAATCATCAGGAAGCATTCTAGAACTTAATAATTGTACTGTATCCACTTCTACAATGTTGGTTGTTTCTATATCCCAACCCACTTTGATTTTAATATCGCTATCTACAATGTACTGAACACCCAAGTTTGACTTTAAAGTTTGATAATTCAGACTGTTCCTGAAGATGCTAAAGTCGAAATCAATAGCATATGGTAAGTTTAAAATGTATGGATAATTAAAATTAAATTCAAACATTTGTTGTTCGGGCCTTAGTCTTTCAAAATTAACAAACAGATATTCACCATATCCAAGTTTGTTTAGAAGTTCTGCTGTAAAGTCCAATGATAAAAACAATTGCCTGCCTTCTATTGAGTTTGTGGGTATGAGTCCAAACAACAAGTCAAATCTACTGGTGTTTTTGTTTTTCAGATATAAATTAACTGTAGAGTAGTTATAGAAAAATGATAAATCAGGATCTTTTTCTTGGTTTAAAAAGGTGAGTTTATCTAAAAGCAATCCAATTTTTTTCACCTTGCTGTGATCGTATAGTTGTCCTTCATTAATGTCAAGGTACTTTTCTAAATAGGCCCTTCTAAGCTTAAGATCTCCATGAATTTTTAATGAATCAATTATTATCTTTCTACCCTTTTTTAAAATTAACTTACCTTTTATTTCTTTGTTTTCAAGAGTAAGGTTGTTTAAATATAATTTGGCAAATGGATAACCATTGTTTGCATAGTATTCCGTTACCTTATTTCGCAGGTGTACAAACTCAGAGGAGTTTGTCGGAGGGTCTACTTTCCAAGACTTGAATAAGTTTAGATTGGTGGTGTCGAAAACAAGTTTTTCAAAAGTATACTGAGTTCCTATGTGGAGAATTGCTATGTGTCGAGGAGCTCCTTTGAGCGTGTCTATATATAAACTGTCAACCGATGCTTCTAAATAATTGTCTAAAATCAAATCATCTAAATAGGAACCTAGTGACTCAACTAGACCTTGACCTCGCTTCAGATCAATTGAGTCTACAATATTTATGGGTTGAAGTGTTGGAGAAAAATATACACTGTTAAGCTGTGCATTTGAGGCGAAACTCAAAAAACAAATTACTACTATTAGATATACTCTTAGAATGGTCAATTAATTCAAATATATTTGTTACAAAGATAAACATGAATGTCGGGTATTTATATACATATTCCTTTTTGTAAAAAAGCATGCCACTATTGCAATTTCCACTTTTCAACCAAAATGACACTTAAAAGTGATTTGGTTAAGGCCATTTCGCTAGAGTTGGACAATAAAAGGGACTACTTAAGTGAAGACAAAATTCGAACCATATATTTTGGTGGCGGCACACCTTCAGTATTAACAGATACAGAGCTATCAAATATTTTGGATAGTGTCTACAAGAACCATAATGTTGATGAAGGAGCAGAGATAACACTTGAGGCAAATCCAGATGACTTATCCAGAGCTAAGCTTCACGAGTTAAAAAAGGTTGGTGTTAATAGATTAAGCATAGGAATACAATCATTTTTTGATGAAGATTTACAATGGATGAACCGTTCGCATAATTCTGACCAAGCTATGACATGTGTAAAGGAGGCGCAGTATTTAGGGTTAGAAAACATATCTGTTGATCTTATATTTGGTAACCCGACGTCATCTAAATCTATTTGGCAGCAAAACCTTGAGATGACGAATGCTTTGGATATTCCCCATATTTCTTGTTATGGTTTAACTGTTGAGCCAGAAACGGCTTTGGAAAAAATGATTAAATTAGGAAAATTGGTTGCTCCCAAAGAAGAAGATTATGCAGAACAGTTTGTAGGAACAATGGAACAACTTACCTCAATGGGATATGATCATTATGAAATATCCAATTATGCTAAGAGGGGTCAAATATCTAAACATAACACAAATTACTGGCGACAAGAAAAATACCTGGGAGTTGGTCCAGCGGCTCATTCGTTTAATGGAACAACAAGGCAGTGGAATGTCAATAATAACCCAAAATACATAGCAGCGATAACCAATAACACAAAGTCATTTGAGTTGGAGGTGCTGACGCCTAAAGATACGTATAATGAATTTTTAATGACAGGTTTGCGTACAAAATGGGGTTGCTCAAAAGTTAGAATTTTTGATGTGAGTGATTCGCAAAAGAATACTTTGCAGTTTTTAATTGAGGGGTATATTCAAGCTGGAGAAATGGTTGAAGTCGATGACCAGATTAAATTGACCAATAAAGGAAGGTTGATTGCTGACCATATAATCTCTTCTTTGTTTGTAAATGAATTATAATATAAACGTACATAGAAATGTATCTAAAAATAAGGGTAGTGTCAAGTTAGCCTTTACAATACCGGCAGCGTATTTTTTAAGTCTATTGTCAGGTGTTGACCCAACAATCATTAGGGAGGCACGCATATATATCCGAACAACTATTCGTTTTTTACCATGGTATAATTCACTAAAGGGCGGAGGAGCGATTACGCTAGGTAGTGCTAAAAAGGCAAGTATAACGTTTACAGAAAACTTCTTTTCAGATAACCATGAACTCTTTAAATCAAAGGCATATTTAAACAATGTCAGTGCTTGGTTAAGATTGTCATCACATGAGGTTACGCACTTGGTTCATGCTAAGCGATATAAGTATTTGTTTTGGTACTTGATTGTTTTTGGTTATCAATATTTGAGGTATGGCCATGATCGTGCACCGTTAGAGTTAGAGGCCAATCGTGGGAGTTTTGAATATGATAGATTTATTCACTTTGCCAGATATGAAATGGGAATAGACTTTATAGAACTATTGTTTAAGGGTAAAATGAATGAAAAGGAACAGTTAGAAAGCATAGACGCGCTGTGGAGTAATTATCAACGGTCAAAGAGATCCAGCTGATTGTTCTCTGCCAATAGTTTGAATGTCATACGGTGTAGGTTGGTTGTCCCAAATTGCTTGATTGAAGCACGATGTGCTTTGGTTGGATAACCCATATTTGTCTCCCAAGAATAATGAGGATGTTTTTTCGCCATACGTTGCATATACCGATCCCGTTCAACCTTTGCTAAGATCGAGGCGGCAGCAATACTGAAGTATTTATCATCACCTTTTATTATACATTCAAACGGAATTTTTTTGAAGGGTTTGAACCTGTTTCCATCAACGAGAATAAACTCAGGTTTAACATGTAAGGCTTCTAATGATTTATGCATTGCCAGGAAGGAGGCATTTAAGATGTTGATTTCATCAATTTTTTTCGGGGTTACTTTTTTCACGGCATAAGCAATTGCTACATTCTTAATAAACTGCTCAAGCTCTAGGCGTTGAATACTGGTTAATTTTTTACTGTCCCTTAGAAAAGGGTGACTAAAACTTTTCGGTAAGATAACAGCTGCAGCGACGACAGGACCAGCAAGGCACCCTCTGCCCGCTTCGTCAGTGCCAGCTTCAATTTTATCCTCAGTATGTTGGGAAAGTAACATGAGGCAAAGTTATGGAATTATAGGTTAAATTGAAAAACGAAGTGAAACTTATACCATAATTAGGGTAGTTTTTAGGACATGGCGTGTCTTAAGACATACCATGTCCTGTTATCATCTTAATAAGAAATTTCATTTTAAAAATAAAAGCTTCTTTTTTCTAAGCAAATTCTGTTTTTTGTTGTTATTACGATATGTGGTATGAAAAGTATTATAAGCATAGGAAGGGGTTGATTGTTGGAACAATCGTGTTGGGAATTTTGGGGGGGATTATGCTGCCTAATTTAAAATTCGCATTCAATTTTGAGCAGTTTTTTCCTACTGGTGATGAGGATCTAGAGTTTTTTCAAAACTTCATAGAGGAGTTTGAGACAGATGATAACTTCTTACTAATTGCACTTGAAAAAGAACCTAGTGTTTTTGACACGTCATTTTTGAAAAAACTTAGGGCTTTTTCTGAGGACTGTAAGGATGTTCCATATGTCAAATCAGTTCAATCATTGCCTCTTTTTGGTTTTCCAGTGATGTCTCCAATGGGGCCAATCTTTAAGCCAGCAGTAAGTATTGATAATTCAGACAAACTTATAGAGGACAGTATTGGCTTAATGAAAGATGAGCGCATCGTTTATAACTTGATTAACAAAAGTGCCACATCTACTGTTGTAATTTTAAAGACTGAGGATGGAATTCAGATTGATGAGTCTAAGGCAGTTATGAATCCTATTGATAGTCTCTTAGCTCTTTATAACTTTGATGATTACCATATTTTAGGAAGAGCGTATTTTCAAACTGAACTTTCAGAACTTCAATTTAGAGAGATAATAATATCGACACTGATAAGTGGAATTCTGATTTCATTTGTGATGATTTTGATTTTTAGTAAATGGCGAAGCATTGCTATAGCACTTACTTCAATTGGCTTAGCACTTTTGTTATTCATGGGAGTGCTTGCTGTTCTGGGAAGGCAACTTTCGCTGATGGCAGCACTGTACCCAATTTTAATGTTGATTGTTGGCACCAGCGACGTCATACACATTATGACCAAGTATTTTGATGAACTGCGTAAAGGTAAAGGGAAAAAGGAATCAATGGAAGTTACGATTCGACAAATTGGGCTTGCAACGCTACTGACATCTTTAACCACTGCTGCAGGATTTGCAACATTATTAAGTTCAAGGATTATTCCTATTCAGGAGTTTGGGGTTAATTCTGCAATTGGTGTTGTCATTGCCTATGTTGTAGTTATAGCGTTTACCTGTCCCTTGTTAACCTACTTTAGCAACGACCAACTATTTAGTCAAAAACCGACTAAGTTTAACTGGACGAAGGTCTTAAAGTGGTCATACAACTATACGTTAAAAAACAGCAAGTTGATTTGGGTTTTATCAGGAATATTTCTTGTGTTGTGCGTGTACGGTATCTCTAAAATTCATACCAACTATGAACTTCAAAAGAACCTTCCAAAGGGAGCCAAGATTACAGAAGACTTTATGTTTTTTGAAAACGAATATGCAGGATTTAGACCCTTAGAGTTAGCGGTTACAATTCAGGAAGGTTATGATGTTTTTGATTATGAAGTTATTGATGCGGTAGAGCGAACAGAACGGTTTTTAAAAACACAACCTGAAGTTTATAATGCATTCTCATTGGCTACAATAATCAAAAGTTTGAATCAGATGATGAAAAACTATGGTCCTGACTCATACTCAATGCCAGACAAAGAGGCCTATGAAATGACAAAGCCGTTTCTAGACAAAATCCCTTTAATGGGTGCTGAGGTTTTGGTAAGTAAAGACAAAAGAAAGACCCGGATTACATCTAAAGTAAAAGACGTTGGTGCTGAGAATATTAAAGCAATGAGCGCGCGAGTAGATGATTGGGTTACAGAAAATATAGATCCTTCTGTGGTAACATTTAAGCAAACAGGTACTGGGATAATTTTAGATAAAAACGCGGAGTTTGTAAGGCAAAGTTTATTGTTTGGTCTTGGTATTGCCTTGGTGATTGTTAGTTTACTGATGGGTTTTTTATTTAGAAGCTTTAAGTTTTTATTGATTGCAATAGTCCCTAATATTATTCCATTGCTTTTTGCTGCAGCTCTATTGGGTTATGCTAACATTGCGCTTGAGGCAGGGGTGTCTATTGTTTTCGCAATAATTTTTGGAATCGCCGTAGATGACACTATACATTTCATGAGTAAATATAAACTTGCTAAAGATATGTATGGCGATAAGGAAAAAGCAATGTATGTGACGTTTCTAGAAACGGGCAAGGCTATTATCTATACTTCAATCATCTTGTTTTTTGGGTTTTTGGTTTTGATTTTTTCATCAAACCTTCCAAGTGTGATAATAGGGTTGCTGATTTCTGTGACCTTGGTAAGTGCAGTTATAGCAGATTTGTTTTTATTGCCAGTAATTATTCGAAGATTTGATAATTAGCCAAGTTAACAACCGACCCCCCTTTCAGAGAGTACTCCCTGAAAGAGATACCCCCTAGCTGTTAAAATAAACACTAGAAGCTTCATTCATTTTAATTTTTAACATATAAATATGATTAAGAGGTTTATAAACATTGAGGATTTGCATGTTTTTGAGATAGTAAGGACTCCCTGGTAGGGAGGGGTCTCTAGCGGGAACGAGCTGAATTAAATCAATAATCAGAGTGCCTTTCCCAATAGTTTTGATCTTCTATTTCTTCTAGAATTTGTAGATAGCTGTTGTATCTGGCAGTACTGAATTCTTCGTCATCCAAACCATCCTTTACAGCACACTTAGGTTCGTTTCTATGAAGGCAGTTGTCATATTTACATTTTACAGAAGCGACAAAAAACTCTTTAAAATTATGGGCGACATCTAAGGGTTCAAGATGATTGAAACTTAGTGTTTTTATACCTGGTGTATCAATAATTCTTGTTTCACTATCGAGTTCAAACATTTCAGCAAATGTTGTGGTATGTTGTCCTTTCCCAGTGAATACAGAAATGTCTTTTGTTTTTAATTCAATATCAGGATTTACGCAATTGATCAAAGATGATTTTCCAACACCAGACTGACCACTAAACAAAGTTGTTTTGCCTTGCAATACCTTTAGCAATGTTTCTATGCCCTTTTCTTCAAGTGCAGAAACCAAATAACATCTATAGCCAATACGTTCATACATTTCCTTAAGGTCCTGAAACATAAGTAAGTCTTCATCTGTATACACATCACCTTTGTTGAAAAAGATGTGGACAGGAATATCATACGGCTCTGTCATCAGAAGAAAACGATCTATAAAACCTTGTTTAAGCTTGGGGTGCGCAACAGTGACAATAAGCAAAGCCTGGTCTATGTTGGCCGCCAAAATATGTAAAAAATGTTTTTTTCTAGGTGACTGGCGGATTACATAATTTTTGCGATCTACAATTTCTTTTATAATGCCAGTTTCTTGTTTGTCTTCTATGACAAACAAAACATTGTCACCAACAGCAACAGGGTTGGTAAGTTTTTTACCATTCAATCTAAACTTACCGGGCATTCTGCAATGGATAATTTTGCCTTCTGGGTTTTTAACCTCATACCAACTGCCAGTTGACCGTATAATTAATCCTTGTATCATTATACGGTTTTAGTTTTGATAGAATGAACAGTAGCTGATAAATCAAAAATTAAGTCATCATTTGTTTCAAGTGCATTTCCAACAACAATCATATCGGCACCGGCATCAAGAATTTCTTCGGCTTGTTCTGGCGTTTTGATACCACCTCCAACTATTAGTGGAACATTTATATTTTTCGAGACTTGGTTTATCATTTTTGAAGAGATAGTTCGTGGTGCTCCTGATCCTGCTTCAAGGTAAATCATTTTCATCCCTAACAGTTCACCAGCAATGGCTGTTGAAATGGCAATGTTGGTATTGTCATAAGGAATAGGAGAGGTATTGGTAATATAATTAACTGTGGTTGTCAGACCACTATCGATGAGCATATAGCCAAGTGATATAACTTCAATACCAGATTCTCTTAACAAACCCGCAGATTCTACATGCCTACCTATCAAGAGTTCTGGGTTTCTGCCAGAAATTACTGATGGAAATAGAGTTGCATCTGCTTGGCTATAAACCTGTGCTGTATTTCCTGGGAAAAGAATAACGGGTATATGAGTTTTTGATTTTATATAATCAACGATTTCAGCAAGACTGTTTTGATGCAATAGGCTTCCGCCAATAAAAAAGCAATCTACATGGGCTGATATCGCGTTATCAATGGTTTTATAGATGTTTTCTAAGTCCTTTGTGTCAGGGTCAATCAACATCGTTAGAAGTTTTTTGCCTAGGACCTTCGCTTCAAGTATTTTTTTATAAATTGTCATTCGTATTCAAAAATAGTTTATTTATATGAAAGTCTTTCGTGAGATTTATATACACCATAACCTTGCGGATTGTCATCTTATTTATTTAACCATGACCTTTATGAAAATAATATATAAAACTTGGCTTCTGCTTTTAGGATTGACGCTATCTGTGACACCGTTGAACTCACAAACAAATTCTTGTTTAACTGAAGGAGATTATTACTACAATTTACAAGACTATGCGGAGGCCTTAAACAAATATGAAGGTTGTTTATCTTTAGACACATCCAATGTTGTCCTTCATGAAAATGCAGCAATGTCTGCTTATCGTTTAGGAGATGTTCCTAGAGCAAGAACATTATATCAAGCAGTAGAAAAATTAGACTCTTCTAATCGACAGGCATTGGCTCAGTTGGCAACAATATATGAGCAGCAAAAAAACACACCGAAGACAATTTTATACTACAATAAATTGATTAAGTTATATCCTAAAAACTCAATTTATTATAGAAAAGTTGCTCAACAGTTTCAATCGGCGGGGATAATGACAGATGCTTTTAAAAACTACTCAAACGCCCATAAATTAAACGCGAGAGACCTATTTACAATAAAAGGCTTGTCTGAACTATTTATATCTAACAGTCAATATCAAGAAGCTGATAGCATTATTAATTTTGGATTGCAAATGGACTCTATGAATATAAGTTTACGCCTTCTAATTGCCCAAAGTAAATACAGACAAAAAGCTTATGACAGTACGGTTGTCTACTTGGAGAGCATAATAGGAAGACTAGACTTTAATGCTTACTATAATAAAATGCTTGGCTATTCATACATTCAAATTGATTCATTTGAAAAAGCCATACCTGTGCTCGAAAAGTCGTTGACAGATCCTGGTATAAAGGAAAACGCGCACTATTATTTAGCGACAGCTTATTATGAGCTGGAGAACATGGAGTATTCAAAATTTCACTATGAAAAAGCACTAGAAGAGGGGATTTCAAAAAACGTTGATTTGTACCATCGTGTATTGGCAAAGATGTATAATGAAGAAAAAAACCTAAGTAAGGCAATTGATCATTATAAAGATGCTTATAAATATGGAAAAGACCCCTTGGTCTTGTTTTATTTGGCAAGAGCAGCAGATGTTTATTATAAAGACAAGAACATAGCCATTAATTACTACTCAAAATACTATAAGTCTAAGCACGATAATACTGAATATATTAAATACTCCAAAGGTCGCATAAGGCAGTTAAAAGAATTGAAGCACCAGAAGGTTGCAAAATAAAAACTATACATTTGTTACAACCGCGCATTTTTAAATTATTATTTTAACGTATTTACTATGAAGCAAATTTTACTTTTAGTATTAGGCATGTGTATGACCTATAATATCAATGCACAATTCGGAACAGCTCACCAGTTTATTGTCACGGATATCAAAGGAGAGGTACACAGCCTGCAAGAAATTCTTGATAGTGGTAGATTGGTAATTGTAGACGTATCGGCAACCTGGTGTCCTCCTTGCTGGACAGTTCATGAAAGGCACTATTTAGAGGACCTATATGCAAAGTTTGGCCCAGAAGGAACCAATCAAATCGAAATCATTTTTTATGAAGGAGATGCTGCAACAACATCGGCTGATTTAAATGGTACAGGTGGCAATACTCTAGGCGATTGGGTAACAGGTGTTCCTTTTCCTATTGTTGATGAAGAGGGACCTTTATCTTTAGATTTAAACGTGTATGCTCCTGACGGCTTTCCCACGATAAGTGTAATTAGACCAAGCGATAGAGAAATCACTCATGATTTGTGGAATGCAAACTTGGCTACAATGGAGGCCGCAGTGACTCAGGTTTTAGAATCAGAAGGATTGTCTTCTGCTGAAGAGGTTCAGTTATCAAATGAAGTTTCTCTTTTTCCAAACCCAGTTAAAGAATTTTTAAATGTTTCTACTGATCAGAATATTGTGAAGTTAATAATTACAAACACAGTAGGCCAAACGACTCAACTGGCTGGAGGTTTGTCAAATAAGATAAATGTTTCTGGACTTGATGCAGGACAGTACTTTTTAAGAATGATAACTAAGGAAGGTTTGATTTTGAATAAGGTGTTTATAAAAGCATAAGTACTAGAAATAAAGCGAATTTAGGATCTAAATCTTTAAATAATTCAGAATTATAACATTGTAGTTCTGAATTATTTTTCTCTTTCTATCACGTAGTTTACTAAATTAATCAAGGCTTCCTTATATTCTGAGTTGGGAAAACTGTCAAGAATTTCCATCGCCTCGGACTTGTGTTTGTTCATTGCTAACTTAGCATAATCTAATCCACCACTCTCTTTAACAAAAGTTATGACATGTTGAATGACCTTAGGGTCAGAACTTTTTTTCTTAATACTTTTTATAATGCTTTTTTTCGTTGACTTATCAGCCTTAGACAATGCATAAATAAGAGGCAAGGTCATTTTCTTTTCCTTTATGTCAATACCTCTTGGTTTACCAATAGCTTTATTACCATAATCAAAGAGGTCATCTTTAATTTGAAATGCAATACCTATCGTTTCGCCAAACAGTCTCATTTTTTCAACGATCGCTTCATCTTTTGTTGCAGAAGCCGCACCGGCCGCACAGGCCGCTGCAATTAGTGAAGCTGTTTTTTGACGTATAATTTTGTAATACACATCTTCTTCAATATCTAATCGTCTAGCTTTTTCAAGCTGCATCAATTCGCCCTCAGCCATGTCCTTGACTGCTTTTGATATTAACTCTAAAAAGATATATTCTTTGTGTTCAACAGCTAGCAATAGGCCTTTAGATAAGAGATAATCACCAACAATTACGGCTATTTTGTTTTTCCACAGAGCATTTATTGAGAAAAAGCCACGACGTTCGTATGAATCATCTACGACATCATCATGAACAAGACTTGCAGTATGCAATATTTCAATAAAAGAAGAAGCAATATGTGTTCTCTTATTGATTCCACCCGTAATTTGTGCACAAAGGAATACAAAAATTGGCCTGACTTGCTTTCCTTTCCTTTGGACAATATAGTAGGTGATTTTATCCAATAAAGGCACATTGGACTTCATAGATTCTTTAAAATGTACCTCAAAATCTGCCAATTCTTGAGCGATCGGCGCTTTGATTTTTGATAAAGTTGATGTTTTAAATAACATATGACATTTTAACGAACGGCATAAAAGTAGTGATCTTTTTTAAAACCAGGCATTGTTAGAGTAACAGAAAAACATGTCGAAGGTTTAGATAATTATTGGCCACATCTTTGATAGCTCCATTTATAAATATTCTTTCATCTTTTAGGGAAGATTGACCCTCAGATTGCAATATCAGTAATCAAAATGGAACATAACGGAGTAAATCCTCAATTCTACAACATATTACAAGTTAAATTCATAATTTTGGCTGCTTAAAGGTCAATGGTTAAGCATAAAAACCTAACCCATTTGATAAATAAAACACATAAAAGAGAAAAACAAAAGTCATGTACAGAACCCATAATTGTGGAGAATTAAGAATGAGCCATGAAGGTACGGAAGTCATTTTATCTGGCTGGGTACAGAAAAGTAGAGATTTAGGAGGATTGACATTTGTTGATTTGAGAGATAGATATGGAATCACTCAGTTGGTTTTTAACATGGACGAAAACGAAGACCTAACAAGCAAGGCTCGAAAACTGGGCAGAGAGTTTGTTATAAAGGCCACAGGCATAGTGAGAGAGAGAAGCAGTAAAAACGCAAAGAGAGAGACTGGTGATATTGAAATAGATGTTACGGCATTGGAAATTTTAAATGTGGCAAAAACACCTCCATTTACAATTGATGATGATACAGATGGCGGTGAAGAATTAAGAATGACTTACCGTTATTTAGATTTAAGAAGAACACCATTACAACGAAACTTGATTTTTAGAAGTCAGTTAGCAATTGAAACACGAAAGTACTTGTCTGATCAAGGATTTATAGAAGTAGAAACACCCAGCTTAATTAAAAGTACACCTGAGGGAGCAAGAGACTTTGTTGTTCCTAGTAGAATGAATCCAGGTGAGTTTTATGCATTGCCTCAGTCTCCTCAAACATTTAAGCAAATCTTGATGGTTGGCGGTTTAGATAAATACTTCCAAATCGTTAAGTGTTATAGGGATGAGGACTTAAGGGCAGATAGGCAACCAGAGTTTACTCAGATAGATTGCGAAATGTCATTCGTTACAAGAGATCAGATCTTAGATACTTTTGAAGGATTGACAAAGTCACTGTTTAAGTCTATGTTAGACATAGAGCTGGAAGACTTTCCAAAAATGTCTTATGATGAAGCGATGGAACGATACGGCAGTGACAAGCCAGATGTAAGATTCGGAATGGAGTTCGTTGACTTTTCGTCAATTGCTAAAGGCAAAGGTTTCCCTGTGTTTGATAGTGCAGAATTTGTAGCGGGAATTTGTGCAAAAGGCATTTCCGAAACATACTCGAATAAGGATATTAAAAAACTAACGGAATGGTTACAGCGACCACAAATTGGGTGTAAAGGATTGGTCTATGTTAAAGTAAACGGCAACGGAACTTTTAAATCTTCAGTTGGTAAGTTTTATAGTGACGAAGAACTGGCAAAATGGGTAAAATTGGCTGGAGCAGAACCAGGCGACATGATGCTTTTGTTGTGTGGTGAAAAAGAGAAAACCCAAAAACAACTTAATGAATTAAGATTGGAAATGGGTCGTCGTCTAGGCCTGATGGACCCTAAGGTTTTTAAACCGTTATGGGTGATTGACTTTCCTTTACTAGAATGGGATGAAGATTCTGAGCGATTTCATGCTATGCACCATCCATTTACAGCACCGAAGAAAGAAGACGAGCAACGCATGTTAAATGGTGACCATGAAACGATGAAAGCGTTGCGCGCAGATGCATATGACTTGGTTATCAATGGATCTGAAATTGGTGGCGGGTCTGTAAGAATACATGACAGAGACTTGCAATCTAAAAACTTTGACCTGTTAGGGTTTACGAAAGAAGAAGCAGAGGCACAGTTTGGGTTTTTACTTGGAGCCTTTGAATATGGTGCTCCTCCTCATGGTGGTATTGCCTTTGGGTTTGACCGATTAAATGCTGTTATGAATGGACAGAACTCGATCCGTGACTTTATTGCTTTCCCTAAGAATACAAGTGGTAGAGACATGATGATTGATGCGCCATCGCCAGTATCTCAAGCACAGCTGGATGAGTTGTCGTTGAACTTACAGGAAAAAGAACAGACAGACAAATGTTGAAAAACACCAAGCCCTATATGATGAATAAACTGTTTCAACATATAGGGCTTTTTTCATTTGGTATTTACTTTATTTTTGCTTTCGTTTTTTATCAAGAGCGTACGCTATTTTTAGACAATCCATTTCAGGTGTTTTTAATGATCGTTGAGGGTGATATAGCCGTGAATGCACATCGCTGGCCGGCAGTGATAATACGTGTTATACCATACCTTCTGATACAATTGGGTGCACCACTTAAAATTGTTTTGCTTTCGTTTTCTTTATCATATTGGCTTTTTCATTTTGTTGTTTTTAATATCATTAGGTATCGATTAAAAGAGCAGGCACTAGGCTTGTTGCAAGTAGCAACGGTAACTCTACCAATCGTGCACAGTTTTTTTTGGTGCAACTCAGAACAAAACTTGGCGATTAGCTTATTGGTTTTGATACTGGCATTGTTTAAACAAAGAAAACTAGTTTGGACAGGTGTAATGTGTTTTGTTTTAATTTGGCTTCACCCTTTGATGTTTTTACCCTTTGGTTTTGTCATGTCTTTTTATGCTGTAGATGCCTTTTTAAAGAAGGAAGGTCATTTCGGATTAAAGACTCCCGTTCTTTTTGGTTTGTCCTTTTTAGTTATGTATATTTTAAAATCTGTTTACATCAAGAATTGGTATGATAATATTAAGGCTATTAAATTTCAACACAATTTGTCGACATATGATTTGAATATGGCTGGAGTATTAAAAGCATTCATACTAGAAAATTATTTTTTATTTCCAGCTATGGTTATAGGTGCTCTTTGTTTGCTTTTGTATAAGGGCTCATTTTTAAAAGCAGGCCTATGGAGTGTATTTGTTTTAGCCTATTTGGTAATTTTAAATATTTCAAACTCTGGAGAGACATCATATCTTTTTTATGATGAGGTGAACTATTTGATTTTATTTTTTGGAGCGGCGTTTATTTTAAAAGATTTTATAAAAGCCCGAAGTAAGGTTTTTAAGAGATGTCTATTCGGAGGAGCAGCTACTCTGGTAATGATTAACTGGGTGATAACTGCAGGTTTTTATAGTGAACGAATTTCGTGGTATAATTCATTTGTAGAGTCAAACGATAGAGCTATTCTTGACTTTAAGGATGCTGATCAAAAGATGATAATTATGCCTTGGGCATCTGCTTATGAGTCATTGATAATCTCAGAACTCAAGGGAAAATCATCAACAGCCCTAATTTCAAAAGAAGTAGCCAAATACTCTTTAGACTCATCTGAAAAGGTGTTCTATGGTGAGTTTAAGACGTATGATTTGCAGAATGTGAATCGGAGATACTTTAGTTTGGATGTATCGGAGTATTATTTAAGGTGAAGTTTTTATATAAGATATTGTGATGTAATAAAAAAACAGACATCCGGTTTAATTTTGACCTCTTCCTATGGAAATTCCTTTGCTTTAATGATAAAAGCACACCGCCTGTGTTTTCGCATAGCTTAAATAATTTTTTAGTACTATCTAAATATTTAACTTGTGTTTGCTTTAGTTTCTATATTTTTGGTGTAAATAACTATAAAACTATGAGTATCGTTGAAATGCGTGTGCCAACAATTGGAGAATCTATTACAGAAGTGACATTATCAGCATGGTTAAAGTCTGATGGTGAGTACGTGAACCTGGATGAGCCGATTTGTGAATTTGAATCAGACAAAGCCACTTTGGAATTTCCTGCTGAAGCATCTGGTAAGTTGATCTTTGTGGCAACAGAAGGTGATGATCTAGAAATTGGAGCCTTGGTTGCGAAAATAGACACCAGTGTTCAGGGTGGTGAATCAACGACAGCTACTGAAAAAGCAGAAGAAGAAGTTGAAGCTGTAACTGAATCTCCAAAAGTAGAAGAGACAGATAATTATGCAGCAGGACATCCTTCCCCAGCAGCTGCAAAAATATTAAGAGAAAAAGGAATTGATCCTTCATCAGTAAAAGGGTCTGGAAAAGACGGACGCATTACAAAAGAAGATGCGGATAAGGCTCAAAAGGCTGCTGCACCTTCAGCGGCTAAATCAGAACCATCTTTGGCGACACCAGCTATTCCAATAGCAGCGTTTAGTAGACAAGACAGGACAGAGAAGATGAGCAGAATGCGCAGAACGATTGCATCAAGGTTGGTAGATGCTAAAAACAACTCTGCGATGTTGACGACCTTTAACGAAGCAGATATGTCAGCGATTTTTAAGTTGAGAAAAACATATCAAGAGAAGTTTGTTGAAAAGTACGGTGTTAAATTAGGCTTCATGTCATTGTTTGCAAAAGCATGTGCACAAGTCTTGATGGAAATGCCAATGGTGAACGCTACACTAGAAGGTGATTCACATGTTGTCTTTCATGATTATGTAGATATTTCTATTGCGATTTCTACACCAACTGGCTTGGTTGTACCTCCTTTGAAGAACGTCGAGTCTCTGGGTTTTGCTGAGATAGAGTTGAAGATCAAAGAACTTGCGGTAAAAGCTAGAAACAATTCTTTGACATTGGATGAAATGAAGGGTGGAACTTTTACGATAACAAACGGGGGTGTATTTGGATCAATGATGAGTACACCAATTCTAAACAAACCGCAATCTGCAATTTTAGGAATGCATAACATAATTGAAAGAGCGGTAGTTGTAAATGGAGAGATTGTTATTAGACCTATGATGTACTTGGCGATGTCATATGACCATAGAATTATTGACGGAAGTACGTCAGTAACATTTTTAGTGAAAGTTAAAGAGTTGTTGGAAGACCCAGTTAAGCTTTTGATGAACCTTTAATACTTTAGAAGAAAGAGTTAAAATTTAAAAATGACATTAGGAGATTTAATTGAGTATTGGGGACAAAACCCTTATTATCCTACATTCTATTTCTTTGCCTTACCCATTGCTGCATTTTTGGCATTAAAACTAGGTAAGGGCGAGGGCCACTTAAGTCCATGGTGTAACTTTTATACTGTAGTAATTTACTTATCAGTGATACCAGGAATGTTTTCGCTGTTACTTAACTTTTACCATATTCTATTTGAGACAACGAGTGTTTATAATGTCAATATACTGACACAGGTTTTACCGTTAATGAGTATGGTCTTAACGTTGTTTTTAATTAAGAAAAATGTAGAATTTGAACAAGTACCAGGCTTTGGTAAAATAACAGGTTTTGTTTCTATGATGGCTGGTATTATGGTGATCCTTTTCTTCATTAACAAGACTAGGTTGATTGTATTTTCTTACGTGCCATTTATTTGGATAATACTTTTATTGATTTTAATCTTTTTGATTCTCCGTTATGGTACAAAAGCAATTTTCAAATAGTAATTAACTTTTGAAAAAAATATTAAGGCAGTTGCGTTTGTGACTGCCTTTTTTAATGTTGTAATTAAATGATGCATTAATTTTTATTAAACAATATTTTACGGTAAAAGAATTTATTATCAATTCTAAAACGTAGAAAACAAGTACCAGTAGTGTAATTCAAAACTTTGAAATTGGTGTTGTTTTGATCTAATCTTAGTTGTTGCCCTATTAAATTATAGATAGAGGCATCGTCAAAGTTGGCATTTACATTAAATGTTCTACTACTCGGTTTCGCGTATATTTTGATATGGCTGACAAGGTCCAAGTACTTTGTTGCGTTTCTTGTCTCTGTTGTTTTTTCACCGCAATTGTACTCACTAAAATATATCGTATCTGACTCTGCAGGGACAAAACACCTTAGACCACCAATAGTATCAGCATGAGATGGACCACATAGACCATTACCCAAATCAGGAAGAACATGCTAAACCCAATATCCGTTATTTTATATATTTAAATTCTAAATTTTTACCATCATAGGGTTTTCCAAACCCTACCCTATTGAGTCAAAAACAGTTTCAGCATTGTAAATTATTTGAGTAAATGGAAAACCATACTCTATTGTGTATTGACCTAAATTATTATAATCATATATTAAGATCTCTCTTCCTAGATTAGGTAGATACTTAAATAATTGGCCAACATAATCCCTTACAATGTTACAGTCACTAAAGACATAACAAGGCTGATCAGATTATGACTTTAGTATTATATAAGTAATGTTATTTATAACAGGATCTCTACTATTTTCTAACGTTACAGTCTTGGCAACAGTAAGGCAGGGGTTGATGTTCTCGAAATTTATATTTATCAGAAACCCATTTTTTGCTAATTTCAAATAAGTTTTGTGTACTTAAACTTGCGGATAGTAAGACGAAAGGAAAGAGGAGAGGCTTTATGAGTTATTCTTTATACGCATTATATAAAGCTTTAACCATTTTTTCAGGGTTGATAAAACCACCACCCCATGATTCATAATCTTTTGTCAGTTTGGCGAAGTTCAAACGATCTAATTCGACATTATCCTTTACCGCTTTTAATACCCGATCTCTCATAGTAATCAACATGGTATGGTATCTTAATAAATCATCTTTTGTGGCCAAGCTACCATGGCCGGGTATTATTTTAGTTTCATTGTCTGCAATCATCAATGCTATTTGAACGGCTTTGATCGCTCCATCGGGACTACCTCCCATATCTCTGTCTATATAAGGAAACCGATCTTTAAAAAAACAGTCACCCATGTGCAAAACGTTAGATTCTGGAAAGTACACAAATGCATCGCCATCAGTATGAGCGTTGTGTATGTGAATTAATTGTATTGATTGGTTATTGAAGTGAACACTCATATTGTCGTTGAAAGTTAACTTAGGCCATGCGACCTTTGGTGAGGCAGGAGTCGCTCCTCCAAATGGGCGGACTTGTTCAGTTCTTAATCTTTTTCTAACATTGTCATGAGCGATAATTGTAGCTCCCTTGTTTGCGAAGTTTTCATTGCCACCAGTATGGTCCCCATGCCAATGTGTGTTAATAAGGTATTTGATATCCTGGTTTGTAATGTCTTTAATAGCGTTGTTTATTTTTTCACTTAAAGGTGCAAATTGGTCATCAATCATAAGTACACCATCATTTCCAACACATAACCCTATATTTCCACCGCCACCAGTTAACATATAAATGCCAACAGCAACCTCTTCTGGTATAATCTCGATTTCGTCCCAATCTTGACCATTTAATGAAAGGAATAATACAAATAAGATTGTTGTTAAAAATACTTTCATAGTCTTTGGTTAAGTTATTTGAGAAGCAGCATTTTACCTCCTGAAACGTTATTGGATTGCAACTTTAAATAGTATAGACCAAGAGGTATATTATTGTTTAATGAAATTGACATGTCAACAACCTTGCTTTCTTGTATCAATCTACCTTCCATAGAGTATATTTGAATAGAGTAAGGTTGTATTGTATTGTCTGCAGTAATTCGAATTAAATTTCCCTCTTGAGTGAAATGAACGTTGGAAACAATATTATCTATTGTCATTGAAATATCACTTGGACAAAGTTCAACATCCCCAAACGTACTTGACTTGTCAACTATGTCATAGACTTGAACCATAGTATCGTATCCTTCAGCAATATATGTCACTAAGTATTCTCCCTCACCTAAGAAACGAAAATACCTTCCATCTAGACTATCGGAAAATACACTTGAATTGTCTATATCGTAGTTTTCAATTAAAATCTCAGCTTTTATAGGTAACCCAGTTTGACAGTCTGTCACTGTTCCTCTTAATCCAAATAAGCTTTCATTTAAGTAATTAACAAGTGCATCTTTATTGTATGCCCAAATATTTGGAAGCATATCAGAATCAATAAGCTTAACAGAGGAAATCTCTAAAGTAAACTCCCGACCTCCTTTAAAGTAGGTTATATGATCTTGTCTTGTGCCTGCTGCCTCAAACCAATCGAAACCATTTGTAACACCATTGTCCTCATCATCGAGATAACCTAATGGCGCATGTGAATGCACTGTATCTGCATAGTTCCGACAAACTTTAATCCACCAATTATCATCTGCATGTCTTTGAGAATAAGTATCCCAGGGATAGTTTAAAAGTTCTATTCCTCCATGAATATTACAAGAGAGATCAATTCTATAATCTTCACTAAATTTTATAAATGATAATGTTTCTTCTTGATAACTTCTTCCATCTGGATTTTCTCCCCTTTTTGGATCTGGGTAGTTACGATTAAGATCTACAAAACTTCCATTTTCTCGTCGGGCACCAAAAACACTACTATTGTCATTCGTGTATGCGCCATTTGGATTTGCTAGTGGATTGATAAAAATATTAACGTGATCAACCAACTCAGTCAAGCGTTCATCTGTTCCATAATTACATAGGAGATGGTCAATGAACTTTAACATTGTTGGAAACCCAGCCAATTCATCACCATGCATTGAAGAGGTGTATAAAAACCCAGGTTCATTTTCTTGTATACCAAGATTATCTCCAATGTGAGCAACCAACAATTTACGTCCTGAGCTTAATGTTTTAATATTTATTATCTGACAGATATCAGGATATTGAGCTTCAAAGTCTAACATCAATTGTTCGTAAGCTTCATATGATGGATAAAAATCAAAAACAGGTAAACAAGCCCCACCTTTGTTAATTCTTTTAATATCAGAATAGCTTTTCATAGCGATGTTGACAGGTTTAATATCTTTAATTCTAAACACAATATCGTTTTCAATTAAGTGACCTAAACCCACTTTGGTAACATATAAATTAAGAAGCTCTGCTGTTGTGCCATGATCTATTGTGATGCCTTCATGCTGAATTATCGACAGATCACTAACGGTATTTACATCTACCAAAACCTCGACACCATATTTGTCATTAAACAATTGATCATACGACTGACAATACGAAAAGGCAGATAATAAAAGAAAAAATATAGATACGATTAATCTCATGAAAAATATATTCTTATAAAATTGGCTAATTATTACTAAACTACAAAGCAGCTAATTGATAATTAATGACAATTGGATGGAATGGAAACATTAAGGGTTGCTTCAAAAGAAAACCTATGAGATGATCTAATGGTTTTTAGAGCCCTTTTTCTGAAGCTCTAATGATCTCATACTTAATACCTTATTTTCCATTGTCCTCATGATTTTACTTTCTTTTTCAGTTTTATCATTATAACCGACAAGATGTAAAAGCCCATGAGCAATTACGCGATGTAATTCATCAATAAAATGTTGTTTAAACTGTTGGGCATTTTCCCGAATTCGATCTATGCTAATAAAAATAGTCGCCTCAATTGGGTCAAGGTTCATAGGGAAAGTGATTATATCTGTAAAATAATCGTGATTAAGATGTGTCTTATTAATCTCAAGTAAGTAAATGTCGGAACAAAATATATATTCAATCGATTCTATACTTCTCTTTTCAGAAGTTGCAATATCAGACAACCATTGTGAAATGTGAATTTCGTGTTCTAATGAGTAATTGATGTCCTCAATGAAAAAAGTAAATTTTGAAGATGACAAACTAAGCCGTTTTAAAATGCATTTCTACAGTACGGCCATTGTCTAAAAACAGAATTTCGTCGGATAATTGTTTCATTATAAAAACACCACGACCACCACAGCATTCAATATTTTCAAGGAGAGTTGGATCTTTGACCTCTTGAGGATTAAAACCCTCTCCTTCATCAGAAATTCTGATGACGACCTTTTGTGTTTTTTCTCTGCAGTCAACGCGAACCATTTTTTCAACATTGGTTTTGTTGCCATGGATAATAGCATTGTTAACGGCTTCTGTTAAGCTGATAAGAATATTATCATAAACATCTTGATCAAAATTGCATTTGCACATCATGTTTTTGACAAACTTTTCAATCAAAATAATTTGACAAGGCGAAGATTTAAGAGTCAAGTTCAAGTCTTCATTCATATTAGATCTTTATTAAATTAGGTGTTAAGTAAAGGTTTCTACGAATTCTTTAAAGCTTTGTAATAGTCATCCACTAATTTTTTATAATACGGCCTCAAGGCCGGAGATACTTTTTTATACATCTCTATTTCTGATTCTCGTTCTTTCAAATACTCCTTTAATGCTGCTGGAAGTTCTTTTGGTGAATCTTTTCCTATTTCTGCCTTCCTTTGATTATCGTACTCTCTTTGTCTTTCTGCTTTTTCTGCTTCTAAAAGCCTTGTCATAATATCTTGCTGTCTCAATAACATACTATTATCTAAACGTTTGTTAACGAGGTCGGATTCAATTTTGTCCATACCGTCGATAATTTCTTGCAACCCTTTAGAGCCCTTGCCTTGCTCCATGTTTTTCTGTTGCTTGGCTTCCAATGCTTTTCTCAAAGCGGCTTGTTGTGCTGCAGCTTCTGCAAAATCTTTAGCAGAATTACCACCCTCTTTTCCTTCTTTCCCTTCTTCCATCATTTTCTTCATGCCCTCATTCATCTTCTTCTGTCCCTCGGTAATCTTATCCATTGGCACATCACCAGGCTTTCCCCCTGAACCTCCTGGTTTGTTACACATTTGTGAACCAGACATCATTCCAGACATTTGCTGCTGCATTTGTTCCATTGATTCGGCAAGCATTAATGCCAAATCATTCACGTTTTTCATTGCCCTCCTTTGATTTAAGTCGGCATCAGGCTTCCTTCTTTCTTCTAGTTCATCAATACTTATATTAATGTCTCCTTCTACCTCTACTACCTTTTCAGTAACGTAACTTTCTATCTTATCGTTTCTTTTTGCCAAAGCATATAAACTATCCCTAATCAAACCGAAGTCATCCTTTAACTTAAATTGTTCCTGTATTTTAGACACATATCTTGGCGTATTTATGGCGGTAACCCTAATTTGATTGATTAAATCCTCTTGATCAAACGATAGGGTAACTAAGTTTTCCAACAATTGACGGATCGCAGCGATGTCTTCCTCCATTTGTTCCATCTCACCTGACTCCATAGAGGATTGCATACTTTGTGCCATCTTTTTCATTTTCTCCGCAGCACTCTTTTGTTTTTTTGATGCAGATTTGTTTTCCTTTTTCTCAAGAGACTCTTTGCTATCCTCCATTTCC
Source organism: uncultured Saprospiraceae bacterium (assembly GCA_905480605.1). Lineage (GTDB taxonomy): Bacteria > Bacteroidota > Bacteroidia > Chitinophagales > Saprospiraceae > RFSX01. The sequence goes on along the minus strand of CAJQRD010000044.1, from coordinate 55,395 downwards.
TCTTGAATTTCGTCCATTTTCTCTTCATTCTCTTCACCTAGATCTTTTGGCCGCTCAAGATCTTTATTCTTCTCTTCCATCTCTTTCATCTTCTCTTCAGCCTCTTTAAACTCTTCATTGAGTTTTTCTTGATCTTTTTTTAACTCATCTTGTGACTTTTCTTCGTTTTTAGTTTGTTCGGCGAGCTCTTCTTGTTTCACAGCTAACTCTTCAAGTTTCTCTATCATGTCCTTCATCTCCTTCTCCATCTCCAGGTTTTTGAAAAGCTCATTCAGCCTTTCCAAGTTTTTCTCCATGGCTTGTTCACTCATTTCCATGTTTTCTAACTCTTTGACCATATCTTCCTTGTTCAACTCTGCCATTAACTCTTCAATCTTCTGCATCAGCTCTTGAGTTTCTGTATCCATCATTTCCTCAAACATCTCTTGCAATTTCTCTTGCTTTTCTTTTATTTTTTCTTCTCTTTCTGTAAACTCCTCTTGGTTTTTAAGATTCTCTTCAAATTTTTCTTGAGCCTTTTTCAATTCCTCTTGCATCTCCCTTTGGCGCTCCATCAACTTCTCTAGTTCCTTTTTATCTTCCCAATCAGGTCTCTGCTTCTGAAGCATTTTATCCCTGAGTTTTTTAAGTTCTTCTTTTATTTTCTTAGATTCTTTTAAAGACTTTTCCAGTTTATCCTTTATATCTTCTTCGTTTAAATCTTCTAGTTCCTCAAACTCTTCTGCAGTTGGTTTTTCAAACTGCATTACATTTGTTTTTGCAGACTTACTTCCATTGACAGCATCGTTGTCAAAGGTTTCAAAGTAATAACTTACTTTTTCACCAGGTAGGAGATTCAATTCACTTAAATCGAAAGTAAAATCAAACTGACTTTCTCTTGATTTAGGGTTTCTGATTACTTCTTTTGTATTTGAAACCGTACCATTTTCTCTTGTAATCGACTTGTGAAATAGTACACTTGTCAAGCCATAATCATCAGAGGCGTTACCAATAAAATATGTTAATGACTCTTCCAGGCTATCTTGAAATGTTTCTACGCGGATCTCTGGATATTCATCAGGAGAAACGTTTATATTATAAGTTACTGAATCAGGGCGGGGGATCATTTTATTTGAAAAATAGATTTTATATAAATCATCCTTCATCATCTTTTTTGTAAATCTATATCGGGTATCTGATTTACGCTCGCTGCTTTGAAGTTTGTTGTCAGAAGAAAACTTTAAGTCTATTGCATCAGTGTTTTCAGCGTTAAAATTCCAACTGATTCTTGTGCCTTGTGGAATAAGTACATCACCAATATTAGAAATTGTTTCATCTTTTCTTCCAATATAAGAAGGGTAGTCTAAATATAGATCAAATTCAGTTAGATTGGGCTTGAGTAAAACATTTAGATTATGAGCTTTGGATCGTACTCTGCCAGAATATAGTTCAAAACTTTGTTTTTTCTGAACGTTTTTAAAGACATACGAATAAAGGTTATTGGCCTCTTTTTTCATACGATATTGAAAGTTATCAACATCGATAAAGACTTCATTTGGCAAAACAGAGCCACTTACATGAGCTACAACTTTTAGGTCATCATATTGTACAACATCTAGGTTTTCGTTGTTTAAACTAAAGTTAAAAGGAGCCTCACGTTCAAACTCTTTGTCGTTGTTAATAAGTCTATGGGTGGACTTTGTAATTAACGTAGGAGATGCCAGCATTATACCTAAAAGGATCATCGCTGGTGGCAGAGCATATTTAAGATATTTTTTATTACCACTTAAATCGATAGCCGACTTAAAGGGTACTAATTTTATAGATTCTGTTTTTTGATTGATGCTGGCATTTATAAGATCTTGACTTGTACTTCCACTATTTTGTCTTTTTAGTTGAAGAACGTTGAGTAATTTGTCATTTACATCAGAAAAGTGTTCACCGATTATATTGGCTGCCTTATCATGGTTGATTTGCTTTCCTAGTTTAAAATACTTTAGAAGTGGGGTTATAATAAATAGACTAACAATAAAGCCTGAAACTCCGATAAAACCAAAAAAAATGAGTTTTCTAATTGAGGAGTCAAAGTAGAATTGGTTTTCGAGAAGGCTAAATACAAGAAACAAACCTAAAACGGAAGCTACAGAATATAAAGCACCTCTTATCAGTTGATTCAGGTAAAATTTGCGAATAAATTGATCTAATTTATTAATTAGGTGATCGTAATTACTCAACGGTTTAGCCATACAAAATCATTTCACTCAATGCGGGTAAAATCACCCAAAATCAAAAACGCCATTTAAAAATTGCACATAAGGCATCAAGTTATGGATTATCAACACTTTATGCAATAAAAAACATTTTTTTAATACATATTTTTCCAAAATTCATTCCTGAGACACGTTCTATATCGTTCAGGTTCGATTTTCAGAGGAAAAATGTTTAATAAATTTATAATTATACCGAATGCATATAAAAAACAAACAAAGGCCAGAAGAGTTTAAATTCATTAAAACCATCCCCTTTTTAGGGGATTTTAACTCGAAAACATCCTTTTTAAATGATTTGTGTTCAATTTTAATTTAACTTGTCTTGCAATTCAGCTTTAAGGAAATGAGAATTTAAATTCTGTTAATATTTTGAAATCTATTACTTGTAATTTCATGTTCTAAAAGGGGCGAGAGCCAATTATATGGCTAGTAAAGTTATCAATTGGCCATTGTAAAATAGATTAGAACAAAAGATCTGCTCATGTTAATAATCAAAATTATAATGCGCCAAACCCCATACATTTAAATGGCTTAGATTACAGCTTGAAAGAAAAAATGAAAATAATTGACCTTTGTTATAACGAATCATTTATAAATGATAATAACACTAATGACAAACAAATTATTTAGTCTAAGCTTAGAATATATTTAAAAAAAATTATGAAAATTAAATTCTGTCAATATTTATATACTTAGGTGTTTAGTACTTTAAAATTGTAACAGGAGCAATTATTACAAATCAAGCCTATATGGCGACAAACTTATTTAAGTTTTACGTTACAATAATTAAAGGAGTTTATAATGCTTTACAAGCGTTAAGCGTATTCACGGTTAACTGTTGTGAGGTGCGGTTTGAGAAAGAGTTGGAGATTAATCTAAAATAAGTCATTAGTTTGTATAGAATAATTTTATTAAGGTTACTAAGAAAGGTGGGGTTACTAAAGAATCGCCAAGTAGACTTTCTCTTGAAAGTTAACAACAAGGAATTCATTGTTCCCATAATCAATGAAGTTGGTTTCAACAACCACTGTATGGATGAGTTGTGGATGATTGATTTGTTTAAAAAACTTAAACTGAATTCTTCTGGACAATTACTTGATGTTGGAGCTAACGTTGGACAAACACTATTAAAGTGGAAAAGCGTATATCCATTAAACGCATATATAGGCGTTGAGCCAATCCCAGCATGCAGATACTACTTGGAAACAATTTCAAGTTTGAATAACTTTGAGGACTGTAAGTTTTCCCACAAAGCGTTGTTCAATTCTAAGGGAAGAACAAATTTAAACTTTCACGACAACGACAATACAGACAGAACAGCTACTGTTGTGGAATCTGAATTAAAACCAATAAAAAGTATAGATGTTGACCTTGTGGATTTTCCAACCTTTGTAAGTGAGGAAAAAATACAACTTGATAAAATCAAAATTATTAAAATTGATACTGAAGGTTCAGAGGTAGAAATCCTAAATTCAATGTTGTACTTTATAATGGAGTATAAGCCCAAAATAATAGTAGAAGTTTTAGCATATAATAGTTCAACAAAAGAAAGAGTTGATAACTTTAATGCTTTATTAAATGAACTCCCGTATAGCTTATATCGGATTAAAAAGAAATCAGGTTGTCTTGATAAATTAGAGAAAATAAGTTATATCTCAATTCCTACAAAGGTTGATGATAGTGATTATTTCTTGGAGCCGATATTTGATTAATAGTTAATGGTTAATAATTAAAAGGAACATCGTAGGCTCTATGGTGGGTTGATGGGATTTATATCTAAGAGGCTAGCTGTCTTTTAATTTAGGAATGGGGATGTAATGAATGGTTGAGGAAGACTGGTCAATTGAGGCAAATAATAAAATTGATAAGAGCTAAATAGGTCGCAAGCTTTGGGCCCTAACTAGAGCTATTTTAATCAAAGCATTGCCCTTTAGGCTTAGGATTATTTGGAGAAAACGAATTGGGGCATTGTGATTTACGGGTTTGAGCGGAACGTTTTCAAGTAATATTACTGCACTTTAAAAGCCAAAGCGTGGCGAAAGATTAATAGAATCAAAAAGGGTAACAAACGAAAAACTACAGAGTAGCGACATAAAGTGTTTTTTATGACCAAACGCTAACATGCATTCAGGAACAGCTTAAATACAGCGAATAACAAGAGCTATGCTTTGATCAACTATAAAACGGTTTGAGGCTGGTTTTTTTTAGTATCTTTAATAAAAATAACGCGATGAAACATTTATTTTTTCTAATAATTTCAACGATAGTTTGTATTAACCTAAATGCACAATTGCCAAAGGTACTTCAAGATGATATTGCTGAAAGTTACAATTGGATTTTGAATGTTGCGAAAAGCAATACTTGCAACACGGCAAAACCAATGACAGAAGAAGACATCCAGGAGACGAAATTGGAAACATGCAAATTTATAGATTCATTTAAGATGTTTCCAAATCCTGCAGAAGATGCAGTTTCTATAGTTTTTGCGGGGGTAAAGCGACCTACACAAATACTTATCAATGGCCTTGATGGTAAAAACTATTTCATCCAAAACGAAGATGAATTTGATGGTTTTTTCAATCAAATCATTGTCTTAGATAAAATCCCCGCTGGATTGTATTTATTTTCAATTGTTCAAGGCAAAGAAGTGTTTAATAAAAAACTGATCATACAATAGCAATGGATCCAGAGTTTATACAACCTGAAGAATCAGACGAATTTTTCACAGACGAAAGGTGCTCTATTTTAGAAATTTTAAACAACCCTAAGGATAGGTCACAATCATTAGCACGTGCTCGTGTAGAGCCGGGAGTAACTACAGCATGGCATAGGTTAAGAGACACTTCCGAAACATATTACATTTTAAGAGGAAAGGGTAGAGTAGAATTAGGAGAGGACTTTGTTCAAGAGGTTCAAGCTGGAGAAGCTGTAAAAATTCCTGCGAATACTGCTCAGCGTATACAAAACATTGGGACAGACGACCTTGTCTTTTTATGTTTTTGCGTGCCAGCTTTTGGAGCTGAGAGTTATGAGGATTTGGAGTGATGACTTGTTTTGAATGTTTATTAAAACAAGGATCAGGTTCTGCGTCAAATTTTAATCAAAAGTACGTTTGTAATTAGTTAAGTGCGAGGTTGTTAAAAATGAGGAACAATAAACCAAAAATATTTCCAACTGTTAGAGTGAATCATTAAGCCAAAACAATTCATAACCCATAATTCATAATTTTTCTTACGACTAAAATACAACAAGCTGACCCGTCACCATTTTCATCCTTAATTATAACAAACGTACCAAAGTTATATTAACGCCAATACCCTCTGAAGATCTTCCCTCAAGTCTTCCCAATGTTCAAGACCAACAGATATTCTTAGAATACTTGGGTTAATGCCGAATCCCTCAAATTGATCTGGCGTTAACTCTTTAAGATAGCTGATTACTGGTGCATATATCAAACTGTCATGACCTCCCCAACTGACACCTAATTTAAACATCTTTAAACTATCGACGAAGGTTTTTATTTTGGCAATTTCTTTTGTTTTTAATTCAAAACTTAACAAACCACTTGAACCAGACATTTGCCTTTGTGCAAGATCATACTGCGGAAAACTTTTTAATCCAGGGTAGAATACTTTTTCTATTTTGTGGTGGCTTTCAAGATAAGAGGCTATTTTCATACCGTTATCTTGGTGGGCTTTCATTCGAATCGGAAGTGTTCTTAAGCTTCGCAGAACCAGCCAACCTTCAAATGGAGCCATTTTGGCACCAAGTAGTTCATGTTCATTGCCGATTATAGAATCCATGATGGATTTACTAGAGACAATAACCCCTGCAACAACATCACTGTGACCACCGATGTATTTAGAAACGGAATGTACCTCTATGTCAATTCCTAGGTCTAAAGGTTTTTGAAATATTGGTGATGAGTAAGTGTTATCAATGGCCGTTTTTATTCCTTTTGATTTCGCTAAATCGGCAACGGCTTTTAAGTCTTGCAAGTCGTAAGTTAGTGATGCAGGACTTTCTAAGTAAATCAAGGCAGTGTTGCCCTGAATAGCATTAGCAAAATTTTGTACATCTCGACCATCAATAAAGGTTGAAGTGATATTGAACTTGTTTTTGAGATAGGTACTTATGAAAGTGTTTGTTGGTCCGTATATGTTTTTAATGGTGACAATGTGATCATTGGCCTTGACACAATGTAAAATTGCACTTGTGACGGCAGCAATACCAGAGGAAACCAATTTGGCTTTTTCGCCACCACAGATTGCTGCAATTTTATCTTCTGCAATTTTTACAGTAGGGTTGAGTAATCTGGAATAGATATAATTTTCGTATTTATTATCGAAGGCTTTGTCAATGTCGTCCCAAGAGTCAAAAGTAAAAAGAGAGTTCTGGTACAACGGAGGAACAACAGCACCGTGTTGATCTTTATAAGTATCAAACGCTAGGATTGTTTCTGGTTTTAGTTTATCATTTTTTGACATATTAAATCAATTGTTCGGTTTTTTAAAAAAACAAGCATACCCAGTTGCTGCGAAAATATAAGCTATGATAATATTAATAATAGACATAAATTGATAGGGTGCATATTCTAGTGATGTTACCCCAAGTGTAGCGGCCATGAAAATACCGGAAGGTGTCCATGGAGCAAGATTTTCCAACATTGTTCCAGCATCTTCAATTGTTCTGGAAAGTACCTTTCTTGGAATTCCCATTTTGTCAAATTTCTTTTTAAAAGCCTCACCAATAACAAAGCTAGTCGCATATTGATTAGACGTAGTGAGGTTTGTAAAAGCTGTTGTTGTAAGAGCAGCTAAGACTGTTTGCTTTTGTGTTTTTATATTTGACATCATGGATTTAATTACAATATCAATGGAGTTCATGACTTGCAAGGTGCCAATAAACGCAAAGATTAAAATGGATACAGTGATACCTTCGATTAGGTTATAGAGTCCTCCACGATTCAGAATATTCAAAACCTCGGCATCTACATTTTTGTTGGTAGCCATTTCAATAGAGAAACCCTTGTTGAAACTTTGGAATATATCGGAGAAAGAAAAGTCTTGAAATACTAAAGCAAGGATCATTGCCAACCAGGCAGAACTCAACAATGTCATGACAATCGGTTTCTTTTTTATGGAGCCCCATATAACAACAACCATTGGTAGAAACAACAAAATATTGAACTCAAATATTTCATCAATACCTTCCATTGTTTTTGATATTTGAGACAGTTCTATGGAAGTGGAGTTGCTTTCACCCATAAGGGCTGGAGACAGGATAATATATATTATTGCAGTTATTATAGCGGATGGTCCAGTCGTGTACATCATTGATCTAATGTGGTCAAACAATGGTGTTTCAGTAGCAAGGGATGCAATGTTTGTTGTGTCAGATAAGGGTGACATTTTATCACCAAAAAAAGAACCACCCACAACCGCAGCAGCAGTAATTGCCATGTTGGCACCATAGACTTCGGACACGCCTATCATTACAATTCCAATCGTTCCTGCGGACCCCCAGGAAGTTCCGGTTAATAGTGAAAATATAATACAGATTAGAAAAGAAAAAATATAAATCCAATTGGGATCAATAATAGAAATACCATAATAAATTAGCATCGGTATCGTCCCACTTACGATCCAACTGCCAATAAGAACACCTATCGAAAAAAGGATCATTAGTACAGGTACGGACTCTCCAACTTTCTTGGTTATGTTGTCTTGAATAGTATCCCAAGTATATCCATGATACATCAAGTACATTGAGCTAAATGTCAAGGCCATTAATATCAAAACCTCTAACGGTAACATGCCACCTTTAAAAATAACGGGATGAATAAAGAGACCATAAATCAAGAGGAAAAGGAAAAACAGCAACGGCCAAATGGCTTTCGACAAAGAAACGTCTTGGTTTTGATTCATAGCTTCAATTGGAGTTTACAATGAAGCTAAGTTAGCACAATTAAATAGATAGGTTATAGTTTTCTTTCTTAAGAAAGTTTCGTGAGTAATTTTTAATCCAAATTAATCTTACCGACATCAAAAACAATTTCTCCAAACTCTATCATAGCATTAAAGAGAGTAATTTTTTCATATTCAGGAATGTCCTCTACAAAGATTTCCTTGGGAGATATGAGCAGTTCGTTTATAAGTTTTTGCCTTTTTGTACCAGGCAACAAGGGCATATCTGGTGTAAACCATTGTCCATTTTTTTTGAAAGCGACATTACAATAATAGGTATCTGTTACGCAACCGTTAATTGTAAAAAGAATATCATCACAGTTACCTTTGTTGTTAAAACGTTCAAGTAGTTTGTCACGATTGTTGTATTTTAAACTGTAATCCAGATCTTGATCTTCAATGACTTGCAATGAATTTATTTCTCGTCTTTTATAGGGCAAAAACTCATATTTAAAATCTTCAGCGTTATACTCGATACGTAATTTATATAAGACTTTATTATCTAAGGTAAGTGCTTCCCTTTGAAGTTCATTGAATGTTATAGAGTGGTCTTTTTTTTGGTACAGCTCTTCTACAGATCGTTGAATTCTTTTTTGGTGATAAGAAAGATTATAGAGTCTATTGTTAAGGACCTTTATTGATTCAATGAGTTGGTACATAGATCTTTTGTAAGGTTTCGTTGTATTCTGATTGCTGCTCACTCAAATGTGTAATACCGCCACCACTTCTGTAAAATAGTTTATTGCCCTCTTTTTCAATATATCTAATCATTACACAGGAGTCAACGTCAGACCCATTAAATATACCACAAATTCCGGTATAGTAACCCCTTTTGGTTTTTTCTACATTTTTTATTATTTCTAGAGTTTTCGGCTTTGGTGCTCCAGAAATACTTCCTGCAGGTAATAGTTTAAATAGTAAGTCACCCAAGTTGCTTTTATATTGATCTTTTAACTCACCCGTAATTTCTGAACTTACTTGAAGAATAGAATGGTTGTTACTTTTGATTTTATCAATGTATCGAAACCGAGGAACAATAACGTTTTTGGCAACGATGCTTAAGTCATTTCGAATGAGATCAACGATGGTATTGTGTTCGGCTTTTTCTTTTCTATCATTTAAAATTATGTACTTAGCATCAGGAATTGACGCATCAATTGTACCTTTCATTGGATAAGAGCTGATGGTGTTAGCCTTTATTTTTACAAATGACTCTGGTGAGAAAAATATAAACTCTCCTTTGTAATATAATTTATACTTTGCTTTGCTGTAAAAGAAAAGTTCTTTCAAATTAAAAGATGATTCGACTTCTGTTTTCATGGTCAAGTTGATCAAGAACGTGTTGCCATAGCCCAATTCGTCATGTACTCTATTGAATGCTTTTTCGTAGGTTTTTTTATCTAGCCCTTTGTGTTTGAATTCGGGTTTGATATCATTGATAAAATAATTTTCAAAATTCCTAAAACCGTTGAAATCGAAAAGAACTTCATTGTGCATAGTGTCAATAGGGTACACTTTGATTTTTTTCATTTCAAAGTCGATCATAAACATAAATGGCCTCTTTTCATTTGACCACTTATTCATAATATGTCTTGCTTGATCTTTGTACATTAGAATTATGAAGTTGTCTATATATATAAACAAAAAAGCTGGCTAAAGTTCCCCTGCCAGCTTTTTAGAAGTATGTTTTCAAATATTAATTTTTCTTTTCGATGATTATTTCAACATCTTTTTCAATTTCTTTGTATTGCGGAACAGCATCTTTATCAAAAGATTTGAATTCAAAAGTGCTTTTGGCCTTCTTCAAAACAACATCTTTGTAAGTTTTCGTACCATCTCTTGTAATGCCAATTCTTAGCTTATCATTTGGTGCATAGCCAGAAAGGATTTCTAATAATTTGTCAAAGTTGTCAATTTTTACATCGTTTATTTTTCTAATTATATCACCTACAATAAGGCCAGCCTCTTCGGCTGAAGATTTCTCAACGACATCAATAATTTGGACTTCACCATTTTCGTTGTCCTTGATCATTATACCCAATTGTACTTTGTTGTCTGCAGAGATTACTTTCACCATTATATTTTCTTCTTCAAGTACTTTAATGATCTCATCCGACATTTCGCCCTCGGTTAATGTAATCTCGACTTCTTCATTGTTTGAACCTGACTCTTTCTTAAACATAAAAGTCGAATGAGGAGTTGATGAATCAAGACTAATTCCTTCTTTGCTCAGCATTTCTTTAATTTCAGCAGGCATTTCTCCGTCTCCATTCCATTCAATAGTTTTTTCATTGCCTTCGGCATCAATTCTAATAACTTTGTATGCTTGTTTTTTGATAATGTGAGCACCGTCCTGTGAAGCATCAATATTTATCTCAATATCACCCTCTTTATTAAGTTCTTTTATATAAGCGTCAGCTTGAGCACCTTCTTTAATAACCTTTTTAGAAACAACCTTTCCGTCATTGTCAACAGTTTTTTCAATAACAATTACTTTTTTCTTGACTTCTCTTTGTTGTGCAGATATTTCATTTATACTGAAAGCAGATATAAATGCCAGAAGCGTGATAGTTAAGTAGTTTTTAATCATAATTTTGATTTTTTGTAAAAATAAGGCCTAAGTCGGTATAGTTTTCTTAAGATTTTGTTACTATTTCCAATTTTTAGGCCAAAATGTCGTTTTATACATCAATAAAGATACATTAATATTACTATGAGACTACTATTACCATTATTTCTATTGTTGTTTATTGCTTGTGAAAGTAATGTTGTTAACATTAAAGATGCGAATGGCATTATTATAGAAACTTATCAAATTCTTCCAGACTCAACAAAAAATGGTACTTATACCGCATTTTATGATACTGGTGAGGTTAAGCAAAAAGGCGTATATGAAAATGGAGTGATGGTAGGTGAAAACACTTTTTTCCATAAAAATGGAAACCCAGAGATTAAAGAAACATATGTCAATGGTATTATTACTGGTCAGTATTATAGCTATTACGAAAATGGACAAGTTGAAATCTCTGCGCCTTATGAAAAAGGAAATATGAATGGTACCTTAAAAGCGTATTATGAAAACGGAGCTGTAAAGGAAGTTGTTGAGATTGTAAACGGTGATGAAAATGGGCCATTTAAAGAGTACTATGAAAACGGAAAAATACATTGGGAGGGTCAATACCTGAATGGCGATAATGAGTTTGGACTTTTAAAAGAGTTTGATGAAAATGGCACCCTTATTAAAAAAATGATGTGTGATAGTTTGGCTGTTTGTAGGTCTGTTTGGACATTGAAAGATGGCGACATAACACCTGAATCATAATAGAAAACTTAAAGTTTTACTTTAAGTTTGCAATTAGAAAGCAAGACGTGAAAAAACAATTTACATTCTATTTTATTTGTCTAACTTTAGCCTTATCCGCTCAAATCGGAGGGAGATTTGTATTTGAGACAGCTTCATTGCCAACAAATGCTAGGCTAACAGCACTTGGAGGGCATCTTATTTCCGTGCAAGACGAAGATGTTGCATTGGCTCAATTGAACCCCGCACTTATAAATGCCCAAATGGATTATCAGTTAGGAATCAACCACAACTTTGTATTTGCTGGAGTATCTAACGGAAATGTAGCATTTGGAAAGTCATTTGATTCTTTAGGTATTTATACACACGTGGCTATTCAATATGTAAATTATGGTGAATTTCAGCTGGCGGATGAATTTGGTAATGTTAATGGTGTGTTTAATGCAGGAGAAGTTGGTTTGGTTGTTGGAGCGGCAAAGCAATTAAACGAAAGAGTAAAAGCAGGAGTCAATTTAAAGTTTTACAATGGCAGTTATGAGTCTTATAGCTCAACTGCAGTAGGGTTAGATTTAGGGTTTCACTATCAAAAACCAGGATCAACATCAAGTTGGGGCTTGGTATTAAAAAACATAGGAACAGAAATAGACCCTATTTTTGATACAAAAAGAGGTCTGCCATTTGAGTTGCAATTAGGATTTTCTAAGCGACTATCACATTTGCCGTTTCGATTTAGTATTGTTGGCCAGCAACTTCAAAAGTGGTACATACGGTTCGATGATCCAGATGTTGACAATCAAGTCAATATTTTCGGAGAAGTCACATCTAAAAGTGAATTTAGTAAATCAGTCGATAATTTTTTCAGGCATTTTGTTTTTAATGGTGAGTTTTTAATTGGTAGTAATGAGCAATTTAGATTAAGGTTGGGATACAATCATTTGCGCAAACAAGAATTGAAAGTATCTAACTTTCGATCATTGGCTGGGTTTTCATTTGGTTTTGGGTTTAATATTAAAAGTATCAGGCTTGACTATGGTTTAGGGTTTTATCATTTGGCGGGGGCAACAAATCATTTGAGCTTGAGAATGGATATGTCTCGCATTTTTAATAAAATCTAGCCACGCAGATGGTAGTCAAATGGCCTTTATAGCATGTAAAGTAGACACAAGATCCAACAAACGAAACATTTCGTAGATAAACATCCTTCTCTTTATCCCATTTTATTAACTTTGTTGTTATTATTAAGAACTCACAAGAAATTTATGAATATAAATACGATAGGTAAGGCAAAATCAATTGCCAGTTGGCTTGTTTTTGTAATTGCGATAGCTGTCTACTACTTTTCTGTTGAAAGAACGGGAAGTTTGTGGGATGTAGGTGAATTTATTTTAGGAGCTTACAAACTTGAAGTTGTTCACCCACCGGGGGCACCTTTGTTTATGTTGATAGGTAGAATGTTTACTTGGGTAGCGGACTTGTTATCTGATAATCCAGAGAACATAGCATTCTCAGTTAATTTTATGTCAGCATTGTGTACTGCGTTTGGAGCGTTTTTGTTAGCAAGAATTACTATTCTTTTAGGAAGGTTGGCATTGGTTGGCCGAGGAGGCGAAACTACATCAGACCAAAACCTAGCTTTAACACTTGCTGGTATAGTAGCTGGTTTGTCAATGGCCTTTTCGTCATCGATTTGGTTTTCGGCAGTTGAAGGAGAAGTATATGCCATGTCAACTATGTTTACCGTATTGACATTATGGTCAGGATTGAAATGGTTTGATTTGCCAGATTCCCCAAAGTCGGATAGATGGTTGGTCCTAACAATATATATTGTGGGATTATCATTGGGTGTTCACTTGTTAAGTTTACTTACACTTCCTGCGATAGGTATTTTATACTATATCAAAAAATATAAAAATCATACACTACCAGGATATGCCCTTAGTTTTATCGGTGGTGCGGCAATAATTATTTTTGTACAAAAAGTCGTCATTGTAGGTATTCCTGTTTTATGGAAAAACCTAGAAATGCCAATGGTAAATGGTATGGGAATGCCATTTCATTCAGGATTGGTTTTGGCACTTATTCTTATAGCAGCTTTGATCTATTTCTTATTGAAAATGGCAAACAATAAAAGAAATAACGTAATGCAATTGATGGTTGTAAGTGCTATGATGTTGATTGTTGGTTTTTCTACAATTGGAGTTATAATTGTCAGGGCCAACGCAGATACGCCAGTAAACATGAATGTGCCAAGTGATGCGACAAGAGTAATTCCATATTTAAACAGAGAGCAATATGGGGAACGTGCTATGATATATGGACCTCATTTTAATGCTTCACCAGAAGGACTTGATAAAGAAGATAGATACGGAATAGTTGGCGACAGGTATGAAGTTGTTGATCAAAAATTGGACTATAGATATAAATCATCAGATAAAATTTTCTTACCAAGAGTTGGACATACAGAAGGTCCTAGACCTGGTTTGCATAAGCAATGGCACAAAGCAATAATGGGTAAGGATGTGAAGAAAAAACCAGGTCAGGGGTACAATATTAAGTTTATGCTTAAGTACCAGATGGGTTGGATGTATTGGAGATATTTTATGTGGAATTTCACAGGAAGACAAAATGCGGATCAAGGTTATATGCCTTGGGATGTTAAATCTGGACATTGGGCCTCAGGTATTAAACCTATTGATGAAATGAGACTTCATAATATGGATGAGATTACGGACACAATGAAGAATCACAAGGGAACGAATTCTTATTATTTCTTACCACTCATTTTTGGAATGATTGGAATGTTTTTCCATTTTTCAAAAGACAAGAAAACTTTCCTGGCCATATTTACATTATTTTTAATTACGGGACTTGGATTGATTTTATATTCTAATCAACCTCCGAACGAACCAAGAGAACGAGATTATGTATTGGTAGGTTCCTTTTTTACATTTTGTATTTGGATTGGAATGGCGGTTTTGTTCCTGGCTGAAATGTTACGTGAAAAAGTAAAACTTAGTTCTTCCTTGTCACCAATTATTGCAGGAGCACTGGTTTTATTGGCACCTATCTTAATGGGGACACAAAACTTTGATGATCATAGTAGACTAGGACATTATGCATCAAGAGATTATGCTTCCAATTTCTTAAACTCCGTTGAGAAGGATGCTATCATATTTACATATGGCGATAATGATACTTATCCACTATGGTATGCACAAGAAGTTGAAAATATCAGAAGAGACGTACGGGTTGTAAACTTGAGTTTGATATTTGTAGATTGGTATATTGAAAAATTAAGAAGAAAGGTTAACGATTCTCCTCCCATTAAGCTGACTATTCCTTCGGAAAGTTACAGAGGAAACAAGAGACATCAAGTCTTCTTTGCCAACCCGGCGAATCCACAAAATTTAACTACACCATTAAATATAAATACAGAACTTGCATTTATGGGTAGTTCCGCAAATACTATCAGGGGCCAATCTTATGCGAGATCTCAAAACTTGTACATACCAATTGATAAGTCAAAAATGCTAAGCAAAGGCTTAATGACTCCGAAGGATACTGCAAGAATGGTAGATAATATCTTGTTGAAATTCCCAACGAATAAGCAGTATATTTCTAAAGATGAATTGGCTGTGTTGGACGTTGTAGCGTCTAATCTTCACGATAGGCCGATTTACTTTGCCGTAACATGTAAGAACGAAAAGCTATTGGGTATAAACGATTACATGCAAATGGAAGGATTGGGACTAAGGGTTATTCCGGTCAAAACACCTAGTCTGAGGTCATTATCAATTTACGGAAGTGGAAGAGTTGCACCTGATAAGGTTTATGATAACATAATGAACAAATGGCGATGGGGTAATTTCGATAAAAAAGATGTTTTTGTTGATGGTAGTTATGCAGCTGAAATACAAGCAATGAAGATTGTTTTGATGAGAACAAGCCAAGAATTTATTACCAATGGCAATAAAGACAAGGCTGCTGATTTAGCTTCGAAATACTTTGAAGCATTTCCTCATTTCAACTTCCCTTATGACGAAAGTGTTGTTCCTTTTATTGATGTATTGATAAAGGCTGGACAAAAAGAAGAAGCGAAAAAGCACTTGGCAATATTAGCAGAAGAGACGAGACAGAAGTTGAGATTTTATGACTCATTAAACGAGGTAGAATTTGATAGCTTCAAAAGTGATTTCCAATATGCAGTAAGAGCGGTTTCGGAAATAATGGAAAACACAAGAGCATTGAACGATCCTGAATTGTTGAAAAAGTATGAAGCAGAATTTTCTGAATATGACATTACAAAACTTAGGAAATAATGAAAGTAGCGATTGGGTGTGATCATGCAGGCTATGAATACAAAGCCTACTTGATAAAAAAGATGAAATCATGGGGCATTGAATCTGTAAACTTTGGCACAGACACAGCAGACTCGGTTGATTATCCTGACTTTGCACATCCTGTTGCCAATGCTGTTTCAGCAGATAATGAAGTTGGTTTAGGCATCTTAATTTGTGGCAGTGCCAATGGTGTTGCGATGACAGCAAACAAGCATCAAAACATCAGAGCAGCTATTTGTTGGAAGGTTGAAATTGCAGAATTGGCACGCCAACACAACAACGCCAATATTATTTGTATTCCAGCTAGGTTTGTGTCTACTAGAATGGCAGGTAGTATGGTAAAAGCATTTTTAAACACTCCGTTTGAGGGTGGACGTCATGGACGACGAGTAGGTAAGATCGCTTGTCAATAAAAAATTTAAGATGAAGAGTTATTTATTATTATTGTTTTTGTCGTTTTCAATAGTTGCCAATGCGCAATATATAAGTTCAGTTTCTTATCCTGATACGCTTAGAAAAAGTAACCTGGAAAAAGACAATTTATCTGTTAAGTGGGCAAATACTGTTACGGCAGAAGAACTATCCGAACACTTACATGTTTTGGCTTCAGATGCATTTGAGGGGAGAGAAACGGGCGAACCAGGAAATGAAATGGCAGCCAATTATATTGCGGAACAATTTAAGAACCTGGGCTTGCCGGCAGTAGGACTAGAAAACGGATACTTTCAATCAGTTAGCTTTAATAAAACAGGGTGGAAGCAAAACGAAATAGTAATTAATGGTAACAAATACAAGCATCTTTGGGACTATATGGGTTTTGCTACGATGAATGATGAAATGGTATCAGTTGACCTTGATGAAGTCGTGTTTTTAGGTTTTGGAATAGATGATCCTAAGTATAGCGACTACAAAGGCAATAAACTCAAGGGAAAGGTAATCATGATAAACAAGGGAGAACCTTTAGATCAAGATAGTATTTCTTATTTAACAGGCACTAAAGAAAAGTCTGATTGGGCAGATAATATTTGGAGGAAACTAGAAGTGGCCCAAAATCATGGTGTGAAAATGGTTTTGGTTATTGAAAATGAATTGAAGCAGTTTCTAAATCAAAATAGAAGATTTTTAGTATCACCTTCCTTGCGTTTAGGTGATGGTTTAACTGCAGATAAAAAGCATGCCAACCATATTTATATTTCAAGTACTATGGCAAAAGATATTATTGGAAAGAAAGCTAAAAGGGTCAAAAAGTGGAGAAAGAAAAACACGAAGAAAGGAAAAGCTTGTGACATTAAACTAAAGCCAGAAGTTAAGTTGAATTTGACCAAAAATGTTGATGTTATAAATGGTCAGAATGTAATGGGCTTTATAGAAGGAACAGACTTGAAAGATGACATCGTTGTTGTTTCTGCGCATTACGACCATCTGGGGAAAAGAGGGTCAGACGTATATAATGGTGCTGATGACAACGGGTCTGGTACGAGTACTGTTCTTGAACTAGCAGAAGCATTTGCAGAAGCAAAAGCGAATGGAAATGGTCCAAGGCGAAGTGTTCTTTGTTTATTGGTGACAGGAGAAGAAAAGGGACTTTTAGGTTCTGAGTTCTATGCAGAGAATCCAGTATACCCTTTAGAGAATACTGTAGCTAATGTCAACATTGATATGGTAGGCAGGGCAGATGAAAAGTATAAAGACGTAGAAAACTATATTTACGTAATTGGCTCTGATAGATTAAGCACAGATCTGCATAAAATAAATGAGAATATCAACAACAAGTATTCTCAAATAATTATGGATTACAAGTACAATGATGAGAATGACCCCAATAGATATTACTTTAGGTCAGATCATTATAATTTTGCAAAAAAAGGGATTCCTGCTATTTTCTTTTTCAGTGGAGTCCATAAAGATTATCACAGAACAACAGATACTGTAGATAAGATTATGTTTCCTAAAATGGAAAAAATCGGAAGACATGTTTTCCATTTGATTTGGGACTTGGCTAATAGAGACAAACGTATTGTTGTTGATGGTGAGGTAAAGTAAGGCTACATTAAAATTAGAAATATGCTGAAGTAAAAGTTAATTATACTTTAGTCTAATGATAAAAGGATTAGAAAGGGATCGTAATTGAATTTACGATCCCTTTTTTATTATTAGAGCCGAGCTCTGTCAGAGACAAGCTCTGACAGAGCTCGGCTCTAATAATTTCCCTTAAATGATTTAAATTCAGGCTGTTATGTGAAAATGGGCATTCTTTTGTATTGATTAAAGTCAACAGAGCGGAGCTCTGTCAGAGCTCTTCACTAGCAATAAAAGCAATTTTAAAAAATTGATAATTTGATGTTTTCGCAACGTATAAAGTGAACGGTAGATTTGATAAGTATGAAGACCTATTCTTTGAAAAAAGTATTTTATAAGTAGAACCTCATTTTATTACTTATCCTTCTTTTTCTTATCCAGATAAGCAGCCCACATAATCTTATCACTGCCGAATCTGTTTCGGATCCAATCTTTTTGTTGCATTAACTGTATGGCAGTAGGGGTATCATCGAAAATGCTGATTTGATAGTTACCCTGAACCAAACCACTAAACTTTACACCAATTAACCTTATAAGCTGTCTGCGTTCATTTAGAATGTCAAATAACTCACAAGCTTTGCGAGATAAAACAGTTTCATTGGCTGTATAACTTATGTGCTTTTGCTTTGTGTATGTGTTGAAGTCTGCGTATCTGATTTTTATTGTTATACATGAGGCCAACTTTTGTGACGACCTCAAATCAAAAGTCAACTGATCGACCATCTTAAGTAGCAAGTTTCGAATATACTTAAGGTCCAATGTGTCTTCAGTAAATGTTCGTTCTTTAGACATTGATTTTTGCTCGCTGTAAGGAACGATAGGAGTGTTGTCAATTGCGTTTGCCTTTTCCCAAAGTCGACGTCCTGTTTTTCCAAATTCTCGTTCTAGCAGTCTGGGTGGAACCTCACTTAGAGTCTTGATTTGCCGCACACCCATAAAGCTTAATTTCTTATAGGTTTCTTTGCCAATGCCTGGTATTTTCCGAACAGACAGAGGTGATAGAAATTCCTTTTCTGTACCATTTTTAATTTCTTTCATACCATCTGGCTTGCCTTCTCCGGTTCCAATCTTAGAAACAAGCTTATTGACAGACAGCCCAAATGAAATCGGAAGTCCAGTCTCATGGATAATTGTATGTTTTAATTCTTTGGACCATTTAAAACAACCAAAGTGCTTATCCATTCCAGACAAGTCCAGATAAAACTCATCAATTGAGGCTTTTTCATATATCGGTGCTGTATCAGCTATAACTTCAGTTACCAATTTGGAATATTTTGAATAACTGTCCATATCTCCGCGTAAGACAATAGCCTGGGGGCACAGACGCAAAGCCATTTTGATGGGCATGGCAGAATGCACTCCAAAGCGCCGGGCTTCATAACTGCAAGAAGAGACCACTCCACGGTTAGAGGTACCTCCAATTATAAGTGGTTTGGACTTAAAGTCACTGTTTTTAAGGCATTCAACGGAAACGAAGAATGAGTCCAAATCCATATGTAAAATAGCCCTGTCGAACAATTAGGTTTCTTTTTGATGATAAAGTCGACGCAATTTGTCGAAATTTACGGCAAGGTATGACAAATATGTTTAAGTTTAAGAATGAAGTTTAAGCTGAAATAGTAAAATGCATGTTTAAATTTGCTTTGTAATCTGTAAGTTTGATGGCATTGTAAGAAAGATCGACAGTTTTCTGCAAGGCTTTAAGTTTTGACTTAACACTAAAACGTATATTTTTCTATGACAAAACATATTGACGTTACTGAGGAAGCAGGAAGGGCGTTTTTTACAAGTAATACCCAAGGAGAGGTTGTTATGTTAAACCTATTGAAATATAACAAATGGGCAGACTATTCTCAGGATAAGTCGTTAGAACCTGAAAACGAGATCTCAGGCAAAGATGCTTATAGAATATATATGAAAGAAGTTGTGCCTCATTTGGACGCGGCAGAAAGTGAAGTCTTGTTTATGGGAAAATGTGATTCTTTTTTAATTGGTCCGCAAGATGAGAAATGGGATGAGATGATATTGGTTAAACATAAGAGCAAAGAGCGTTTTTTAGAATTTGCATCTAATGATGCATATTTAAAAGTTAAGGGTCATAGAACGGCAGCCCTTGAAGACTCAAGGTTACTTCCTATTGTTGAAAAGTAAAAAACTTCTTGATCAGACACGACAGCTATAGAAAGGCTCCATGCTTGGCAAGACCTGTTATGTCTGACAACAAAATTTAAAATTATTTTTAATTTCTAAATTTCTTTTTATAAGTGCCCATATGCACGACTTATATTTTCCAGCACCAAATACAATGGAATGGAAAGGACTTCTTTTTAAGTATTTGTTTTAGGTTTTTTACTTGAAATGCGGCGTTGTTTTATCGACTTATGAAATGTTGAATTTCATTGGTAATAAAGAGCAATTCAGTACACGGAAAGATACATTTAACCATTCATTATTTTTTATTGACTATTAATTAAAAATACACACAAAGCCTTAAATTTTAATTCACATCAACATTTCATAAAGTCATTCCGTAGATTAAACTTAAAACTTCGGTGTTTATTAAGCATGATCGCCAAAACTCTCTTACATTTGCACGAAATTTTGAAAAGTGTTAACAGTACAAGATCTTACATTACAGTTCGGCAAGAGGATATTATTTGATGATGCCAATGTTGTATTTACACATGGCAATTGCTATGGTGTTATTGGTGCCAATGGGGCAGGAAAATCAACTTTCTTAAGAATCATATCTGGAGATAAAGATGCCAACAAAGGCCACATCAGTTTAGAGCCGGGAAAAAGAATGGCTGTTCTAAAGCAGAATCATTTTGAATATGATGAGGTACGTGTTTTGGATACAGTATTGATGGGTCACGATAAATTATGGTCTATCATGCTTGCCAAGGATGCTATTTATGCCAAACCAGACTTTTCTGATGAGGATGGTATTAAAGCGTCAGAACTGGAAGAAGAGTTTGCCGAGATGGATGGCTGGAATGCAGAACCATCGGCTGCGGCATTGTTAAGTGGTATTGGGATCAAAGAAAAAGACCACAACAGGTTGCTTAAAGACCTGAATGGTAATCAAAAAGTAAGAGTGTTATTGGCACAAGCTTTATTTGGAGATCCAGATCTTTTAATTCTTGATGAGCCTACCAATGATTTGGATATTGAAACAGTTACGTGGTTGGAGGATTTCCTTTTGGATTTTAAAAACACGGTGATTGTCGTATCTCACGACAGACACTTTTTAGATACAGTTTGTACACATATTGTAGATATCGATTTTGCTAAAATCAATATGTATAGTGGAAACTATAGCTTCTGGTATGAGTCATCTCAATTGGCTTTGAAACAAAAGTTAACACAAAATAAAAAAACAGAGGAGAAGCGTCAGGAGATGCAAGCCTTTATCGATAGATTTAGTGCAAATGCTTCTAAATCAAAGCAAGCGACATCAAGACGTAAGATGTTAGATAAGCTTTCTTTGGAAGACATAAAACCTTCTTCAAGAAAATACCCAGGAATTATTTACGCTCAATCGAGACAAGCTGGTGATCAGATTTTATCTGTGAAAAACTTGAGTTACGAACTTGATGGTGCTCCCTTGTTTAAGGATTTAAATTTTTCTATAAACAAAGGCGATAAGATTGTAATTCTTACCAAAAATGGTTTGGCGTCATCAGCTCTATATCAAATCCTTAACAACGAACTTAAAGCCACAACTGGTGAATTTGAATTTGGTCAAACGATAACAACGTCGTACTTGCCAGGTGAAAATGAAAGCTTTTTTGAGGACGACCCAATGAGTTTAATGGATTGGTTAAGACAGTATTCGGAAGAAAAAGAAGAGCAGTATATCAGAGGCTTTTTAGGAAAAATGTTATTTTCCGGAGAAGAGGTTTACAAGTTGTCTAACGTATTGTCAGGAGGTGAAAAAATGCGTTGTATGATATCAAGAATGATGTTAACACAGGGAAATCTATTGATGTTAGATGAGCCGACGAATCACTTAGACCTTGAAAGTATTACAGCGTTAAACAATGCATTGATTAATTATGATGGCACTGTTGTCTTTACATCGCATGATCATCAATTTATTCAAACAGTGGCTAACAGAGTTATCGAAATCACTCCCAATGGAATGATTGACCAGCTTAAAACGCTAGACGAGTATTTGGCTGATGAAAGAATCAAAGGCTTGAGAGAAGAAATGTATAAAGGCTTAGAGTTCGCTTAAGTTTCTACGTCAGGCGATCGGTCAAAGACCTTTCGCAAGGAGTTTTCCTCCTGACGTTTAAAAATTCGGCGGACCCAAAGCGCGGTTTGCAACCTCGCGTTACTTTAGGCTAACTTTTTTCTGATTAGATTCACGCCGTCATCGATTGGCAACAGTATATTATCTACTCTATCGTCATTTACAATATACTCATTGAAAAGCATAAGACCTTTTCCTAGTTTGTCAACATCATCGGTTACCACTTTGCCTTTCCACAAAACATTATCAGCCATAATAATTCCTCCTGGACGTAATTTGTCAAACAGCAAGTCGTAATAGTTTCTATACTGTCTTTTAGCAGCATCCATAAATACCAAATCAAAAGTATAATTCAAGGATGGAATTATTTCAGCGGCGTCACCAAGTTTTTGAATGATCGTTTTGTCACTTCCAATAGAAGATAGTTGTTCGTTGTAAAACTCTTTTAAGTTTTCATTTTTTTCTAAGGTGATGAGTGTGCCTCCTGGTTGTAAACCTTCTGCCAAACACAAAGTGCCATAACCTGTAAATGTGCCAATTTCTAAAATAGTTTTAGGAGATACCATTTTGCTAACCATGCTTAAAAGACGCCCTAGAAAAGACCCAGATAACATTTTGGTTTGCTCGGTTATTGCTGATTTTTCTTCCAGGTTGTTGAGCTGTTGATTTGCTTTTTTTGAATGCAACTCACAGTAAGCTCTGATTTCAGGAGAAGTGATGTATGGATATTTACTATCTGGCATTTATAAACTTTTTTAGAAATGGGTGGCTAAATACTACTAAGAGAATTAACATTACACCTAGGTAGAATAAAGTTGACATTTCTTGGTGCTCATTTAAAATAATGATGGCTAAAAGAATGCCATAAACGGGTTCCATGTTAATAACAAGGGTAGCATCAAAAGCTGAAACATGTTTTAAGGCTTTCATACTGAGAACATAGGCAAGCGTAGTACACAAAAGTGATAAAATAATAATATAGATCCAATCTCCTCTCGCAGGCATTAAGTCACTTGTGTTTTTTAAAACAAAAGGCAATAAAATTGAAATGAAAAGAAAAGCACTAAACATTTCAATAAAACTTATTTGGTAAGGAGATGCATCGTCTACCCATTTTTTATTTAATGACGAAAAGACAGTAGCTAAAAAAGCGGATATTAATGCTACAATCAAACCTTTGTGCATACTTAAGTCAATATTTTGAGCAATCAAAACCATCGGTGGAATAACTAAAAATCCCAAAATAAATTCCAGCCATTGAAACTTCTTTTTGGTGATTAGAGGTTCGACTATAGATGTAAAAAATGAGGTTGTTGCCATAGCGGCCAATACGATAGAAGCATTTGCAAGTTTAATCGCACCATAGAAGGTGATCCAATGGAGGGCAACCAAAATGCCAATTGCGGCGTAAATCAGTATCAATTTACGGGGCATTTTAAAGAGTTGCTTGCCAAATTGTATAAAGAACAATAGTGAAAAACTTGTTATTAAAACACGCCACCAAACAAGGTTAATGGCAGAAACACTTATCAAGTCACCTAAAATCGCAGTTAACCCATAGAGAAGCACAGCAAAGTGTAATTGAAAATATGCAATGCGTTTAGGACTCATGGATGTGTTTAAAATGCCAAATATTGGTCATTATTAAATTAAATCTGGTAAAATGAAAATTTCATAAACATTTATTCAAAGATTATCATATTTTTGGACATTATTATTGTTAACACCTTATATGACACTTAATATTGGAACAACTGTTCCCGACTTTACGTTAAAGAACTCTGATTTAGAGGATGTTACTTTAGCAGATCAAAGAGGACAGAACGTAGTTTTATTATTTTTCCCATTGGCATTTACTGGTACATGTACCGAGGAGCTATGCCATATGAGAGATAGTATTTCAAAAATCAATGATCTAAATTCCAACATTTTAGCCATCTCGGTTGATTCTCCATTCACACTTAAGAAATACAAAGAGGAAAATGCATTAAATTTTCCATTGCTTTCTGACTTCAATAAAGAAGTGAGCCAAGCTTATGGTGCATTTTACAAAGAGTTTGTTTTGGGTTTGAAAGGCGTTTCGAAAAGAGCGGTGTTTTTACTTGATAAGAATGGTATGCTGCAATATTCAGAAGTTTTGGAGAATGCAGGAGACTTACCCAATTTTGAAAGCCTTGAAAAAGCACTTTCTAATTTAAACTAACACCTTTAAATTTTCAAAAATGGCTAACGAGTTAGATAACGTTTTAAGTGATGCAATTACAGAGGTACTTGTAGAAGAAGAAAAGAAAGCAACTGAATTACAATTGTCACAGCTTTTGGTTTTTAATGATGACTTCAACACTTTTGACTGGGTGATTCAATGCTTTATGGAGGTATGTAATCATACTTTTGAGCAATCAGAGCAATTGTCTCTTATCGTACATTACAAAGGAAGAGCCATTGTTAAGACCGGGGATATGGAAAAACTAAAGCCAATGAAAGAAGCTTTGGTTGAAAGAGGTCTTTCTGCCGTTATTGAGTTGGCTGTACGCAGGTAATTGGCCTTCTCTCTGCCAAATGATGTGGATGTGTTTCCACACCCTCTACTTTCTGATCAAGATGGATTTTTAGCAGTTGGAGAAGTGCTATCAGTTTCTAAAGTTTTATTGGCTTATCAGTTCGGAATTTTTCCGTGGTACCATGAAGGTGAACCCGTTTTATGGTGGTTTACAAATCCCCGCTTTGTTTTATTCCCAGACAATTTGAAGATTCATAAAAGCATGAGGTCTTATTTGAATCAAAATAAATTCGAAGTAACTTTCGACACTCACTTTCCTGAAGTTATGCAGTCTTGTAAAGGTATCAGAAGAAAAGGTCAAGGTGGGACTTGGATTTCTGATGACATGGAGTATATCTATAACGATTTACACGAAAAAGGATATGCACATTCGGTAGAAGTGTGGAATGGAGACGAACTGGTTGGTGGCATGTATGGTCTTGCGCTTGGAAAAGTATTTTATGGAGAATCAATGTTTTCGTTTGAAAGCAATGCCTCAAAATTCGGATTTATCAAGTTGGTGCAATGGTTAAAAGCACATGGGTTTGAATTAATTGATTGCCAGCAAGAAACTAAACACCTGTCAACTTTGGGCGCTGAATTAATTGATGGCGGCGAGTTTTATATGTTCTTGAAACAGAATATCTTTAATACGACGAAACTAGAAAAGTGGCAATATTGTTAATTTGTTATAATAGATAAAAAGAATATGATAGCATTTGAAAAGTATGTTCTTGAAAACGGGTTGACAGTAATCCTTCACAACGATCAAAGTACTCCCTTGGTGGCTGTAAATGTTTTGTATAAAGTGGGTTCAAAAAATGAGGCACCTGACAAAACAGGATTCGCACATTTGTTTGAACACCTTATGTTTGGGGGGTCCTTAAATGTACTTGACTTTGATACGCCAATTCAAGTCGCTGGCGGGGACAACAATGCTTTTACAAATAGTGATTTGACAAATTTTTATAACGTGATGCCTTCTGAAAACCTGGAAACTGCTTTATGGTTGGAGTCGGACAGAATGAAAAGTTTGATATTTAGCCAAGAAAGCTTGGACGTTCAAAAAAAGGTTGTTGTTGAAGAGTTTAAGGAAACAAGTATAAATAAACCCTATGGTGACCTTTGGCATGAACTGTCGGCATTGGTGTATAAAAAACATCCTTACAGGTGGCCCACGATTGGTTTGACTCCACAACATATTGAAGATGCAAATCTTGAAGATGTAAAGTTGTTTTTTGAGAATCATTATAATCCGTCAAATGCAATATTGGTTGTTGCAGGAAAGTTAGATCTTGAGAATACAAAAACTCAAATTGAAAAATGGTTTGCAGAAATTCCAGGTAACCCAAAACTAAATATAGGTATTGTACAAGAACCTCAACAAAACGAATACAGGCAAAAGACGGTATACAGACCAGTGCCTTCAAATGCCATCTACCTTGGTTTCCCAATGGGTGATAGATTGCATAAAGACTTTGCACTTTGTGATGTGTTGTCTGAGGTTTTGTGTGGTGGAAGATCATCAAGGTTTTACCAGAATTTGATAAAAAATTCAGAGATGTTTTCAAACGTAGATGCTTATATTTCTGGAACCATGGACCCTGGGTTGTTTATTATCGAAGCAAAACTATTAGATGGCGCAGACATAGAAAAAGCAAAGGCTTTGATCTGGAAAGAAATCGATCACTTGATGGACACACTTGTTGATGCTGAGGAACTGCAAAAAGTTAAAAACGGATTGATCAGCTCTATCGTTTTTTCTGAAGTCAGTATAATTAATAAAGCCATCAATTTGGCTTATTATGAAATGCTGAAAGACGCGGATATGATAAATAATCAAGAAGAAGATTATTTAGATATAACGCCGGAAGATCTTCAAAGTGTTGCTAAAAGAATTTTCCTAAAAACCAATTGTAATGAGATTCTTTACTTGAAAGAATCAGAGAAGGAGGCTGTGGTTTAAAAGAATAAACAATATTCTAATTAAAGGATATATCAATGCCACAGCATTAAAAAAAGATGGAACACTGAATAATTAAATCGATATTGAATTTAGAAACTACTTGGAGAGAAAGAATTTTAACGAAGCCTGTAAAACTAATTTTAATATTCTGAGCAGTGTCGTTATAAAAATTAAATCATGGATCAGATCTATGCTTTGGGATAATGCTTCATATCATGAAGTTAACAATACAAACGATGATTTAATTGGCTGACCAATGAATGCGCTTGGTGATTATAAAATATATTTGGGAAGTATTAAATGGAAAGTAAAGGGTTGTGCTGTTGAACAAAAAAATCATATTCAATAATTAGTCAATCATTGATTTACCAAAATCCTCAATTTCTTCTACAATAACCAATGCTTGAACCCCCAGTTTTGACAACCTATAACTCACCTTTGGGGGAATTTCATTAAAGTCTTTTCTGATTACTAATTTTTGTTCAGTTAGAACTTTCAGTTTATCGATTAATACTTTTTCAGAAATGTCAGGGATTTTAGATCTTACTTCACTAAACCTTAATTCTTCATTTCCTAAGGACTTAATTATTATCAAATTCCATTTTCCACCAAAGGCTTTTAAGGCTTTTCTCAATGGGCAAATTATAGGAACCATTACATGTTTCATACTTACCTTTTTGTTAGTACTTGTTCAAATGTAAGTAATTTTGTAGATTTGAAAAAATAAAAATTAAATATGGCAGATAAAATTGAATATTCGAACAAAGACATAACTATTGTATGGCAACCAAAACTTTGTCAACATTCTGCAGTATGTGTAAAAACACTACCTAATGTTTATAAGCCAGATGAAAAACCTTGGATAAGTATTGAAAATGCAAGTACGCAGGAATTGAAAAATCAAATAAATAAATGCCCATCGGGTGCATTGATTTATTATGAAAACAAACAATGATGAAAAATTCTCCAATAAAAAATATTAAAACGTTATCTCTGCCTTGGGAAACACAAGATCCATTTATTTTTTGCTCTTATCATAATGACAACTTCCCTGGGGGAAATGAAAATATGGAACCAAATGTTTCTTTAGAGGGTCGTGTACGAGGACAGGATTTTGCATCTAAAGATGGCTGGAATATGTATCACGGAGCAAAGACTCCTGGATTTCCTGCTCATCCTCATTGTGGATTTGAGACAGTAAGTATCGTTACCAAAGGGATGGTTGATCACTCTGATTCACTTGGAGGAAAAGGGCGATTTGGAAACGGAGATGTGCAATGGCTTACATCTGGAAAGGGAGTGTTACATGCCGAGATGTTTCCTTTACTTAAGAAAGATAAAAACCCATTTGAAATTTTTCAACTTTGGTTAAATCTTCCCAAAAAAAGTAAAAAAGTAGACCCATATTACAACATGCTATGGAATGAAGATATTCCTAAAGTTGCATTTAAAGATGATAGAGGAAACCTAGCGGAAGTAAATCTAATAGCAGGACATTTAAAGGGTCAAAGTGCACTTTCCCCCAACCCTGACTCTTGGGCATCTGACCAAGAAAACCATGTTCAAATATGGACAATGAAATTACAGCCTAATGCTAAATTTACTATTTCAGGCATAAATGAAGAGGTAACAAGGACGCTCTATTTTTATGAGGGCAAAAGTATAAATATTGGTGAAACTGAAATAAGCAGGAAGCGTTTAATTCATTTAAATTCAAAAGAAGATGTCGTTATTAAAAACTCAACAGAAGTATCTTGTTTGTTCTTTTTACAAGGAAAGCCAATAAATGAGCCTTTGGTTCAACATGGTCCATTTGTAGCAAACTCACAAGAAGAAATTCAAGAGGCAGTAAAAGTATATAGAGAAACGCAATTTGGAGGTTGGCCATATAAAACCAGCGAGCCTACTCACGGATCGGAGGTAGGTCGTTTTGCTAGGGTTGTAAATGGAGAGGAGGTTAGTAAACTATAAAAATTATTAATGTTGTAAAGCCTATAATCATGTTACAAATACAAATCTTAAAATTGTTTAAATATTTACTGGTAGAAGCTCAGGACCGAACGCCGTGGAACAAATTATCGATAAAGTAGAACCAACTACAATTCAATTGATAAGGTAGAAGACTATATAGTACAAGGTATTATTTGAACGAGCGACATTCAGGTCGCAAACCAACATAAACAGAATAGTTCCCCGGGCTATATTATTCAATTGTCAAAATTACTACGCCAATTAGAAAGTATTATCTAATTTGTGCTTGAGGTAAGAAGGTTAATAAATGAAATTAGACAAATTAAAAAGTAATTGGGAGGGGCTTGGAGAGAAGGATGCTTTTTGGGCTGTGATGACAAGCCCTACAAAAATTAATAACAAGTGGGTCACAAAAGAATTTTTTGGATCAGGGCAAAATTGGATTAATCGGCTATTTTCAGAATTAAAGCTAGATGGAAAAATAAATTTTAATTCTGCATTGGATTTTGGTTGTGGACCAGGACGACTAACACAAGCACTTGCAAAAAGGTTTGATTCTGTAATAGGGGTAGATATATCGTCCTCGATGATTGAAAAAGCAAATCAATTAAATCAGTTTAAAGAATCATGCAAATACTTAGTGAACAATACAGGTGATTTATCTCAACTACCTTCTAATCAATTTGATTTTGTGCTATCGTTTATAACCTTACAACACATTAGTCCAATCTATACTCTTAATTATATTAAAGAATTTAAAAGAGTAATAAACGATGATGGTTATATATTTTTCAACCTACCTACTCAACCACCATTATTTTTACATTGGTTATTGAAAGCAATTGGATCAAGAGGAGTCAATTTGATTAGAATGATTTATTATAGAAAACGAGAGGTAATTGAAATGCATTGGATAAAAGAAGAGAAGATGCGGGACTTCTTTGCTGAAAATGGATTAAAGGTTGTTAAAATTGAAAAGGACCTAGGTGTTGGCATGAAGTGGAAAAGCAATTTATACTTACTAAAAAAACAATAAAATAAGTCCTTAATAATAATTAAACTACTTCATGAGGTTAACCGTAGACCAGAATGGTTTTAGCGAGGTAAATTAGCTGAAATAAAACATTAACACTGTGTAAAAGTTAAATAAGAAGAAGTAGCTGATAAAAGGTTGTGATGAAATACATCTTAACAATTTAGAAATATGAAATGGAGCTACAACATTATTTCAAGTAAATACTCTACTCCAATCCTCGGGTATATAAATTAAACGAAAAATCAAACTTGTTTTTTTCATTCGCTATGTGTTTTCTTTCCCATTCATGTTTCCAATTTGAAAAATCTATTTTAGGAAAAAAGGCTGTTGCATTTTCTACAGAGGTATCAATTTTAGTAAGATATAGTTTGTTCCAAATATGTTGGGTTTGTTCATATATATTGCTACCTCCAATAATAAAAAGTTCTTCTTGATTGTTGTTTTGTGCATATAAGATACCTTCTTCAATGGAGTTGACGGTAACAACCCCAGAGTGGTAAAAGTCCTTGTTTCTTGTGACAACAATATTGGTTCTTCCTGGTAGGGGGCGACCAACAGAGTCAAAACTTTTGCGACCCATCAAAACATTAAAACCCAATGTAGTTTCTTTGAAAAATTTTAGGTCAGCTGGTATATGCCAAGGCAAATCATTGTCAACACCAATGGCATTGTTTTTTCCTACAGCTACGATTGTGGATATAATCATGTTATGGGTTCTTTATTAAATTGATGTTGGTGATCCGTTTTTCTAAAGCAGAGCGTGCCACTTCACCATTTAAATATTTTTCTATCAATAGGCTTGCTATAGGAGCAGCGATGTCTCCACCAAAACCTGCATTTTCAACATATACCGCCAGTGCAATTTTCGGGTCATCTTTGGGAGCGAAGGCGAAAAATACAGAGTGATCCTTACCGTTGCTTTGTGAGTTTTCAGAGGTTCCTGTTTTGCCACAAATATCTATACCACGGACAAATGCCTTGTAACCCGTTCCTCTTGTAATTGTTTTGTGCATGCCATCAATCACAGGTTCAAAATGTTCAGCATCTATTCTCACTTTATTTTGCGTCCTGTATTTTTTTTCTATTTGCATGGTCTTATCACTGAACCCTTTGATAAGGTGTGGTGTGTAGTAGTAACCACGATTTGCAATAATAGCAGCCAGGTTTGCCATTTGTAAGGTTGTCAGTTCTAGTTCCCCTTGTCCAATTCCAATCGACATTATATATGTAGAATACCACTTACCTCTTTCTGCGCGGTATAGATATTTATAATAATCTGAGTTAGGAACAAAACCGGTAGATTCTACAGCAAGGTCAACACCTAGTTTTTTACCTAGACCAAAATCGGAAAGATGGTTTGCCAGTATATTCAGTCCTGGCTCTGGATTGTTAAAACCTTCTTTTTCTATCATGGTCCTTACCATTGAGAAAAAGTAGCTGTTACAAGAGTGCATCAAAGCACTACTTACATTATGTGGCGTGGCATGATTGTGACAGCCGTATTTAAATGTTTTGTATTGATAATAACCATTACAAGTTACCGTTTGATTCGGTTTGAAAACACCTTCCTGAAATGCAATTAAAGATAAGATGGGTTTGAAAATTGAACCAGGTGGGTACCGTGCCATTAGTGACCTGTCAAACAATGGCTTTTGTTCCTTATCGGCCAATAAACCTGCAAATGCCTTGCCTCTGTCCTCATCTAAGTTTAGTGAGTTTGGATCATATGAAGGAGAAGAAATCATAGTTAATATTTCACCCGTAGAAGGCTCCAGAGCAACGATGCTTCCTCTTTTGTTTTGCATCAAACTTTCGCAATACTTTTGCAGATCTAAGTCTACTGTAGCTATTAAGTCTAGACCTTCAACGGCCATAGAATCTAAACGGCCTTCATTGAAAGCAGAAACTTCTCTTCCTACATTATCTCTTAACAAAAACTTTGTGCCTTTCTTGCCTTTCAAATATTGCTCGTAGTATTTTTCTAGACCACTTACGCCATAATAATCACCCGTTTCATAACCATTGTCTGGATCTTCAACAAGCATTCTATCCACTTCTCTGAGATAGCCTAAAATATGTGGGCTGGTAGTATGAGGATATGCCCTTATGTTTCTGATTAGGGGATAAAAACCAGGAAACCTAAACAGATGTTCTTGAAATTTTGAATATACTTCGGGATTGATTCTTGACAAAAAGGTATAAGGAAGGGACTTATGATATCTTTTATCTTTCCAGTTTTTGTTTAATTTCTTTTTAAACGTGGCTTTGTCTATTTCTAAAAGCTCACAGAATAAAGTTGTATCCATTTCTGGATTTACATTCCGGTATATGGCTTCTAAGTCGTAAATTGGTTTGTTGTAGGTTAATACCTCTCCATCACGATCGTAAACCAATCCACGAGAAGGGTAGACAGTTTGTTTGTCTAAAATGGTTTTTTCTGCTAATTTTTTATAAGTGTCATCAATCAGTTGTAATTCCACCAGTTTGTAAACCAAAACAAGCGACCCTAAAAGGAAACTTAATATGATGGGCAATTGCTTGTTGTTAAAACTTATCATTTAAAAGTTTAATAGAACTTAAGGTTAATACTTCGGATTAAAAAGTAATTGTACAATTGTTAGTAAAAATAATGATGCTATAAAACTAAATATTGTTCTGAGGATAATTTCTTTTAAATAAACGAAAGAAAACGCTTCTATACTATACAGAACAAGAAGATGCATCAATAAAATAATACTTAAATAGGTTAAAAACCACGGAATGCCGTATGCATATGAAGTTAAACTGTTTTTACCATAACCTTCAGTTGGCGATAATAAATTGAGAACATAAACTCTAATGTAAGCTATAAAGGTTGTTGTAAAAGCATGCACGCCCAAAGAGTCATAAAAGAGATCCACAAACAGACCAATTAAAAAACCAATTAAGACAAGCAATGTCTTGTTGGTTTTATATGGCAACAAAACAATGATCAATGGATAAATTGTAAAGTGAATATAATTGAAGTCCCCAAAAGTGATGTCAATCCTTTTAAGTAAGACCAACTGAACGAGCAATATAAAGAAGGCTCGAATGATATTTCGTTGCCAAATCTTATCCATTTTCTAATTGTAGTAAGGTATCCTTTTCTGAACTTTTTAAATATTTGATAACATAGACATATTCAAGAGTGCTGATGTCTTGTTCCATTTCTACTTTAATATTAAAATTATTACTTCCTCCGGCCAAAGTGTAATCTTTTATTCTACCAATGTGAATGTCGGGTGGAAAGATGATAGAATACCCACTCGTACCAATTGAGTCACCAACACTTATTTCTGCATGTTTTGGAACCTCTAACAAACTTAAAATTCGCATATCGCTATCATCCCAAACAAGATTGCCACTATAGTTTTTACTTGTTACTTTAGCGCTGATTCTGCTTTCACTATTGATAACCATTAGTACTGTAGCAAAATCTCTGGATACCGCTTTTATAATACCAACAACTCCATTGTTAGAGATGACACCCATCCCAACTTCTAGACTATCAAGACTACCTTTGCACAAGGTCAAATAGTTGTTTCTCAAGTTGAGAGTTTTGTTGCAAATTCTAGCAGGAATCAAATTGTAATTATAGACAGTGTTTTTTTCTTCAAACCGTTGAAAAGAATTGTTTTTAGAGTTGATACGATAATTAATTATAGTTTCTAATAGTTTACCATTTTCAGCAATTAGGCTATCGTTTACCTCTTGTAGGTCGAAAAACCCTTGCACACCTTCAACTTTTTCGAAGATATTGCCAGTGAGCAGGTTGGATGAATGAGCCCAGATTTCTTTCTGACTCTTATTATAATTAACAATAAGAATAAAAGAAGCCAATTCCAATAATAAAAAAAGAATAAGTGCGCTGTATCTTAATATGAGATTTATAAGGTTACGCATATAGCACTTGACTTTTTATAATTATAGACTCTGTCTATCCATTAAGAAAGTATATATATCAGTGTTTTTCAAAGCTAGGCCGGTACCAATTACTACAGCTTTTAGTGGATCTTCTGCTATATGAACAGTAAGCTTTGTTTTCTTAGCCAATCTTTCATCAAGACCTCTTAGTAAAGCACCACCACCTGTTAGGTAGATGCCATTTCTATAAATATCTGCGGCCAATTCAGGTGGCGTGTCTTCTAACGCCTTGAGAACAGCTTCTTCAATTTTGGCAACTGATTTATCTAGAGCTTCAGCTACTTCATGATAATCAGTCATAACTTGCTTTGGAATTCCTGTTAACAAATCCCGACCATTTACCCCAACAGGCTCAGGTGGGTCATATAGGTTTTCTAAAGCGGAACCTACTTTTATTTTTAAGTTTTCAGCTGTTCTTTCACCAATTAACAAATTGTGCTTGCGCTTCATAAAGTCGATGATGTCATTTGTAAACTCATCCCCTGCCGTTCTTATTGATTGGTCAGTTACGATACCGGAAAGAGCTATTACAGCAATTTCAGTTGTTCCTCCACCTATGTCAATAATCATGTTACCTTGTGGTGCTTGAACGTCTAGACCAATTCCAAGCGCAGCAGCCATTGGTTCATGAATCAAATATGTTTCTTTTGAATCTACGTGATCTGCGGAATCAAAAACGGCTCTTTTCTCAACTTCGGTAATACCAGAAGGAATACAAATAACCATTTTTAAATGGGAGAAGAATTTTTTACGTTCTCCAATAAGGTTGATCAAACCATGAATTAAAGCTTCAGCAGCTTGGAAGTCCGCAATAACACCATCTTTCAATGGTCTAATTGTAACCAAGTTGCTATGTGTTTTTTCATGCATTTGCATGGCCTTCATGCCTACAGCCAAGACCTCTCCTGTCATTCTATTCATAGCAACAATAGAAGGTTCATTGATAACGACCTTGCCATTTTCAATGATCAATGTGTTTGCTGTTCCTAGATCAACAGCCAACTCTTGCCTAAAAAAACTAAATAACCCCATTTATATAATTAATAGTATAATTCTTTGTTATTAAATCAAATACTGTACCTAAAAGCGACAATGGAAATATTATATTGATAATTAATTCTTTTTATAGCTTTAAAACGATTTTTCATAAAAATAAAACTTAAAAACCGAGAAACTTACATGGAAAAGTAAAGAGTTACATATTTCCTACCAAAACTGTCAAAAAGCTTTCTTTTTGTAAATATTTATTGGCCATTTCTAAAATATCATTCTGTGTAATTTCTTTGACTTCACGAATGTTTTTATAAAACCCTTCTATTGATTGGTTGGTTCCATAAAGAGACTTTATCAACTGTGCTGTTGCAAAAGGACCATCGATGAGATGTAAAGACTGACCAAGAATATAGTTTTTGACCATGTCGATTTCTGATATGTCAACAGGCTTGTTTTTTAAAATTTCAATTTCTTTATAAATTTCTTCTAATGTAGGATCTATAAACTCGTTGCTTACATCTGTGCTTACATAAAACGAACCTCCTTTATCCCAGCCGTCAAATGAAGAGTAAATGCCATAAGTATACCCTTTTTCTTCTCTGATATTCTTCATTAACCTTGAACCAAAGTAGCCACCAAGTACAGTATTTAAAAACTTTAGTTTATTGAAATCTTTATGCTGTCTTTCAACCCAAAGGCAACCGAGCTTAATACTGGCTTGTGCCTCATTTTTTGTTGCAATTTTTAAGGTTTCATTTGTAAATGTAGGAGTTGGAAAGACATTTAGCTGAGGAGTCGATTTATGCTTGATTTTAGAAAAGTCATCTAAAATTGTCTTTCTAATAGAGTCATTGTAATTGCCACTTAAAGTTATGAAGCAATTATCCAACTGACAATTGTTTTTATAAAAGTTTAAAATATCCTCTTTTGTAATACTTTGAATGTTTTCTGGTTCAGTGTTGTAACCATAAGGGTGGTCAGAACCAAACATTTTTTCTGTAATCATTCTATAAGAAATGATCTCATTCTTAGAAATTTGATCCTTCAGCCTTTGACTGGTTACATTTTTATACTTTACAATTTCGTCTTCCGAATAGGCCGGCTCTAATACCATGTTAAGCCACTCAGGCCAGATCTTATCAAAGTATCTTGTTAGACAAACAAGCGTAATAGATGAATACTCAATGCCAGCAGATAACTTAACAGAGCAACCGTAGAAATCGTACAATTTGGCAAGTTCTTGAGAGTTTTTGCTTGATGACCCTTCCCTTAAAAGGCTAATTGCTGCTTTAGATGCGGCAATCTTGGTTTCATTGACACGCCCGGATTTAAAAATGATGTCAATTTTAACAATGTCTTGTGTGCCATTATTAAGCTCATAAACTTTTATACCATTGGACAAAGTACTAGACTCAAGGTTTTTGACGGTAAGGTCAAAATCTTTGTTAATTATTGGTCCATTTACTCGATCTATCATTTATATTTTTTGAAAGTGCAAAAGTGCCTATTATAATAAACAAAATGCATTGTTAGGTGAAAAAATGCTGGTTTTTTAGGAAAGTTGGGCTATTTTGACCTTGCAGAGCTCTGACAGAGCGGAGCTCTGTCAGAGCTGTTGAGAAAAAAGACAGTTTAATGTGTAGCTTTTTGTAATATTGGTACGGTTTTTTCTCTATAACCAATCTTTGTTGACTGCAACTTTAATTAGATTAACTTTGTATTTTAGCATTATTTTCTATTTTCAATCCTAAACGTTATAATAGATGATTTTTGAGGTTTCGTCAAGCGAGTTATTAAGAAAGCTACAAATGGCATCAGGTGCGATCAGTTCTAACCCTGTAATACCCATTTTAGAAGATTATTTATTTGAATTAGCAGGTGAAAGCCTTACTATATCAGCAACCAATTTGGAAGTAACTATCATTTCTACACTTACTGTTATGGGAAGTGAAGATGGTCGTATAGCTGTTCCTGCCAAAATATTATTGGATACCTTGAAGGCTTTGCCAGATCATCCAATCAAGTTTAAGGTTGAAAAAGACAACAACGTTGTTAAGTTGAAATCAGCTTACGGCGAGTACAAGTTGTCAGGAGATAATGCTGATGATTTTCCAGAGACACCCTCAGAAGACAATACCAATCAGATTGAATTGGAGTGTGATTCATTAGTTAAAGCGATTAACAACACAATCTTTGCAACGAGTACTGATGAGTTGAGATTGGCAATGACCGGTGTTTTGATGCAGTTGGATTTTAACAAGGTTATTTTTGTTTCTACTGATGCACACAAATTGGTGAAATATACCATAGGTGGATTGAGTAGCGAGTTGACAGAATCTGTTGTTATTCCTAAGAAAGGATTGACAGTATTTAAGAATGCAGTTTCTTCTTCAGATATTGAAAAAGCGGAAATATCATTTAACAGCAAGAATATATTTTTCAAAGCAGGAGACACTTTGGTTATCAGTCGATTGATTGATGCAAAATTTCCTGATTATAATGCGGTAATACCTGTCAACAATGATAAAATATTGACATTGAGCCGTACAGACCTTCAAAACTCTTTGAAGAGAATTGTGATTTACTCAAACAAAACTACGAATCAAGTTGTGTTGAACTTGGCAGAAGATAGTTTAACTGTTTCTGCACAAGATTTAGATTTTTCTAATGAGGCTACAGAGCAGGTAAGCTGTAATTATCAAGCTGAACCAATGACAATTGGATTCAATGCTAAGTTTTTAGTAGAAATGCTTGGTGTTATCACTACGGATGATATTATCTTAGAGTTGTCTGCGGCCAATAAAGCAGGAATTCTATTACCTTCAGAAGAAAATGAACAAGAAAAACTTATGATGTTGGTTATGCCAGTGATGATGAGTCATTAAGCAAAACTGGTTATGAAAGTAGGTTTATTCTTCGGTTCCTTTAATCCAGTACATATTGGACATATGATTATTGCTAACCACATGGTTAACAATACAGAACTGGATATGCTATGGATGGTGGTATCACCACATAACCCACACAAGCAAAAGAAGTCTTTGGCCAAAGACTACGACCGACTGCATTTGTTGAATCTTGCCATTGACGATCACCTTATAATAAAAGCTTCAGACGTTGAGTTTAAATTGGCAAAACCATCTTATACAATAGATACCATGACTTATTTAGAGGAAAAGTACCCTCAACATGAGTTTAGTTTGATAATGGGTGGTGATAACTTAGCTAGCTTTCATAAGTGGAAAAACTTTGAGTTACTCTTGAAGAAGTATCCTATATATGTCTATAAAAGACCAAGTTATGATCTGCCTGATTACGCTGATCATGAAAACATACATATTGAAGAGGCTCCTCTTCTGGATATATCAGCGTCATTTATAAGAAAACAGATTAAGCTGAAAAGGTCTATCAAATATCTTGTTCCTGACAAGGTTTATGATTACTTACAAGCCAATCCTATATATGATCGGTTATAAATTCAATATTTTCGCAGCTTATTCGTTTATTGAGAAGTAAAGAGTAATGGTCTAGCATCATTTATAACTTTCCTAAAACAAAACATACTGATTAACAAAAGAAATATGAGATTTTCCATAGTCTTTGCTTTGATATTCTGTTCACAGCATATTTATTCTCAGAGTGATATTGCCATTGGAGAGTGGTCTTCTTTCCTTCCGCATAGGGCAGCAAATCGTGTAGCTCAAAGTGCCGAAAAAATAATTTACGCCACAGCGGGTTCTATTTTTACAATAGACAAAGACGATATGAGCATAGAGTATTTGTCAAAGGTTGAAGGTTTAACGGAGACAGGTATTTCAGAGATTGTTTATGATGACTTTAATGATCAATTGATTGTGGCCTATGAGAATAGTGTTTTTGATATTATTTCTGGCCCAGAGATTATGCCTGTTTTTGATATTAAGAACAACACAAACTTTATTGATAGAAGAATAAATAAATTATTTGTTCAAAATGGCCAATGGTTGTACTTCGCAACTGGGTTTGGCTTGTTGCAATATAATTTAGAAAGCCAAGGTTTTGGATTTACATTAGATGCCGGCCAATTAATTTCTGACATATCCGGAAATGATGAAAAGTTGGTTATGTTGGGTGACAATGGTGTTTATGTTTTAGACTTTAAAAATGAAGTTTTTCCAAATGCATTTACAAGCTGGAAACGTGTCTCAATTGGCTTGCCATTAGATTATGAAGCCAAGGCGGTTTTGGTAAGAGATAATAAAGTATACATTGCCACTGATGAATATGTTTACAGCAGCAGTGACTTTGAAAAATTTACAGAGGTCTACGAAAACAATGACCCTTTATTTAATGCATTGCTTTTAGATGATGTTGAAGATGGTTGGATCTTTGGAGTAAAGAATACGGCCACATCAGCAAGTAAAGTTTTATTTTTTGATAATGAAGATACTCCTATAAACGAAGTGGGTTCTTGTGTTAATAAATTATTGGATGTAGAAGTTGATGAAAAAGGTAGGATGTTCTTTGCAGATGAGTTTTCGTCAATAAGATTTACTGATGAGAATGGTGCTTGTCAAAAAGAAACGTACCGTGGACCATTTAATTTAGAAGCTACTGATATTGCAGTAAAAAATGAAACTGTTTATGTAGCTTCTGGTGGTGTCACTGAACAACTGGCTGATAAGTTTTCACGTAACGGCGTATACCTTTTAGAAGGTGGAGAATGGAACAATATAAACCAAGATAATGAGCCGTTTTTTAAAGACAATAACATCGTACAGTTTTATCAAATCGAAGCACATCCACGTGATGATAAGTTTTATATTGGATCATTTTGGTCAGGGCTCATTGAGTATAATGAAGAAACGGGTGATATCGTATTATACAGTGATGCCAATAATAATACAGGTGGTGCCTTAGGCTCAGCAGTTGGTGATGAGCAAAGAACTAGAATTGCAGGTTTAACTTTTGACAGTGATAATAATCTATGGATGGCTTCTTACAATGCTTCAAGGCCTTTAGTTGTGTTGACGGACGAGGGAACTTGGCATAGTTTTGCAATTAATTCAGACACCAAGTTAACGGATATTGTTGCTGATGACCTGGGTAACATTTGGGGGGTGATTGGTGGCAATACAGGAGGAGTAATTGTTTACAATACAAATCAAACTATTTCTGACCCCACGGATGATCCACCAAGTAAATTATTCAATATCAACAATTCAGAAGTGCCTTCTAATTTAGTCAATGCGATTGCTAAGGATCAAGATGGAACAATTTGGGTAGGTACTGCACAAGGTGTTGTGGCTTTTGAATGTGGTGGATCTGTGTTTGAATCTTCGTGTGTAGGAAACAAGAGAAAGGTTTTACAGGACAGTATTGCTGCATTTTTATTGGAAACAGAAGATGTGCAAGCGATAGCTGTTGATGGCGCAAACAGAAAATGGTTTGGTACACGAAATGGAATTTTTGTTCAGTCTCCAGGTGGGGAGCAACAAGTTGCGAAGTTTGACGTTGAGAATAGTCCTTTGTTTGACAACAATATTAAGGCAATGTCTTACAATGAAAATACTGGAGAAATGTATATCGCTTCTAACAGAGGCTTGCAATCATATCGCACAGCTACAACAGGTGCTAAAAACACACACAGTTCCAATGTTTATGCTTTTCCGAATCCAGTAAGACCGGAATATCAAGGGTCAATAGCTATCAAAGGGTTAGCGCGAGACGCAGAAGTTAAGATAACGGATATTGACGGACAGTTAGTGTTTCAAGCAGAAGCACTGGGAGGACAAGCCATTTGGAATGGACGAGATATTAATGGAATAGAAGTTGCCGGTGGGGTTTATTTGGTTTTTAGTTCGTCTTCAGATTCGTTTAGAGATCCTGATAGTTTTGTTACTAAGATTATGGTGATTCGGTAGTAGGGTTTGTTTTCGTTTAGGTTTACTTTTTTGATTTTGATATTCTATTGAGAAAATCCTAGTTTTTTTTTGGGATGGTTTTTCAGCGATTTCAATTCCTGACAAGTTATCTTTTATGTCGAACAATAAGTGTCGATTCTTGTATAAATCAAGAAATAACATTTAAAATACTTATACCAGCAGTAATTTAGGTTTAAAACATTTTACGTAGGGACATTCAGGCGTAAAGGAATATACCTTTGAGCATTGCATATTTCAACAAGAAAAAAGCAAACAATCAAATACAGAATACTTAATCAAAGAGACTATTATTAGATTAAACAGGGTGTATTTTATTTTCAGAAGTAATCAAGATTATTACCTCGATTTTCAGTGATACAGCTAATAAATGGGGTACAAATTCATCGTTCATATTTATGAAGAGGTTCATCTTGCAGCCGTCAGTTGTTCAGTCGGGGGCGTTTATTACCAAACCCACCAGCTTTCGCTGTTCACTCATTTGAAGCACTACCGTCCTTCACTCCTTTAAAAGAGGTCATTCATTCATGGTTTAGGCTTTGAAGAAGTTATAAATGGATGGTTGTAAAGCAATTATAATGACTAAATGTCATTATAAAATGAAAGAACAATTCTATCAATAATTGTTGGGTGGAATAAAGAGCTGAAGAAAATGAAAAGAGCAAAACGACCTTACAAATGACTAGCGTTTATCACAGTACTTAGTACTTACATACTAAGTACGGCGGACACGGTTGCATACTTTTTAGCAATGAAAAAGTATGAGAATAAAATTAAAATAATATTGCTGAATATCTCTACGTAGTAAAACCTGATTATCTAACTTGGTCCAGTTAAGCGCTCTAGCTGAAAGGATATCGCCTATAAGCCCCATAAAAAAGAAAACTGAAGTTGTTATAAATGAATCAAGGCACTCACTTTGCTCCTAAACAAGACAAAACAAAGGCAAACAAAATATAATTTGGTGTTTTAAGCTGTTTTTTAGCAAGAGACCCCTCTCTGGCAGAGCCTACCCTCTGGCAGAGAGGGGTCTCTGCCAGAGGGCTTTTGGGCATTTTAAAAACCTACCCACGAATCTCAAAACCCAGCCACTCGCTTAATGATTTGACAAGTCTAGCTTTTTCTTCCTCAGTCATGTTTTTTATTCTTGCAGTTGCATGATGTTTTCCTTCTAAAAAGTAATACAATGAATTTGTTTTCTCAGAAGTAGGTGCAGCAGTTGCTGACCATGTGTCTAAAGCGCCATTGATATAAACCATATTGGGTGCCGTTTTAGTCCATTCAAAAACTTTCGACGTTAAGTCTACATTAAAAGGCTTTTCTATTTTGTTTGGCATAAAAACCGCAGAAGGATTTGGAGAATAATCCAAGTGATTTAACAATCCTTTGAAGTCATCTGTTTCATATCCATAATAACCCATCTCGGTTCCAGATTGATAATAGTGAGAAGCATAACCATCCATAGAACTGTCAGCATAAAAATCCAATCCTACCAAGTCTAAAAAGTGTTGAATATGTTTTTCAAGATCATCATCTGAATTTGGAATTTTTTCACAATCATGACCATACTGCCAGAATGAAAAAGGATATTCTAAGATAGCATATTCATAGGCCTCATCGAATGTTAGATAGTTAAACTTAAGGTCCTTGCCTTTGGCATACCATTTTAAAAGAGACTTGACGTCGCTCGCTTTCCTGAGCATTCTAACTTGGAAATCATAAATATCTTTTCGGCATTCTTTTGTCCCGATATTATCAAGGAATTCATATATCCTTTTATCTGCTTTACCTAAGTTAACAGGCGCTACGTAAGGAATGCTGACATCAACATCATCAGGATAAAAGTAGCGATAGAATATTGTGGTAGTTCCACCTTTACTGATTCCAGAGGCAATCCATTTGCCAGAATAGATGGTTCTAAACAGTTGGTTTATTTTGTGTAAATCGGCAGTAACTTGTTCAAAGTTAAGATAGTCGTAGATTAATGAATCAGGGGAGGATTCTAAAAAATAGCGGTGTTCAACATTGAGTTGGTTTGCATTTGTCAATTTGGCTACTTCTGTAATGTTGTTAGTGGGCCTACCATATCCATTTGTAATAATAGCTGTAGGATTGTCAAAACCCTTATGACTTAAAAACACACGTTGGTAAAAGTGTCCCTTGCTTTCGTCTTTATGGTCAAGAGGTTGTTTAATCTTCAACTCATACGCGGAGGAATAACCTTCTGGCGTATCAACTTTTTTGAACATAACGTCAGG
This sequence comes from uncultured Saprospiraceae bacterium, assembly GCA_905480605.1. Taxonomy (GTDB): domain Bacteria; phylum Bacteroidota; class Bacteroidia; order Chitinophagales; family Saprospiraceae; genus RFSX01. The sequence goes on along the minus strand of CAJQRD010000044.1, from coordinate 12,573 downwards.
TAATTCAAACAACTCCAACTCTAACGCATCTTGAGCATACGATTGTCCGAATAAGAACAGGCTAATTGCTAAACTTAAGTACTTCATTATTTTGAGTGTTTTTTCATGTAATCTAAAGTTAAGGCGGCGAAACCTTTTACGCCAACAATCAAACCCGATTCGTCAATAAAGAAATCAGGTGTGTGGTGAGGAGCGGCATCAAACTCTGAAACGTCCAAAGGTTTACCTCCTACAAAATAAAACATTCCAGGCACTTCTTGCGCAAAGAATGAAAAATCTTCTGCTCCTGTAGATGCAGCAGTGATCATTACATTTTCTTCACCAATGGCATTGTATAACGAACCAATCATAGATCGGGTTAACTCTGGATTGTTGTATGTGATGGGATATCCTTTTTCGATTGTTACTTCAGCAACAGCTCCAGCACTTTCTGCGATGTTTATTACAGTTCGTCTGATTTTTTCGTGGATGTCTTTTTGCATTCCTTTATCCAGCGTGCGAATCGTTCCTATCATTTCGACTTCTTCAGGAATTATATTTGATCTTAAGCCTCCCTTTATTTTACCAATACTGATAACGGCAGCTTCTTTTGTCAATTCTGTTTGACGACTGATGATCGTTTGCAAGCCCATGATAATTTGAGCCGATGTGGTGATCGGATCAACGCCAGACCATGGTCGTGAACCATGAGTTTGTTTTCCCTTTACTTTTATTACCATTCTGTTGACTGCAGCCATAATTCCGCCGACTCGGTATCGTATTTTTCCAACGTCTAAACCAGAGCTAATGTGTTGACCAAACATAACATCAATGCCATATGTGTCAATCAAACCTTCTTTGACCATAAGTTCAGCGCCACCTTCTTCCCCGGGAGGGGCACCTTCTTCAGCAGGTTGAAAAACAAAAACGACTTTACCTGTCAATTGGTTTTTCATTTTATTTAGAACATGTGCTGCTCCAATGAGCATAGCAATATGTGTATCATGACCACATGCATGCATAACGCCTACTTTTTCACCAAGAAACTCTGACGTCACAGTAGAAGCAAAAGGCACTGGGGTGCGCTCAGTGACGGGCAAGCCGTCAATATCGGCACGTAACCCAACGGTTGGCCCAGGGCGTCCTGTGTCAAGTACAGCGACGACACCTGTTTTAGCAATTCCAGTATCAACCTTGAATCCCATTTTTAGCATAATATCAGCAATGTTTTCTGCTGTTTTAAACTCCCTGTTAGACAATTCAGGATTTTGGTGAAATGACCTTCTAAGGTCTATAATTGTTTTTTCAATCTCTTTTGCAAATTGGTCGACCTGTTTGTAGTTTGTCTCCTGGGAATACATATTTGTGCTGACCAGAACACATAATAGTATGATGATAGATTTAAACATGTTTTGTATTTAGTCCTTTAATATGATATTTTATTTATCCACATCAAACCGTTTAACCTGGTCAATGACGTGATTTGGTTTATGTGGCTTAATGGGTCTTTGTGGGAATGAAATTGAATCGAGCAGCCTGTCTTTTATATATTGATCAATAATAGAGTCTAATTGATTTTCTGCGATTTCATTTATTTCTTTTTTGCATTCTGCATCTTTCTTTTTAAGAAACGCATTTTTTTTGATTTCATAGTATTGTTCTACAAGCTTGCTTTTGTCAGGAAATTCTTGTCGACAAGAGGTGAGGAATAATATTATGAAAAAGCAATACTTCATTCTACTTATTAATTAGCTGTTTTATTTTATCGCTTTCAACGAGTTTTATGGAGTCAAAATATACTTGAAAGAGCTTTCTGTGATTTATCTCACAGATGGTGTCGCTTAAAGAGGTTAAAGAATCTTTGTGTGCCCTAAAAAGGGAGTCTGCTATGCGATGTGCGTCTTTATCAACTTCTAAGGCTTCATATTCTCCGCAAGAAGAATATATAGATAGTGAAATTATGAATACAACTGCAAATGAAATACTATTTTTCATCAATGACGATGTTTTTTCTTTTGAGTACAAAATTTTGACCTAGATATACTTTTTTAACAATTTCGTCTTCTGCCAACTCCTCAGCTGTGCCTGTTTTTAGAATGTTTCCCTCAAACATCAGATATGCACGATCCGTTATGGATAATGTTTCTTGTACGTTATGGTCTGTAATCAGAATGCCTATGTTTTTTTGTTTAAGTTTGGCTACTATGTATTGGATGTCTTCAACTGCGATGGGGTCGATTCCTGCAAATGGCTCATCAAGCAAGATAAACTTTGGTGATGACGCTAAGGCTCTAGCAATTTCTGTTCTTCTTCTTTCTCCACCAGATAGTGAATCTCCAATGTTCTTCCTTACTTTTTCTAAACCAAATTCATCGATTAAAAGTTCAAGTTTTTCTTTTTGTTCGGATTTTGACATTTTGGTCATTTCCAAAATGGCAATTATGTTTTCTTCAACGGACAGTTTTCTAAATATAGATGCCTCTTGTGGTAAATACCCGATGCCTTTGCGTGCTCTTATATACATGGGGTCGTTTGTTATTTCCTCATCATCAAGAAACACTTTACCACTATCTGGTTTTATAAAACCAACAGTCATATAAAACGTGGTGGTTTTACCAGCACCATTTGGGCCAAGAAGACCTACAATCTCCCCTTGAGAGACCTCAATACTGACTTCTTTTACGACCGTTCTCATGCCATATGTTTTTACCAGTTTACTTGATCGTAGCTTCATTAAATATTGATTTTATATCTACAGTTAGATTTAAATCCCAACCTGCTTTTAATTCATCTAAAGGTATTTCTTTTATACGTTCTGGATGCATTTTTTGAGACAAATTTCCCGTACTCCAATAGTTATTGGCGTTAAGATCTTCGACTATTTCAAGATTGTATAGTCCTTTTTCTACTTTATTCAAGACAATTTTTCTAGAGGTGTTTATTATAAAAGTATCCAGTGTTTTAGTTTTGTTTCTAAACTTGATAATATACTGCGTGTCTTGAGGAGCAATTATATCCAATTCTATTTTACCAAAAACATCTGGGTCGTGTGTGGCGATGGATTGTGAAATGGTGTCCATATTACTATTGCCAAAGATATCAGTAAATGCAGAAGGGTAGATGTCAAAACTGTAATTGGATTTGTTTTGAAGACTGTCGACATTAAAAATGAAATTTCTTCCATCTATTCTTGGTTCGCTTATTTTATAGATCTTTAAAGTATCATATACAGATAGACTGTCTAGGTTAAAACTTGCAAGAGGTCTATTAAAAGAAACAACCAAAGAATCATTTTTATGAAACTTGATATTTGTGTTACTTTCTATGCTTTTTAGAAGTGACTTGCCATCAAAATTTTCACCGCTTTTTTTGCTTGTGATCGTATCGTTTAAAACTGCATTACTTATGTTGATATTTATTGAGTCTTGACCTAATAAGTTATGCCAAATATATATACTATCCTTATTTGTTTCATAGCTAAAATCTGATTTTTTAGCATTTAAAATGTTTATCGAAAAATCTCTTGGCGTTGGAGTGTACACCAACTTGACAAGGCCATTTGTTTTTTGTTTTGCTTGGATAAATCTTGGCGGGTCTTCTTCGTCAAATATTTCCAAGTCAATTTTAAGAGTATCCATGTTTTCAACAAAAATGGTGCTGTCTATAAATGCAATTTCTTCATCAGGTTGATCGTAAAAATAGTTTACGTTTTTATCAACAAGAGCAAAAATTTGGAAAGTATCACTTCTAAGGTTGCTTAGTTTGAATTCTCCTTTTTTATTTGTTTTTGTAAAGTATAGTGGTTTTGACTTTACAAACGCGGTATCGTTGAGATTGTCATAAAGGGAAACAATAACATCTTGTTGAGGTTCTTTGGTCAAAGAATTGATAACGGTACCTTTAACGGCCAAAGAGTCTATTACGTCTCCTGTAGAAAAAATAAATATCAAATTTTTATAAATATTACCTTCAGTAAAATCTCGAATTGCATCTCCGTAATTTATTTGATATGTTGTGTTTTCTTTGAGTACTTCTTTTTCAGAAAACTCTAGAATTACACTCCGTCCTTTTTCGGTAATTTTTGGCGGATAATCGGTAGGGGGCGAAATAGCGATTTCCTTGATGGGATTGTTAACTTTTATCCATTCGTTGAAAGTAAGTGTAATCTTTTTAGATGTAAAATTGGTTTGATAGTTTTTGTCTGAATCTTTTTGGACTATTTTTGGTGGGTCGTTGTCTTTTGGGCCACCCTTTGGAGTCGTAATTTGTGCGCAAGACCAGATGCCAAGTGCTAAAAATATGAGATAGTATTTATTACAATTTTTTACTTTCATTTCTCGACTCAAAAATAATGTTTACTAATGGTTTGTTTATTGATTTGTATTATTTCTAGGGTGAAACTGTAAAATAGTTTTCCTTAAATATTCTCTATCTAGGTGTGTGTATATTTCGGTTGTTGTAATTGACTCGTGACCTAGCATATCTTGAACTGCTCTTAAGTCGGCTCCACCTTCAACCAAGTGTGTGGCAAATGAGTGCCTGAAGGTGTGGGGACTGACATTTTTTTTGATTCCGACTTTTTCTACTAGGTTTTTAATTATTGTAAATATCATTACTCTTGTTAACGAGCGACCCCTTCTATTTAGGTATAAATAATCTTCAAATTCTGGTTTTATCTTTAAATTTTGGCGATAATGTTCGATATAATACAGATTTTGCTGAATTGCCGCCTGACTAATGGGCACAATACGTTCTTTGTTGTTCTTACCTATAACTTTAATAAATTCAACTTCTGGATAAAAATTAGAAAGTCTAAGACTGGTAAGTTCACTGACTCTTAACCCACATGCATATAGTGTTTCCAACATGGCCTTATTACGATGACCTGTTTCTTGACTGAGGTCAATGCCATTGATAATTAAATTCACTTCTTCGAAGGACAAAACATCAGGTATTTTCCGTTTAAGTTTTGGACCCTCTAAGAGTTCAGTAGGATTGTCATTGATAAGGTTTTCAATCAAAAGGTATTTGTAAAAAGCTTTGATCCCAGAAATTATTCTGGCTTGAGTACGATCTCCTAGACCTAATTTGTTGATGTACATTATAAATGCCTGAAGGTCTTCGTAGCTCAGTTCATTTGGGTTATGGAGCAATTCCTTGATGTGCAAGTATTCCCACAGCTTATTTATATCCCGAATATAGGCATCTATGGAGTGCTCTGATAATGATCTTTCCAGCACCAAATATGACTTAAAACCTATTATCGAGGACTTCCAGTCCATTTATTTCAATTTTTATGCAAGCTAAATGTTTTTCTAAAAAGCAGTTATGTATTTAAATAAAAGATAGTTAAAACTATTGGCTACGTGGAATGGTTAATATTTTTTCTGCTCGGCCATCTAAAAACTTGAAACCTTCGTTTGTGTATACACCATCTTCTTCCAACATAATTCTTACAATTTTTCCCCACTCCTCAACTTCGGATGCTGCAAAGAGCTCTATAGAGTATGCAGTGTTTTCATAGAGTGGGTAATCACCCTTTCCTTTAACGCCACTTTGTTGATCCCACATACCGATCGTTGGCCCTGCTGCGTGGCCATGCAATCCAATAGGATGGGTATAAATTGAAGCGTTAACATTTTCTGTTTTAGCTTGATTTAGAGCATCTGCTAATATTTCATTTCCTGTTTTTCCAGGTATGAATTGCTCAACCAAAATATCTTGTAATCTGTTTCCTTTATTAAATGCCTTTACTAACCCTTCGGGAACAATTGATTCTCCTTCATTCAACATGTAAAAATGTTGCTGCTGATCTGTGTTTAGTCTTAAATAGGTGATTCCGAAATCAACATGAAGGAGGTCTCCCTTGCGAATAACATCATCTTTAGTTCGCTTAGAAAATGAGCGCAAAAAAGTATTTTTATCCATTTCACTTCTTTGAATTGACACAGAAGGATGAAACCATGTGCTGAGACCTAGTTCAGTAACGCGTTGTCGCAACCACCAAATGACATCATCAGTGGTGGTCGTCCCAGCTGTTATGACACTTGAAGAAAAAGCTTCTTGTAAAATTTTATGGCCCATTTTACAAATCATAGGATACAGTTCGAGTTCTTTTTCTGACCTTGTTTCTAGCCAAGAAATAGCAAGGTTCTCTGCTGACACTATTCGTTTTTTAAATTGTTCGGGCAGATATGTATGAAGTTTTTCATACTCAGAATGAATCATACCGTCGGCTAATGCAAAGTCTTCTGAGTAATTTAATGCAATTTTTTTAGGATTTTTTGTTTTGATTATATCTACAAGTGCTTCCCATTGATCGGGGTATACATCAATATTCCACTCTCCTTTTAAAAGGTTTCCAACACTATACCTGGCAATGGCAATTTTTTCCAGGCCACTTTCGCCATTATAAAAAACCATCATTGTGCGCCTTCTTGCAGATAGCCAAGTTGAGGGCAACATGGTTTTCATGACGGGATCTTCATTGTATTCACGTGAAATTAAAACCCACATGTCAATGTTTGTTCGACTCATCAACTGGGGTAGTAAGTTGTCAATTCTATCTTCTAAGATATCATCAATGATTTCTGCTCTTTCTCTTTCAGGCAGTATATGATTTAATATGGAGTTCTGAGAATAAATTGGTGCAACTGACACTACAAAGAGTATTGCCAAAATTATTATCCTTTTCTTTTTTGGAAATGTTTTAATCATAGGTGTTAAATTTAATTAATTGTAATGAATAGCGCATTTAAAAAGTACTTTTTTATCAAAAGTATTTTTACAATCAATTGTAAGTCACGTATTTATACTTCGCTTCGCCGTACGACGCCTTTATATTTATCCGTACTGTGTTGGTAGAGCTTTCTCTATATAAAAACTGATGTTTCAGTTGTCTCCTTGCTTTTTTGCAATAAATGTTATGTAAAAAAGTAAGGTTTACTTGATCGGGTTAAACACAGGGATGAATTTTTTTTATAAGAAAACAAAAACTGTTTATTTGCATTGAGGCAGTAAATGAAACCAGGCAGACCATTACTTTGTAATCGTAATTAAAAGGGGAGGGTTTTTTGAAAGAAAAGCACTATAGCTAAAATCTAGTTTCCCAATGCGATATAGTCTATTTCTAACTTGAAGGTTTCTTCTTTTTTATTTCCAAATAAAATAGTCACCTCTTCAAATTTTGGGGCATTGAATTTTGGCATATTTAATTTACGGCCCCTAAAACTGGCATACATTTCATTAATTGGAATTTTTATTGTTTCCCATTCTAATGAAGTATCAAAAGAAAAAATGTACGAATGTCTGTCATAAATACTGTCTTTTATCCTGATTTGATAGCTTTTGCCGTCTCCTTTAACTTTTAAAACGAGATGTGTGTTGTTATCAATTTTAGTTGGGCCACATCTGTATCTTAAAGATGAAAAGCCTCCATAGTTATCTAATGATATCCGACCCGAGTACTCACCATTTCCGTCATCATTTATTCTAAAATTACCTTGAGAAAGTCCTCCCATTACGCCATCGTCAACAATATACCATTGCGAAGAATCAGCATCTTTAGTAAAATCAAATAACATTTTCGTAGGAGTTAAGATTGCGATAATTAAGATAATTTTTATATACATGTCCTTCTAACAAAAATTATGCATTTTGGTTGTTATATTTGGGCTTACTGTTTCAAAATAAGTAATTGAAATTGGCTAAGACAGCAGATAAAGAAAATATTGATAAAGAAAATATTGGTGAAACGAGCTCTTCGTTTTATAGAAATATAGCCATTCTGCTTGTACTTAATTTGTTGATAAAGCCTATTTATATTCTAGGTATAGATGCACAAGTTCAAAATAGTCTGGGAGAAAGTACATATGGATTGTTTTTTACTTTCTTCTCTTTTTGTATGTTGTTTCAAATTATTTTAGATCCAGGGATCCTCAATTATAACAACCAACTAATTTCTAAGGACATTGATAATGTTTCTGATCACTTTGGTAAGATAGCTGGATCCAAGATATTATTGGTATTGGCTTTTGTTTCAATTGTAAGTTTGGTAGGATTATTTTTTGGATATACCCAAACTGAGTACGGTGTTTTATTAGGAGTTGCACTTATATTGATATTAAATTCATTTTTAAGTTATTTACGCAGTCATTTTTCAGCTTTAGGCAAGTACAAATATGAAAGCTTGTTGTCTGGCTTGGATAAAACCTTAATGATTGTAATAATCGGCTATTTTCTTCACATTAGAAATGAGATTTCTTTACAGATATTTATAATTGGGCAAATATTGGCGTTGGTTATTAGCTGTACGGTCTTTATTTTACTATTGAGACGTCTTTTTAAAATGAGACTGGAGTTTTCTATTTCCGAAACGGTTGGTCTGGTTAAAAAAACGGTTCCATATGCTTTGGTTTTATTGCTGATGACTCTTTATACAAGACTGGATAGTATCATGTTGGATCAATTGATTGATGATGATAAATACTCAGTAGGTGTGTATGCAACAGGATATAGATTACTGGATGCCGCAAATATGATAGGAATACTATTTGCGCTGTTGATGCTTCCTATGTTTTCGAAGTTGATAAATCAAAGGGAAAAGTTACTAGACCTTGCAGAGAGTATTACCAGGTTGTTATTTATACTTTGCACATTGATATCCTTGCTTTGCTGGTTCTATGCTAAAGACATTATTGATCTTATTTATGTCAATACAACACCAATGCATTATGAGGTTTTTAAATATTTGATGATAGGATTTTGGGCTATGTGTATGTCAAATATACATGGTTGTTTGTTTTTGGCAAAAGGCACGCTGAAAAGCATCAATCTCTTATTTGTTATGGGAATACTCTTAAATATAGCATTGAATTTTTATTGGATACCACAGGATTTGGCGTTTGGAGCCGTAAAAGCTACTGTAATTACACAGTTTTTTGTATTTCTGGGTCAATTTTTACTTGCTCACAAGGTTTTTGAATTTAGGTTCGAATTGATAAAAGGGGTTCAATTTACTGGGGTACTGGCAGGTATCTTTGGAATTATTTGGTGTTTTGATGCTTATATTTCTTTGTATTGGATAATTGAGGGGCTTTTGATTTCATTTTTAGCTGTTGGATTATCATTTTTATGCGGATTTTTACGTTTACCTTTTAAATTAGGTAAAACAACCTAATAAGCCAACAACAAAACGAAACAACACTTTACATGCAAAACCAGAATGAAAGCCTTTTCGATTTAGTTTTATTATTGTACAAATGGCGAAAGCAAATCATTGGAGCGTCATTGATCGCTGCTATAATAACTGCTGGCGTTTCTTTGTTACTCCCTAACTATTTTGCAGCGAGTACTCAATTTTATGCAGCGAGCCCTGACTTGGCAAAGCCTACACCTTTAGGTAATCTTCCAAATAACAATAGAATATACGGAAACGACAATGATATTGACAGATTGATATCTATTGCTAAGTCTAATATTATAAGCAATTATTTGATTGAAGAGTTTGACTTGTACACGCACTATGAAATTGACCTAGATGATCCAAAAGCAAAATACAAGTTGTTGTTGAAGCTGAATAAACTTTTTGAAATTTCAAAGACAAAGTACGACGCGATCCAAGTTTCTTTTGAAGATAAGAATCCTGAAATGGCAAAAAACATGGCCAATGCAACGCGGGATAAAATTGATATTTTAGCGACTCAAATGATAAAGGAAAGCCAAGAAAAAATTCTTAAATCTTATCAGTTGAATATAGCCAACAAGCAAAAGATGTATGATGGGATATCAGATAGTTTATATCAAACAAGGGTAAAGTATAACATCTTCAATACACAATCACAAGGTGAGGCTTTTGGTAGCAGTATGGTTTCTTTATCTGGGGCTATAGAAAACTATAAAGCGAGGATTTCTTATTTGAAAAAACAACCTGATGTGGTTAAGGATAGTATTGATGTTTTTAAAGCTAAGTTAAGTGGTTTTGAAAGTCAATATAAAATACTTTCAAAAAATATAAGTGCATATAATAATGGTTATCCAAAAATACTGAAGTACGAAAGAGAGATGAAGGACTTTGGAGACCAGATTAACATCGATAAAGAAAGACTAAAACAACTTGAGTCTGTTTATAAATCTGAAATTAACTCAATTCATATTGTTGAGAAAGCAGAAACACCTGTTATCAAATCAAGACCCAAAAGGTCATTTTTGGTTATTGGTGCCACAGGATTGGTTTTTATACTAACGTGCCTTTGGGTGATTGTTCAGGACATCTTGAATAAAAACGATTGGAGACAGAAAATTAAAAACGGTTAAGTGTTATTGACGCTTTCAAAATATACTGATCAGAAGATTTTTTGGTTGATTTCAACACTGTCCATTTTCTTTTTTGGGTTGGCTGTAATCACTTACAACCCTATGCCTGCATTTGTACCTATTGCTTTGGTCTTTGGGGTTTTTGTGTTTTTACGGCCTGTCAGTTTGTTTTATTTGTTCTTTTTTTTACTTCCGTTTTCTGTAGAAATTTATTTGCCTAACGGATTGGGAACAGATATTCCATCAGAACCCTTGATGTTGGTGCTTACAGGATTGTCAATTGTTTTGTTTCTTCAGAATATTAACAAGATAAAGAAACAATATTTTACCCATCCGATTACTTTGATTTTGATTTTGCATATTTTTTGGATTGCATTTTCAGCTTTGTTTTCGACCAATGTGGTTTTTTCCCTGAAGTTTTTGATTGCAAAATTTTGGTATGTTATTCCTTTTTACTTTTTGCCATTTTTACTGTTTAAAGAAACGATTCAATTCAGAAGAGTATTTATTTACTTGGGACTAGGTTTGTTTATCTCTGTCGCTTATGTGATGGTAAGACATGCCGCATTAGGATTTAGTTTTGATGGCATCAATGATGCCGTGAAACCGATATACAGAAACCATGTTAACTATGGAATAATGTTGACATCGTTCTTGCCGTTCATGTGGTATTTACTGACAACATCAAAAAAGTACTATGCGATGAAGTTAATTGCACTGATCATTTTATTGGCAGCTATTTACCTAACGTATACTCGAGCAGCACAAGCGGCAATAGTTTTGGCAGTTGGCATCTATTGGGTTGTAAAATGGCGAATGGCCAAGGTTGCTGTTTTTGCTTCTCTCTTTCTAGCAGGATTGTTGATTGTGTTTTTGTCCGTTAACAATAGGTATTTGGATATGGCGCCTGATTATAACAAAGCCATTGCGCATGACAAGTTTGATAATTTGTTAGAGGCTACATATAAGATGGAAGATATTTCTACAGTAGAAAGGTTCTACAGGTGGGTAGCTGGTTTTTATATGATAAAAAACAAACCATTAACGGGGTATGGTCCGTCAACCTTTTATTCAGTGTATAAATCGCATACAGTTACAAGTTACAAGACGTATGTAAGTGACAACCCAGAAAAGTCAGGCATTCACAATTATTACTTAATGACTGCCGTTGAGCAGGGGATACCAGGATTTATAATATTTTTACTTATGGCCATCTTGCCGATTTTAATTGGTGAGGTGACTTATCACAACACAAGGGATAAGAAGGATAAAGGATTGATTATGGCGAGTATCATATGCTTTGTATTGATAGATATCGTAATTCTTATAAACGACCTACTTGAAGCTGATAAAGTAGGCCCATTTTTCTTTTTGTCCATGGCAATAGTCGTTTTCTTCTCAGTAAAAGCAAAAGAGACAAATAAAAAGCTGGTGTAAGTAGCTCAGGTTTTCCTATTTTATTGAAGTTTTGGTAAGTGGCAATAATTTTCATAAAATATTTTGGCTTAAGATTTGCAAGTCTTGAAATGTGCATATATATTTGCAATCCTTTTCAAAGGAAAAGTAAGTTTTGGGTGATTAGCTCAGTTGGTTCAGAGCACCTCGTTTACACCGAGGGGGTCGGGAGTTCGAGTCTCTCATCGCCCACTAGAAGCTCAGCAGTAATGCTGGGCTTTTTTTGTTTTAGCCTACCCACGACATCCTGATTGTCCAGTAAAATAGGCATTCTCGACGATCGGTAACAGGTATTTCAAATACAAGCGTTTAATAGGTGCGGTGGTTGTTTTGCGATAATGCTATCCCTCTCGCTACCCCTCCATTGCAAGGGGAACGCAAACGGATATACTTCTGGTTGATTATTACTATAAAACCAAAACTTCGAATTATTGAACGGACCAACCGGGACCCACATGCCTGTGGGAGGTTTGAGAACTGCAACCCAACAGTTAATGCTATTGGGTCCGTCTACTTGATCGTATGGCATTTTTATTCATCGACTTTAAGATAACTTATTCCAACTTCTTCAATATCTCAGTTAATAGTTTCTCTTGCTTTTCCAATTGTTCTTCTTGATTATCAAGTTTTGATTTGAGTTTTTCATTTTCATCTTTAAGGGCTTGAATGGCTAGCATCATTACCCCATCTGAATCGATTGTTGATATTGATTTATTGCTGTCTCCCAATTCAAAGGCTTCATAGAAATCTTCAGCAACGGCTCCAATGTGTGGCGCGTTTTTTCGATCTTTATAGTTCCATTTTTTAATATCGAGAGACATTAAC
>CAJQRD010000043.1 GCA_905480605.1 uncultured Saprospiraceae bacterium | reverse complement strand
AAGATTGTCAAAATCTTCTTCGCTTTCCGTTCCCATTGTACTGTTTTGTACATTGATTAGGATTTTTTGCAAGTCTTCAATTATGAAGTTATGTTTGGTGTTGTATGTATTGTCAGTATCAGCAATAGCATTTTTGCCGTTGTCTTCTTCAATATGGTTGCCACGTTTAGCCACTGCGCTAAACAGTTCAGAAGGCTTTAAGAAGTAGCCTAGTTTGGCAAGGGATTCTTCTCTTATGGCTTCAATGTATTCTTGACCTTCTTCGGTGTTTTCATCTATATCTGTGAATTGAATGCCATCGGAAGTTAGAATAGAGTTGGCGTAGATTTCCATTTTTTCAGCCAAGTATTTATAGAATATGAATCCTAGTATGTAGTCACGAAATTCATCTGCATTCATTTTGCCACGTAGGGTATTGGCAATATTCCAAAGTTGTTGTTCTAATTGCTTTTTATGGTCTTCGCTCATTTGTTTCTACTTGATTTGTACAATAATACGAAAAGGGTAGGAATTGAGGACTAATTTGATGTAGTATTCAATTGATGGTTCATCAGATACTCAACTTTAGCACTTGGGAGGTGTTTTTCTTTATACATGAGTTCACCTGTTTCAGTATCTACATAGCTTCTTAGTTTTGACTTGTAATTCCATTCCTTTGTGTCACTTTTAGGAATTACTTGAGTTTTGGTTTCTTTTTCAATTTTAGGTAATGAAAAACCATAAGAATTTTGCAGTTTTAACCCTTTGAATGCTTTGTATATTTCATGGATTGCAGCGGCATATACAACGGGATCAGAAGTTTTTTTCTTTCCTTTTTTCATGTCTGGGTCTGTGAATATCTTAGTGCTATATTTTAAGACCTCAATTAGCTTTTTTAATGGATTTTTGATCACCTGTAAATCTTGACCTTTATAGCTGGCATTTTCTTTTAATTGCTTTAGCCATTCAGTATTTAAAAGGATAGCAATTTCTTTGGTTGCTGTAATAATATGAAAGTGTGGGTTGTAAGTTTTCTTTATTGGATTGTAATTGCATTCTAAGGAGACTAAGCATACAATCTTTGGTCCTTTATTTCTCCTGAAACGTTTCTGGCAGCGTTGAAAGATTGTTTGAAATGCTTTTTTTGTTTCTCTTATACCTTTGTGTAATTCATGTCTTTTGAATGATACTCTAGTAAGGGTTAAGAAACAAGGTTTTTCCCACTTTTCAACTATAGGAAGGTACTTGTTGATCAGTGTTGCTTTTCTTATAGCTGAACAATTAATGCAAAATCGGTTCTTGCAATGATCTCCATATGCTCTGTTTCCATCTGTTATAATATCGTTGAAACAATAGAAGGTATTTCTATAACTCTTTTCCATTTCTTTATCGCCTTCCTCCTTTGCAATTTCAATTAATGCTAATGCAAGTTTTTGCGAAATGAATTTTTTCTTTGGAAACTTCTTCATTGATTCTTTACATGTTCCCTTTCCATGTAGGACATGACATTCTGTAAAGTCATTTTTGCCTTTATTGTTTGTCCCTCTTTGTGCTAACGTATCTAGTGCCATCCCCCAATAGAATTATAGTGCAATCCAAATCGGATTACCCTCTTTTGTATTTTAGAAGATTTGTGAATGAAGATTCTAATTCAGATTTCTTGAATCTTACGGCTGTACCGTTGTAGTGTTTTATGATTTTGCCAATTCTGGTCCAGTTGTCAATTGTGGCTACAGAGACGTTTAAATAATTGGCAGCTTCTTTTCTTGTTAGTAATTCGTTTTGGTTATGCTCCTTTGCTTCATCTGTATTTGATAATGCCTTTTGGACTGCATCTTGAATTAACTGCTCTAGTTTTTCTTGTGGTAGTGATATGAGAATAACATCTTGCATACTCGCTGAATTTTTAGCGAATATCAGTTGAAGTTAGTTGGTTTACCCATTACCAAGTTATAACCGTAATAACATGGGTGCTGATTATCAGGACTTTGTGGAAGGCTTTATGTTGTGAAATGTAGGAATATACTCTGGACCATAAAGTTGCTCATAAGTGGATATATAACTATTTTCTTTAGTTTGGGACGGTTTCAGGTATTGTTTAATTGATTTTGTGTTGGTGAAAACTTTCTGAATAGTATTGGGTTCTATTTTTTCTATCCACCCTTTATTATGGAGTTCTACAAATAATTCTGCAAGTTGTTTTTGACTACCTTTCCAGTTCATTTTTATTAGGTTTGATTGAATTAATCCTTCGGGTTTATTTTCTAAAAGGTAGTTGTATAACTTTAGACTTGCGAAAGCATGAGCTATATTTACTTGTATACCAACATCTATTTCACCAGCTTTAAATCCTCCAATATATTCATGTTCAATATTATATGTATATGTTTCAAGACGTGTTCCTTTTGATTTTGAAGTAATTTTTAAGTTTTCTCTGTGATTACCTTCAATAAATTTGGCTTTAATTTTTTCAATTGAACGATAATAAAATTTTTCCCTATCGTTTGCTTCTGCCAATTCATCTAAATATTTAAATAGCTTTTCTTCGTAAAAGTGTTGAATCCATTCTTCAAAAGTATTTAATTTCTGACATAGTATTTGTCCATCCTTTTGTTTGAATATTTTCGGACAATCCTTGTGAAATTCAATCTTATGGCTTTCATAGGCAGCGTTTAATTTTTCATAGATTTCTTCTATCATCTTGCTACTTTTAATGGTGATGTTTCAAGGAAGAATTTTTCATCTGCCATAGATACAGCATTTTCTTCTCCTGTGATTTTGATATATTTTAAGAATGCTGTTTCTGTAGTATGACCAGTAATCAGCATGATTTTTAAGGATGGAATACCACTTTTATAGGCATTGGTAGCAAATGACCTTCTAGCAGTATGAGTGGTAACCAATTCCCATTTGT
>CAJQRD010000042.1 GCA_905480605.1 uncultured Saprospiraceae bacterium | reverse complement strand
CCCATCACACCCTTGCGGCTTGCTAGACCCTCTCATTCACTTTGAGGGACAGGAGAACTTGCATCTCCCTAGAATCTTGATACTTTTATCAAGTGATATTCCTATATTTGAATATCGGTGCCCATTCAAGGCACACACATCCGTTTTGACAGTTGAGTTAATTTATATTAACTCAACGTCAAAATCACCCAACCCAACGACATTAATTGTGAGACTTGATATATTGAGACATGTTTGTATCAACAAAACAAACAAATTATGAATACTAAGATTTTATTTATTACGCTATTGGTTATCTGTTTCGCAAGTTGTATACCTTCATTGCATCCTATCTTCACAGAAAAAAACAGAACTGTTGATGATCGTATAATTGGTGATTGGCTATCAGCCGACAGCCATGACTTTGACTTTGATTTAAGCATTGATTCTGATGATGTAGTAAAGCCTAATCACGAAAAAATAAAATCGCTTGTAAAAAACTCAATGCTTGATAATTCCGAAGAAGTGAGATATAGATTTGAAAGATCATCAACTTTGACTTATGAAAAAACAGATCTAAGAAACATCAAAAACAGGTCTAAGGTAACTATCAATTCCCAACGAAAAAGCTTTCCTAAGAAAAGCTTAATTGATGCTGGCTTTCAGATAACAAACTCTGAAGAAGATCCCTACTATATATTAACCTATTCAGAAATTGAAAATGACGAATTGATAACTGATATTATGATAGTTAATCTTACGCAAATAGGAAATGGTTTATATATGGACTTTCAAAATCATGAACAATTTAAAAAACCAAGTCGGTTTCAAACCAATCTAATTCCAGCACATACATTTGCAAAGGTTGAGTTTCAAGACAATCAGTTAAAAATACGATCATTCGATTCAGACTATATTGAAGGTTTGATAAAAAGTAGAAAAGTTAGATTAAAGCATGAAGTTGTAAATGAGACAATCATTTTAACAGCCTCAACTGAAGACCTGAGATCGTTTATTTTAAAATATGGAGATGATGATAAACTGTTTTTAGATAGCGACTATCTTAAATCTTTATAATCCAGATAATGAAAGAAACGAAACATTATAACTTATGGGCAAATAGTATTTTTTGGTTCGTTTCTTTCGTTGTATTATTCAGGTTATTTACCAAAGAATACTACAACGGAGAGGTTGACTATATCTATACGGCCATTTTTCACATTCCCTTAGTTTTTATAGTCACTGGTCACTTGTTTGCGATTGAAAAACACTTAATCACTAAAAAGTATTTACATTATTCAGTTGGTTTTATTTTTCTTCTGGTATTAGGAGTCTTGATGCATTATTTAGTTATTGATAGTTTAGCTCCTATCCTACTAAAGGACTTCTATTTTATATCAATGCCCATCATGGAGGTTTCGCAATATGCTTTAGCGTACTTATTGGTCTCATTGCTATTTGCTCTATCGCGCAATTGGTTTGAATTGAAAGAAAAACAATTTCAATTGGAGACAGAAAATAACAAGACACAACTCAACAACCTGAAGGCACAGCTCAACCCACATTTTCTTTTCAACAGTTTAAATAATATATATTCATTAACAGGTAAGGAAAATAAAGAAGCCAGAAATTATATTCTCAAATTATCCGATGCCTTAAGGTATATGCTTTATAAAACATCATCAGATACAGTACAATTAAAAGATGAAGTTGAATAT
The DNA here is from genome assembly GCA_905480605.1 of uncultured Saprospiraceae bacterium. Classification (GTDB taxonomy): domain Bacteria; phylum Bacteroidota; class Bacteroidia; order Chitinophagales; family Saprospiraceae; genus RFSX01. The sequence continues at coordinate 52,438 of CAJQRD010000042.1, read as the reverse complement.
TTAGATAATTATATTGGTCTAGAAAAATTACGTCTAGAGTCCGATGCAAAGATTGAATTTACAAAATCCAACATAAATGGTCAATTGAATATTGCACCCTTGATACTTTTACCATTCATAGAAAATTGTTTTAAACATTGCGACAAATCAAATGCATTTATAAAAATTGCGCTATCATCTGAAAGTAATAAATTGGTATTGGTTTGTGAAAACACCAAGTCAAATGATGCACACAAAGACGGAGGCATTGGCTTGGTCAATTCAAAGAAGAGATTAGAACTTTTATATGCAGACAAATACAATTTAGAAATTTCAGAATCTGAGACAACATATATGTCAACTTTAAACCTAGAATTATAACCATGTCAAAATACAAATGTATCGTCGTTGATGATGAACCATTGGCAAGGAAAATTATTGAAGATTATATTTCAGAAATTGATGATCTCAAATTATCTGCCAGTCTAAAATCAGGCTTAGAAGCCAAGCAATATTTAGACAATCACCAAATAGATATCGTTTTTTTAGATATCAATATGCCTAAGTTATCAGGTATTGATTTGGTAAGAAATTTTGATTTGAACTCATTGATCATCTTCACGACTGCATATCCTGAATATGCTGTAGAAGCTTTTGAGTACAGTGGCTTTGATTACTTGGTGAAACCTATCTCATTTGAGCGGTTTTTAAAATCTATAGATAAGGCGAAAGGTCATTTAGAATCTAAAAGTGGGGAAACAGAATCAAATGAATTTTTAATCATAAAAGAAAACAAAAGGTTATATAAGATTGCACAAAAACAGATCTTGTACTTAGAAGCCTATGGTGATTATGTGAAAGTCATAACCAAAGATAAAAAGTACATAACCAAAGATAAGTTATCATCATTTGTAAACTTGGTGAACAAGTCCATCATACAATGTCACAGATCATATTATGTAAACATCAATCAAATTGAATACCTAGAAGGCAATCACGCTATGGTAGCAGGTGATATGATTTCGATATCTAAAAGTTATAAAGACAGCCTAGTCAACAGCTTTAAAAATAGGTAAGCATAAAACATAGAGAAAGAAAGTTAAATGTCAAACACCTGGAATTGTTCTAAATCGTCAGGTGTGTCGATATCAATATGCCCATTGTCAAAACGCGCAAAACAAACATCTGCATAGTTGGTCTTTACAATTGGCTTGGCTCCATTGTCATCATTTAATTGCAACAAATCTCCAAAATACTTTTTACTAAAAAAAGAAGGTGGACCTTGACCATTCTTATATTTAGAGACAACAATACCCTTGGATTCTGACTTGTGCACTTCTATCAGATTGTCAATATTAATTGCTTCTAAATGCACTTGATCTGAAAGTACTATGATAACGCCATCATAATTTAAAGTGTCAATATTGTCAATTGCTGTAGCGATGCTTTTTCCCATTCCTAATTCCCAATCCTTGTTCATAATAATTGATGAATCAGACTCAAGTGTTGGAGTTATTTGTTGAACGCTAGCTCCTAATACTATATAAATATCATTGACGCATGAACGCTTTACTTTTTGAATCGTATGATTTAGAAGCGTTACTTCATTAATTTGAATCAACTGTTTGGGTTGACCCAAGCGGGAGGAACTTCCTGCAGCTAAAACTATAACAGCATAATTATTTAAATCTTTTGTAGACATATTTACAAAAGTACTAAAGACATTTTTGTTTATCTATGAAGTGATTTAATTTTGAGGCTATATCATTATTCTTGTTTATAATTAAATATCAACAGCTGCAATTCTACAAAAGCGTTCGCCAATGTAGTCCCACCATAATCGAAGCTTATAGTTATAAAATAATTGAAAACACTAGACCTTAATTAGCCAAGACTTTCAGTCCAAATGGAGACGGCAATAATGACTACCTCTATATTCATACATCACAACAAGGAAATGTTATTGTTAATGACATTAAAGTTTACGATCGCTGGGGACCTCGTTTATAATAAAAACAATCCTGAAGTAAACAATGATAAAGAACGTTGGGATGGTACTAGTAATGGAGTACCACTTTTACTTGGTGTCTAATCGTACTTCGTATTTTATAATAAAAATCTAAGCAAAGAAATTATTTCAGGGCATCTTACTATGGTTGAGTAAACAGTTTTTTTAGCTCAAAAAGGTAAAAAACACTTCATTATATTATTTTGCCTCATTGCGGAAATACGGGTAACTTAATTATATTTGTTTAGATCATGAATGTCGATTGAAACAAAGCATTTTATGTAGTAAAAGGTAGTATTACCCAAATTAATAAATCTGTAAGTTATGAACAAGGTGGTTGGAAGTGTTGAGCTGGCAATAGAAGGGATACAAAATGGGATGACTCTCATGCTTGGAGGCTTTGGTTTGTGCGGTATTCCTGAAAATAGTATTTCGGCTTTAGTAAAAAGTGGTGTCACCGGTTTGACATGTATTTCAAACAATGCCGGAGTAGATGATTTTGGTCTTGGTTTGCTCTTACAAAAGAAACAGATAAAAAAAATGATCTCCTCTTATGTTGGTGAAAATGATGAATTTGAACGACAAATGTTAAGTGGTGAACTCGAAGTGGATTTGATTCCACAAGGCAGTTTAGCCGCTAGGTGTCAAGCAGGAGGTGCTGGCGTTCCAGCGTTTTTTACACCCGCTGGTTACGGTACCGAAGTCGCTGAAGGAAAAGAAGTCAGAATATTTAATGGCAAGCCACATATTTTGGAAGCTGCTTTGACTGCAGATTTTGCTATTGTTAAGGCTTGGAAAGGAGATCGATTTGGCAATTTAATATTTAAAGGAACGGCTAGAAACTTTAATCCATTAATGGCTATGGCTGGAAAAATAACAATAGCGGAAGTTGAGGAATTGGTAGAGCCAGGGGAATTAGATCCAAACTTTATTCATACACCTGGTGTCTTCGTACAAAGAATTTTTGAAGGTAAAAACTATGAGAAAAGAATTGAACAACGTACAGTAAGAACTAAAACTAATTAAAAAGAAAGCTATGTTGAATAAAGAGGGAATTGCAAAAAGGATTGCACAAGAACTGAAAGACGGTTGGTATGTTAATCTTGGAATTGGTATTCCTACATTGATTGCAAACTATGTACCTGATGGCCTTAATGTAGTATTTCAATCTGAAAATGGGATCTTAGGAATGGGACCTTTCCCTTTTGAAGGAGAAGAGGATGCGGATCTTATAAATGCAGGTAAGCAAACAATAACAGCAATGCCAGGAGCAGCTATTTTTGACTCCGCAACAAGCTTTGCTATGATTAGAGGTCAACACATACAACTTACTGTATTGGGAGCTATGGAGGTTGCCGATAACGGTGACATTGCAAACTGGAAAATACCTGGAAAGATGGTTAAGGGTATGGGTGGTGCAATGGATTTGGTCGCAAGTGCTGATAATATTATCGTGGCTATGATGCATACAAATAGAGCTGGCAAATCTAAGTTGTTATCTAAATGTACATTGCCACTAACTGGTGTCAATTGTGTCAAAAAAATAGTTACCAACTTGGCCGTATTAGATGTTACGCCTGATGGATTTAAGCTGATTGAACGTGCACCTGGCGTTAGCGTAGAAGAAATTCAAAATGCTACTGCCGGACGACTTATTGTAGAAGGTGATATCCCTGAAATGGTGGTTTAAAGAACATCTATTTGATTAATGATCTTGCTAATGACAGGATGATTTTTAACCATTTAACGCTGATATTCATCGCTGTGTCTAGTTAAAATAGGCCAATAACAAAAATCTTAACCACTGAACTTCTCATAAGTCTCAATAAACATCTCAATGTATTGTTCTTTGATGTAGCATTTATTTTTAATAAATACTGAAAGGAGAGGATCTCTTGCTGTATATAAAACGAGGTAATTACTACACTTTAAAAGCAATTATTCTCACTAATCACTCAACTACCCAATATAATTTGCCACTGAACTAAAATTGCTTATATAATACCAATTAAAAGTATTAGTTGATTTAGTACATAAAAATATTGACCTAGTAAGCCAAAAGTATTACTTTTGCCATCCCGTTTGAATGAACAGGAAGAATGGCGAGGTAGCTCAGCTGGTTAGAGCGCGTGATTCATAATCCCGAGGTCGGCGGTTCAAGCCCGCCTCTCGCTACTTAAAGCCCTGAAAGCATTAGTGTTTTCGGGGTTTTTGTTTTTTTAGTTGTCGTTTGCATTCTCTTGCTAGAGAAAAACTCCTTTCAACTAATAACAAAGCGTGCCTTAGAATGGCTTTAATGCGGTATTTAAATAATATTAGAACTCACGTGTAATTCAAGTATTAACGTGATGTAAACCACCCCCTTTTTAGGTGGTTTTAACCCGAAAACATATTTGTAAAGAAAATATTTTTTTTAAATTAGCAATTTCTAAATCTTCTAAATCAAAAGACAAGTAATGAAAAACTTAGTTATTATAATAATTACTATACTATCTCCTATTTTATTGTTTAGTCAAAACCTTGAAGTAGAAGGTCAAGTAAAAGTCTCCCAGATGAATCCAGATAACTCAGCCACACTGATTGTTGTCAAACAAGCGGATGGCACTCTTGCCGTAAGAGATGCCTCAACGCTCACAGATGGAGATAGTGATATGACAAATGAGATTCAGGATTTGAGTCTAGTAGGTGATATATTGACAATAACATTAAACGGGAGTGCAACACAGATAGATTTGAGTGGATATTTGGACAATACAGATGAACAGGATTTAACTCTAACAGGCAATGTACTATCAATAAGTAATGACCCTAACACTGATGTTGATTTAACACCTTATCTAGATAATACAGATGAGCAGACACTCTCAGAAGTACTTACTCAAGACAACGATGCAGCTAACAACACAATTATTAACTTAGCTGACCCTATATCTAATCAAGATGCAGCAACAAAGGCATATGTTGATTTACTATAAGGTCAAATATTAGAGTTGCAATTGGAAGTTGGGGTTATAGTTCAAGACTTCGATGGTAATATTTATTCAACAGTCAAGATAGGTGACCAAAGATGGATGTCAGAGAATCTTCGTACAACTAGATATAATGACGGCACACCATTATTAGAAGAACAGAATAATACAAATTGGGATAATCTAACAACCCCAGCCTATTGTTGGTATTCTAATGATTCATTGACATACTCTAATCCGTATGGTGCGTTATACAATTACTATGCAGTTGCAGATACAAATAGTCTTAATGTTTGCCCTGTAGGCTGGCATGTGCCGACAGATGGAGAATGGACGACCTTAACAGACTTTTTAGGAGGCACAGGAGTAGCAGGAGGAAAAATGAAAAGTACTGGAACCATTCAAGCTGGCCCTGGATTATGGCAAGACCCAAATACAGGTGCAACCAATGAAAGTGGCTTTTCAGGCCTTCCAGGCGGCAGACGTGGCAATAATGGAACATTCTTCAGCATTGGCAACGTCGGCTACTGGAGGAGTTCTACAGAGAACGAAGCAACAAATGCCTGGACCTGGACCCTGTTCTATTTCAATGACATTGTTTTCAGGCAATACTTCAATAAGGAGTATGGATTTTCTGTTCGTTGTCTCAGGGACTGACGAATGAAGCCGAAGGCCAAAGTCCGAAGGTCTTTGAGTGAGGATGCCGCGAATGCGAATGGGTGGCGTTTGACTATGCTGACGAGTAGTCAGGACTTGTTTGACTATTTGATAAAACCGCTATGCGGTCGATTTTTAATTTTAAAAATTCTCAAAATTGAATAATAGTGTAAAAGAATTTCACTAACGATAAAACAAAACAAATGGAAAGTTTAATCTTCATAGTATGTACTATGCTATCTCCGATTTTATTGTTAAGTCAAAACCTTGACCGATAGATATCGTAAAAGCCGCATCTCGATACAAAGAAGAGAGTTGTTCCTTTAAAAAAACACTAACTACTCTGCAAATTCATCTTTATATAAAATAGCAGTATTATACTCTGAATTGAATACCTTCTTGATGATATCAAAAGCTGTAATTGTGCCTTTTAACTCATTAGATTCTGAAACTACAGGTATCGTTTTAAATCTACCATCTGCGAAAAGTTCTGCTGCAGTACCTATTTTGTCATCTGTTCCTATCTTGATTATATGAGTATTCATAACATCTCCAACAGTAAGCCCATCCACTGTAGTCTTATCTTCATATTGCCTCCACATATCGTACGTTGTGAGAATCCCAACTAAATTGCCTTCGTCGTCTACCACAGGAAGTTGCTGCATTCCAGAGGCAAGCATTTCATGTGACAAATCCCTCAGGTTTTTTTTAGGATTAGTAATTTCAGGACTTGGGTTCATGATTGTGCTTACTTTTTGATTCATCATGGTCATTCAATTTTTTATAATAAATAATGTTTAAAAACTTAACTTATGATAACATTAAGTATATCAGTGAGTTATAAATCTAGTTAATTAATACTAAAAATTACAACATCTACACAGCTATTGTTTCTATTCCCATATAATGATCCAGCTTACTCCTCTCTTTTTAATATTTAACTCTCTCTTAATTACGTTATTTTGAGTTGTTACTTTTTTATTAAATCACAAATTATGAAGCAACTCTATTCAACAAGCTAGAGATAAAATGAAAAGTAAAACCTCTATTCAAAACCAGCATAAATACCCTGAATTAAAACAAAAACTTGTTTCTAGATTCCTATAAGTCAAATTCTGGTAGCTATCCAAAAATTCACCTATCGATACTATAATCCTTCTTTAAGAAAAAAAAATAGAGAATAACAATAATCGTTATTCTCTATTTTATTTAGTTAAGTTTAGCATTAAAATCAATAAGATTTTGTTTGTCAGCACTTATTTTAGTTTAAGACAACAATAAAGTATTGTTAATTTTCCTCTTGATTTTAAATTAATTTTATGGCGTCGCTACGAACCACGTCTCACCTGTTAGTGATGAGGTTACAGTACTAATGACATGGTTTAAACTCCTACTTGCTCTTCTCCTTCGTGTAGTATTATATCTTGGACGCATAGGAGCAATTCCAAAAGAAGGTCTTTCCACATTTCCTACTCTGGTTGCTTCAATTCTTCCGGCTGTTGCTGCGCTCCACATAGGGTCATTTTCTTCATAGTTTATATTAGAGTTTTTATACACAAACCTGGCATCCTCTTCCCACTTTCCTGTATCATCTTTATATAAAAAGCGAACAGCCAACTTACCATCTTTTCTAAATCGATAAATGGACTTAATTGTCTTATTCCCATCTTCTACATCAATTACTTTTTGATCAAAAAAGATATCCCGTATGATCTTATCAGAATCATCCAATTCAAATTCTTGCTTTATTAATGCAATAGCCTCTTGACAGCCATAATCTTCTTTTGGATCGAAAATTTGATATTCTACAACTTTAGAGAAGAGTCCATCATAACCGCCCCAAACTTCCTTTACCACTAATTTAGTTGGTGTTAAATCATCAACTCCTTTAGAATTAGATGAAACTAACTCCCAAATCTTCCCGTGTTCCGATTCTTGAGGAAGCTGAACTGTAAAATAATTTCTTACCTCATCTAAACTATTAGGTTCTTGACTTACGCTTACCGTAAACCCAGTATAACCATGTACTCTAGTACGAGCTTGAGAAGTTGCACCGGTTTGACTACCTGTCTGAGCAATAACAACTTCATGTTCAAACATTAAAAAACTGAACATTAAAAAAACATTTCATGTTAAATTTATTTATTAGGGTTATAAAAATATATTATCTAAATTAATAAAATTTTACAAATATACAAAGCATAAATTGGCAATCAACACTTATAAATAGCAAGAAAATAACACAAGAGTGCTAAGAATAAAGGCTATAAAAAAACAGCTTTATTAAGCTCAATAAATGAAAAAAAGAAAACTGTTGTCATTCGTACAATCAAAAGGTCAAGAAAAATAAACAAGTTAAGTACATTGCGACCTAGGAGTAAAAAAGTCAATATTAAATAATAACATTCATGAATAAAGTATATTTAATAGCTCAATCTTTTATTACAAAATAAAAGACCTTAAGCCTTAATAACAAAAAATACGTAACTTTCATTTTTAATAATCCCATATGAAATTGCGCTTGATCAATTTGCACCAACACCAACATTCTTATTCCTATATTAAACCGACACTTACATTATTTTGTGTATTATTTCTACTTGGCACCAACATTGCCAATTCGACAATTGATAGTCTTCAGGTTCTTCTTTCAAAGTCTACAAACAAAAAAGAAATTGGACAACTGCACATTGAACTAAGCAAAGCATACAGTAAATTTAGTCTTGGCGATGCGTTTACGCACGCAACCCAAGCTCACAATATAGCAGTAGAAATCAATGATAAAAGTCTTGATATAATTGCTGAATATGAATTGGCTTCATATTATAAAAACAATGGAGAGTTTGATAAAGGAATTAAACACCTCAAGGATGCTATCAAGACAGCTAAGACATTAAACAATATAAAGTACCAATGCGATGCTTATGCATTGATGGGTTACATGTTTAGAAGAAAAGGGGAAAGTGATTTATCATTTCAAAAATATCAAACCTGTTTTAAGTTAAGTGAAGATATAAGTTATGAAATTGGCATAGCTCAAGCAGAAAAAGGATTTGGAGATCTGACAGAAAGACAAGGAAAGTACGAACAAGCATTGGGCCATTATAGAAAGGCATTAAAATTGGCTCAAAAACATAATGAGAAAACTCTAGAAGTTAATATTTTAAATGCAACAGGAATTATCTACGATTATCAAGGCGATTTGCAAAAAGGACTTGATTGTTATATACGAGCCATGCATTTGGCCGAAAATCAAAACGACCTTGTCAAGGCATCGAATATTTGTACAAATATCGCGTCCGTACATTACTATCTTGAAAACAACACCAAAGCTCTTGAGTATTATCTCAAGTCCATAGATCTCTCAAAAAAAACCAATAACCGAAGCGGTGAGGCTGATGGATATCAAGGGGCTTCAACCTTATTTTTAAGACTTAAGGATTCTAAAAAGGCTAGAGAATATGCCCTTAATGATTTGGAATTAAGAAAATCAATGGACGACAAAAGAGGGCTGAGTTTTGCTTATAAAAACTTAGGTGGTATTGATCGAAATGAATCCAACTTTATAGCGGCAGAAAAAAACTATAAACTAGGTTTAAAATATGCTGAAGAAACAGATCAACAGCTGAAAATGGCTGTCCTAAATTTACAGTTGGGAAGATTAATGAATCAAACCAATAAACCTCAAAAAGCAATAAAATATCTTAATAAAACAGCTGAAATTTCAAAACGCATAAATGTCAATCGAGAGTTAAGTATGGCTTACGAAGACCTAGCAACTTCATTTGAAAAATTAAATCAAATGGATAGGGCATTTAAGCACCAAAAGCTTTACTCAAGTATTATGAATCAAATTTTATCAAAAGAAATTGAATCAGAAACTGTAAAGATGCAGGCTGTTTATGAGGCCAAGGCGCGAGACATTAAAATTGAAAATTTAGAAAATGAAGCGACCCTTAGAAAGCTTGTTCTTAAAAGAAGCCAACAAATGAAAAACCTTCTTTTGGCCGGAGGAGCTCTGCTTTTAATCTTGATCGGTTTATTATACAATCGTTTTTTACTCAAAAAGAAAACGAACAATTTACTCATTTCCAAAAACACAGAAATTTATAATCAAAGTCTTCTTCTCAAAGAATCTCTATCAGAAAAAGAAACACTTTTAAAAGAAATCCATCATCGTGTAAAAAACAATCTTCAAATTATAAGTAGTCTTCTAAGTTTACAATCGAAAAAAATAACTGATAAGTCTGTTTTAGCCAGCATCACCGAAGGAAAAAATCGCGTTGAAGCTATGTCACTGATTCATCAGAATCTTTACCAATCTAACAATATCGCATCACTAGACATGCAAAAGTATATTGTTCAATTTATGCAAAGCATCTCAAACTCCTTCGGTTTTCCTTCAAGGAATCTTGAATATGAAATCAATGCACATAACATCAATTTAGATATTGATACAGCAATTCCTATTGGTCTCATAATCAATGAAATTGTTACCAATTCTGTAAAACATGCTTTTAATGGTATGGAAGAAGGTCTTATTCAAATTAACCTCAGTGATCTTGGAGATAATCTCTTCAGTCTAGTCGTTAAAGACAATGGAATTGGGCTGCCTAAAGATTTTGTTATTAGCAAGTCAAGTAGCCTAGGTTTAAGATTGATAAATACACTGGGTGTAAAGCAGCTAAAAGGCACATTAGACATTGATAGCACAGATGGAACACAAGTGTCTTTAAAGTTTGAAAGCACACCATTGTAAACATCTTATTTTTTTCACTATACCGAAAAGAACAAGTTTTACTTTTTCTTTTCCCGTCAGAAAACAGCCAGTTCTAACCAGAATCTCGGGACTTCATACCATATTTTCTTGAACACCATAAAGAAGAAGTACCTTTAAATTGTAATCAAAAACATTTAGTTATTTTGAAGCTGTATTAGAAAATGATTATAACATAAGCCCAAAAAACAATATACTTTTCGACCTGCTGTTTTTCAGTGGGTCTTTTTTTTTAAGATACCCATCTTATTACATCACATCAAAAAATACGCAATTTAGACTTGAGGTCTAGTGCATAGGATTTTGATAAAGGCACTTCGATTTGATCAAGCATTATTGAATTCTGGGTCATTCCAGAAACAAAATCAAGATTCACCGCATAGGATTTATGTATCCTATATAATTTATTAAATCCCAAAGAATCAATAAACCCATTAATTGTGGATCTCACAGTAAAGCGTTCTTCTGCTGTATAGATATCTAAATAGTTCTCACATTTTTTAAGATACATTATATCTGTCAAAAACACCTTTACGATTTTATGTTTATCCTTGACAAATATTGCATCATTATAAATAGCGACACCCTCTTGGTGCTTCGTGTTGATTTTTTTATCAAAATTTGAAATAGCTATTTCAATAGCCACCATGAGTTGTTCTTCTTTAAATGGTTTGACAGGGTATGCTGAAGGATTAGTTGCCTTTGCAAGATCAATTGTTGTTTTATCACCTAAGGAGCTTGTATATATAAAAGGGATGTTCAGTTTTTCATTCAGACTTACCGCCACATCAATACCTGTTCTGGTTCCTTTAAGGTTTATATCCAAAAGAACTAAATCTGGAGGATTTTTTCTATTGATTGTATGGCATCATCATAATCAACAGCTTGGTCGGTCACTGTATAATTTCTCTCTTCTAACATCCACCGGATATCTTCAGATATAATCATTTCATCTTCTACTACCAGAATTTTCATATTCAAGATTTGTACACCAATTAAAACTTAAAGCTAATGAAACAAGATTCTCACGTCTAAAGAACAACGAAGGTAACAATCAAGATCTTTATATCTTCACTTTTATTCTAAACCCAAGGATTAGCTTTAGCTTGATTATCAATTACTGTTTAAAAAATAATAGATTCTACTTTCTAAGTTTTGAATAATTAAGTAAAATCTACTGCAATTGAATTACAAAGTGACGGCATGCCAACATATCAATTGATAGAAAATTATCGAAAAAAATAATTTTATCTATTAAGACTAAGCTGCAAAGAATCATACACGTTCTGAAATCTTTCATCATTACATTTTTGTAATAATGGTAGGTTATTGTCAAGACTCCAATTATAACTCCATTCTATCCATGAACCATCATAGTTTTTGACATTTTCATATCCAAGAACATTTTTCAACACATAATATGTATGTGATGTTCTTGAACCACTCTGGCAATAGAGAATGATGTTTTTATTTGGGTTTATTCCATTTCTCTTCAAATCATACCTTAAGTCTTCTTCTGATTTGATTCTGTGGTCTCCCTTTAGATCTGCAAAGGTAGACCAGTTAAGATGAATTGCCGTCGGTATACTTCCACGATTAAAGGCTCCTGGTTTATATGAGTACACTTCATTGTTTTTTACAAACGGTTCACCTTTATTCTCATAGTCCTCTCTGGTGTCTATCAATATTGTATTTGTATCTTGAATTGCATTTTTTACCTCCTCAAAAGAAGCAATAATTGAATTATCAAAATAATCAATAAGAGTAAAGTTTGTACTTATAGGTTTGTCTGAATCATTATCTGTTATTGGCAAACCACTTAATTTCCAATACGCGAGACCGCCATTTATTATTTTGTAATCATTGAACCCATATAAACTTAAAACCCATGCAAATCTTAATGCATCTACATTGGCTTTGATGTCATATAGCAGCAAAGTCTTGCCATTTAGAAAACCAATTTTTTGAAGTAAATTCTGTAACTTTTCCTTACTGGGGATTAGTCCGCCATATGGTATAGAAATATCAGATCCGTAGTCTTGTCTCCAAATGTTTATTGCCTCTGGAATGTGTTCATTTTTAAATGCACCACTCTTAGAAACATGTATAGCAATATATTGCTCACTGTTTTTAAGCAAATCAAAAGCCTCTTTCGGGCTGATTAGGTTTTCAGCCTTTATATCATCCTTATTACTTGAATATAAAACTGAAGCTTTATCAGTTTTACAGCTTACAAAAAGTAATAATACAATTAAAGTTAGATTAGTCTGTCGCATTTATTGTGCATTAAGTAATCATAAAATTAATCATTTTAATGAGGTAATTTATTTCTAATTGCTCCGTAAACATAGGTGCCAAAAACTGCGCTCAAAATTACAATCAAAATTGTCCATACGCCATGTCCAACTAAAGTAAACATAGGTCCTGGACATGCTCCTGTCATTGCCCATCCCAGACCAAAAATTATTCCTCCAAGAAGATAACGTGAAATACTCCTACTTTTAGGGCTAAAGTTAATTCCCCCTCCATCGAAGCTTTTAGTGTTAAAGTTTTTCAGTAAAAATGTCAAAATGGCGCCTAGAATAACTGCAACACCTATTATACCATACATGTGAAAACTTTCAAAGCGAAACATTTCTTGAATTCGAAACCAACTCACCGCTTCGGACTTTGTCATAACAATTCCAAAAAGAACACCTGGTATTATATATTTTAATGCTTTCATTATTTTATCTTAAATAGTTAACAAGAATGGTAAAATACCCCACGTCATAATTAATCCCCCAATAAAAAATCCTATCACGGCAATTAATGAAGGAATTTGCAGATTAGACAAACCACTTATTGCATGTCCTGATGTACAACCGCCCGCATATCTTGCTCCAAAACCAACAAAAAATCCTCCTACAATCAACATAAATAAATTTCTAGGTGAGGAGATTTTTTCCAATGCAAAAATTTCCGTTGGTACAAACCCAAAACCCTCCTCAATAGTTTGTGGTGTTGATATTCCGACTGAACTCAAGTATGTTTGAGTCGCTTCAGAAATTTGTACCGGTTCTGGACTTGCCAAAAATTTAGTTGCTAGGTAGCCACCAATTATAGCACTAAAAATAAAGACGAGATTCCAAACTTGACCTTTCCAATCAAAATCAAAAAAGCTGTGCCTTTTACCTGCTCCTCCAATTGCACAAAGTATTCTAAGGTTTGAAGATGCTCCGAAGTTTCCGCCGAACCAAAGAAGTAAAAACATAACAAAAACAATACCTGCACCAGAAACACTCCAATGCCAAGCTTGTGATATATATTCAATAAAATTCATAACTTAAATTATATTATTTGGTTCTATAAAGTAGTTGGGCATACAAATTCTGTCCTTGGAATGTTTGTTTCTTTTATTGCACCAAAACCACCTTGCACGTCAATTATATTGTGAATGCCTCGAGACTTTAGTATTGAAGTTGCTATCATCGATCTATATCCTCCAGCACAATGCAGATAAAAGTTTTCATCTTTTGGAAATTGACTTAGGTAATTATTAATTTTACCCAATGGTGTGTTTTTTGCATTTACAATATGTTCAGACGCATATTCTGATTCTTTTCGGACATCAAAAACTTGAGTCTCAGATTCTTTATAGTTCTGGTCCAACTCTGAAGCAGGAACTGAATTTACAGAATCTACTTCCATTCCTGCCTCTTTCCATGCTGCTATCCCACCTTTCAAATAGCCAATTGTCCGGTCAAAACCCACTCTTGATAAGCGTATTATTGCCTCCTCTTCTTTTCCTTCTGGTGTTATAAGAATTATAGGTTGTTTAACATCAATTATTAACTCGCCTACCCATGGTGCAAATGTTCCATTCAAGCCGATAAAGATACTATTAGGGACGTGGCTAGTAGCGAAGTCAGCCTCATGTCTTACATCAAGCATGATTGCCTCTGTTTCATTTGCAATACTTTCAAATTCTTTAGGAGATAGAGCTTTTAGTCCTGTCGACAATACCTCATCAATACTTGCGTAACCCTCCTTATTCATTTGTACATTTAATGGAAAATATGATGGAGGAGGCAAGAGTCCATCTGTTAATTCTTTTATAAATTCTTGCTTTGTCATATCAGCACGTAGGGCATAATTCATTTTCTTCTGATTCCCTAAGGTATCAACAGTTTCCTTCATCATGTTTTTTCCACACGCTGATCCTGCTCCATGCGCAGGATACACAATTACATCATCAGGAAGTGTCATTATCTTATTGCGTAAACTATCAAAAGAAAATCCAGCCAAATCTTCAACAGTTAAACTTCCAACCTTTTGTGCCAAATCGGGACGGCCTACATCTCCAAGAAATAATGTGTCACCAGAAAAGATAGCATGTTCATTTCCTGATTCATCAATAACAAGATATGTTGTGCTTTCCATTGTATGCCCAGGTGTATGAAGTGCTTTTATTTGAATATCTCCCACTTGAAAAAATTCTCCATCTTTAGCTATGTGTGCCTCAAAACTTGGATCTGCGTTTGGGCCATAAACGATTGGTGCTCCTGTCAAATTCGACAATGTAACGTGTCCACTTACGAAATCTGCATGAAAGTGTGTTTCAAAAACATACTTAATTTTGACTCCATCCCTTTCTGCCCTTTCTATATATGGATTAACCTCACGTAACGGATCGATGATGGCCGCTTCGCCGTTGCTTTGAATGTAGTATGCTCCCTGTGCCAAACACCCCGTATAAATTTGTTCTATTATCATTTTAATTTCCTTTAAATTTTTAATTAGCTTTAACAATAAATTCCATGGCGAATATAAAAATGGCCATAACAATTATAAAATATCCAAAACCCTTTTTCAATCTTTTACCATCTATATACTTACCCAAATGAACACCTAAAAATATCCCAACAATTGTCAACGAAGTAAATAGAAATAAAAAATTCCAATCTATATTCATCGTAAGCGCATCGCCTAGGAAAAACCCCATTAACGACTTAAGTGCAATAATGATTAATGAAGTACCAATGGCCTTCTTTATTTCTAAATTTGCTAGAACTACTAATGCTGGAATAATAAGAAAACCACCACCAGCACCTACAAATCCTGTAACTCCTCCAACAATCAAACCTTCTACTATTATTAGTGGGTAATTATATTTTATCTCTCCTGTTCCACCTTTACGTTCTTTGTTTGACAGCATAGTATATGCAGCCCAAAACATTAGTATTGAGAAAAGCCCAAACATTCCCATCCTACGGGTAAAGTCAAAATCACCGAATGAAAACAAAATACCTGGCAATTCTGGAACGACAAAATGCCTTATTATCCAAACTCCAATAATTGCCGGAATACCAAAAACGATTGCAGTTTTCCAATCTACATTATCATTTTTACTTTGCCGTAAACCTCCAACTAGGGCGGCTGATCCAACCACAAACAAAGAATAAGCCGTTGCGACTTTTTCATCAAAAGAAAATAAATAAGCTAAAATAGGAACAGCCAAAATAGAACCTCCACCTCCAATTAATCCCAATGAAAGACCTACAACCAATGCTAAAAAATAACCCACAATTTCCATACTCTGTGCTTATACACTTGTTAAAATATTCAAATAGTTTATCAATAAAAAACCTATATCAATTCACACTGCCCCAAGCAATCCAATAACTTTAATAGTGACTTGTCAGCAATAGAATAAAATACCTGTTTCCCTTTTTTCTCTGAATTTAAAATTCCATTATCTCTCATTTTTGCCAAGTGATGAGACATCATACTAATTTCACAACCTGCACCAATATGATCACACAAACTGGAAACATCCATTTTCTCTTGTAAACTTAAAAGTTGTAAGATTTCAAGCTTAACTGGATGGGCAACCACTTTCAAAACTCGTGCCGCAGCCTTTAATTTTTCTTGAGAAAATAACTTTGTCTCTTTATTCATAACACAAATATATAACAATTTAACAACTATTCAAGTGTTAAAGTGATGTTGTTTTTAAAAAGAGTAAATTAAATGCAACAATCTTAAACTAAGGTCTCTTTCTAACAATAGATAACACCCCAATTATATAGCCACTTAAGCCCTTCCTTTCCAGGTTTTCTGTAGTGATGTCAAATTATTTAAAAAAGTCAAAGCATCTGACTTACCAACATTATACATATTCATCATTTCAGCAGGTTCAAACTCTAATCCATTTGTACCAGCTTTTAAAACTTCAGACGGCTTTATTATGTAAATAGTATGGGGAGCCGTTATCTTAAACTCAAGCTCTTTAACTTTAACATCAAAAGCCTGATCTAAACTGGATTGCGTCATCCCCTGACCTTTTAAATTATTTTTTACTTGGTCTATATACTTTAAGTAAGCATTGTGCAAGTTCGGTATACGCAAATCATGAAATCCAACATTACCTGTTAAGATAGCAATAGTAGGTCCCAACATTTGAAGTGTTTTGTTATATGTATTCGTACTGGTCTTCTGTATTTCAGACGAAAGGAATATTGTAAAAATTTCCTTAGCCTTTGAATCTATCGCAGCTTCTATTCCAGCATATTCCAACAACCCTCCATCGACATACTGCCTTTGAGCTTCGATGCCTTGCAAAACACCTTTGTTGACCTTTACCGGTGGCATGAATACAGGTTGGTTTGCAGACGCAAGCATCGCTTTTTTCAAATGTGCCGCATCAACAAGTCTAACAAAATCATAAATTTCAGATTTTGATTTTGGCATATTTCTGTTGGTAAAAATTGTTAGTTTCTTCGTCTGTAAACAAACCGTCAGAATATAAATACTCTTCCTGGTACTTGAAATTAAAGAATTACATTCAGCATCACTAAGGTGTTTGTTAATCAATGCTTTTAAAGGTGCCGTGCTATATAAGCTAGAGTTTTTTAAAAATGCCGTTCTATCTTTTGGCTTAATAACTTGATGGGTTTTTGTATTTTGATAAATATTAACGAGAGTGTCTAATTTATTTAATGCTAAAAAAGGTGCCATCAATGCTCCAGTACTTGTCCCTACAAAAACATCGAATTTTAATTGACTTTCACTCTCTCTAAATTTGTCTAAGACACCTGCTGCATAAGCTCCCTTTGAGCCTCCACCGCTTATTACAATTGCGCGTTTCATTTTAAATTATTTTCAAGGTTAATTTAATTATTCATCATCATCCATTTCTGCCTTCGAAAAATAAAAAGCAAATCCAGTTGAAAACCAATTATCTTTAAATTCTAGATCTCTTCCGTATGAAAAATTAATCGACAATTGAGTAAACTCTAAAGAAACTGTTCCTGATAGAATTTTTTCAGAAGAAGTTGCAAGCTCAAAGGCGGGTCTTAGGTAAAGGCCACCTAGAGGAAGATTGCCATTTAATACTGAAAAATTTAACACCCTCCATGAAAAATTAATACCTCCTGTCGCTTCTAATTCCTTTCTGGTATAAAATGACGACACCCCCAATCCAACTCTGAAAACATTATTATCCCATTTTAATTGAGGCAAATAATCAATTTTTCCAACA
Organism: uncultured Saprospiraceae bacterium; assembly: GCA_905480605.1. Classification (GTDB taxonomy): domain Bacteria; phylum Bacteroidota; class Bacteroidia; order Chitinophagales; family Saprospiraceae; genus RFSX01. The sequence goes on along the minus strand of CAJQRD010000042.1, from coordinate 34,526 downwards.
TAAATGTCTGCCGTTTCGCTAGAAATAAGTCCTCCGTTAAACTGGAAAGTATGCAATAATTTCTGAGCACGAGAAAGTTGTATAGCCATCAAAAACATGATAACAACAACTACAAATTTCTTACGTGTATCATTTACAAACAGTACAGCTGTTGGGTTATTTCTAAATGATTGCCAAAACCATATTTTAGTCATAATACTCGTTTTAGATTTAAATAAAGCCTGTTCTTAACCATATGAAATAGAGAACGTATGAATTAAGGTTAACAAAATGGTTCTACTATAATAGTGCAAAAAGTTGTAAAAACGATCCATAATTATCATAAATATTATTTTGCAATAAATAGCGACCTCGTACATTAGTTAAAACTTTTTGCAGCGAAGTTGGAATAAGCGTTTGGTTAAATACCTCGCGATGGGAAGTAGAAGTATGCGCTAGGTTAAAGCCCTTGCGCTTGAAGACTCAACTCAACTAATACAAATTAAATTGGATGTCAAGCCTTAGGCAAGGTTTGCAACCTCTCCGGAACACACCCTTCCTTCACAACCTTGGGAAAGGTCCTCGGCCTACCCGTAGACGTATAACATTAATTAATTTTGGAGGTAAAAACCAAAACAATTAAGCCACAGAATGTAAGGATGTTCTTACCGGAATTAAAGTAATAGGGATACATTCAATAAATAAATTAGCATCAGCAGCAATTCGAATTAAATGTGCTACATTCCGTGCCTTCATTTTTTTAAAATGTTGCAACGATGGGTTTTAATAGTCTCAGTAGAAACAAATAGTTTAGCCGCAACTTCTTTAGATGAAAAACCTAATGAAATTAGATTTAAAATTTCTATTTCTCTATAAGATAACTTGGGGTTATTTCTCATTATATAAAAACTTATATGTTAGTGTTCTTTTATATCTGAATCATTTTTGTAATTAATATTGGTATATATATTTATATTACTCTATATAACCAAGAGGAAGTAAAGAATTGGTGGGAAAGTTTCAATCTCAGGGTTTAATATAACCAAGATGTCATTTTATAATACTGTTTACGGAATTTGAAATACACCTTTCTAAATCTAATTAAAAAGAGTTGTCCATAGTTTCTCACCCTACCCTCAGAGCATACTATCAGTCTTATAAAATATTTCTATTTTGAGCGAAATTTTAGATTTTGATATTTCCAATAGGCGATGACAATATAGAAGGGGGACACAAACCAATCATATCTTACAGTCTTATCTTTATAAATGTAATAATTTTTCTAGTCCAGCTTTCAATAGGAGAAGAAACGATGCTCCAGTTCGCAAGTATTCCAGAGGAAATCACTCATGGCAATAGACTATTTACATTAATAACTAGCATGTTTTTACATGGTGGAGCTATGCACCTCATTGGAAACATATTATTTCTCTGGATATTTGGTGACAATATTGAAGCCATAATCGGTAGTTTTATGTTCCTCCTTTTCTATTTATTTGGTGGCTTTTTCGCTGCAGGGGCGCATATTTTAACAGATCCTCATTCGATAATTCCTACGATTGGAGCAAGTGGAGCGATCTCAGCTGTAATGGGTGCTTACATGGTAATGTTTCCTAAGTCAAGAGTTAAAATGATCTTCATCTTTTTCTTCAAAAAGTTTCATATTCCAGCTTTCCTATTTTTAATATTTTGGTTTCTTCAACAAATTTTTAGCGGGATAACAACATTCAGTGTTGTCGGGTCAGGAGGTGGTGTAGCTTGGTGGGCACATATTGGAGGTTTTGTTTTTGGCATCGCTGTCGGATTAATTTTAAAAGAAAAATTTAAAGGTTTATACTCTTATAACATTGCAAAGGCTTAGACCTGACGCTTTCTAGGTCGTTTTTTGCGATACGCAAAAATAATATGTGCTGAGCAATGTGCTCATTTGTCAACTTTTTAAGAATTTCAAAAAATATAAATTCCTGACTTTTTAGATTAAAGCATTTTATGAAAAGTAGTAAAATCCAGATTTAAATGGTCAAGATAGGAATTGATCGGCATTACTTAATGGACCTCCCTTTATTGTGACGACCCATTGGTGTTTTATATCAATAGTTATGCTAGAGAGTGCTAACCGCTGATCATGTTCAACCATTCATCCAAGAGTGGGTTTGGACATCATTAAAAGATGTAAAAAGCTTCAGAGAGTGACCTACTTTACATTACTTTTATTAAGGTAATTATTCAATGCCATTGACATTGATGGCGATTCTGGAGCAGGTGCCTTGATATTTACAACTAGACCCTTATCTTCCACGGCTTTTGTAGTTGAATTTCCATATACAGCCAATCGCGTTTCGTTTTGCTTGAATTTTGGAAAGTTCTCATACAACGACTCTATACCTAATGGACTAAAGAAAACCAAACAATCATAAGTTATGTTCTTTAGGTCTGAAAGATCACTAGAAACTGTTCTGTACATCATTGCCTCCTTGAAGTTAATATTTGAATCTTCCAAATATTTAACAACATCTAAAGATCCTAGATTTGAACATGGCAATAGAAAGTTATCCTTTTCCTTATGTTTGTTAAAAGAAGACTCAAGGTCTTTAATTTTTCTAGTGCCAACAAACACTTTTCTCTTGCGGTATATTATAAACTTTTGAAGATAGTTGGCGATTGCCTCAGAAATACAAAAATACTTAGTCTGTTGAGACATTTGAACGCGCATTTCCTCGCACATTCTAAAAAAGTGTTCTATAGAGTTTTTACTTGTAAAGATAATAGCAGAAAACTCATCTGGTCGAATTCGATTTTTTCTGAATTCCTTTTCCGTTACTCCTTCTACATGTATAAAAGGTCTCCAATCGATGGTAATGTCCCATTTACTTGCAATATCGAAGTAAGGTGACCTTTCCGGTTTAGGTTGAGAAATTAATATTGAATCAATTCTCTTATAAGATTCATTATTCATAGAATCAGCTCCTGTTGCCATATATACGCCTCAAAAATTACTAACTAAAAATCTATTTTTCAGATCAAATTCCATTGGCTAATTTGTATACAATTACCCATGGTGATAATTCAAAGGCACAAAAATACAGAAAAAAATGAAATACATTATTATTAACATGTCGTCTCCCTATCTTAATGCCTTTATAATATCTTGACATTAAGAAGATTACAAAGAAAAAAGCACCTATAATTGCTAATGCTTTAGACCATATTGTAGGCCCAAAAACGAACAATATATTAATTGTCAAAAATATTATTGCTAATAGGTTTCTTATCGTAATAATGGTAAAATTATACAATTGAGCTTCTTTCTGGAACTCAAACACCCATGAAACCAGGGCTATGACGATGTGCTTGCCCACAAAAACCCCAGTTACACCTATAAAAATAAACACTAAACTCTTGTCAACAACTGCACTAAATACATTTTGAGCAACCAAATAAAGAAATAAAGCAAAATTGATCAAAAATAAGCTGTACCCTAAAAAATATACCGTTGAGCGACCGCCACTTTGCTCATAATGCATCATTTTTAAAAAATTATCATTTGACAAGGACCTCAATAAACTCATCAAGTGATTCCGTCTAACAAAAAACATATATGCTAAAAAGCACAATGAGATTGCCAAAATCCACAATGGGCCATATGTAATAGAAATATTTTCCTTTCCTTGACCAGGTCTAGTGGTTAATTGTTCAATCTGCTTGTATTGGTTCTTACGTATAGGTATGTGAGAAATATTGAAAGGGTTATCGCCTTCCAATTTATTCGAAGTCACTTCTTCTGTAACATCTTCAATTACCACCGCTTTGGGCACCGAGTCCTCAACATGATATATGTTAAATGGGTTTGTTCTTTGACTATTAGTCAGGGTTATAAAGCCCATAAAAAAGACAACCAATAAATAATGCTTCCTCATCTACCACAAATTTATCAAAAAGTATGCTAGTTTGCTCCATTCAATCATATGGATCATTGATAATTTATTTATAAGAAGGCTCTGTTGCACAAAACGCATACAAAGCCACATTTTTACATAATAATTACTCAAGCTGTATATACCTTAGCTATATCATGTCATGCTCATTGCGAACTTCAAAAAGGCTCAATCGTTCTTCAGTTCCAGAAAAGATCGATTCAGAACATCAAAGTCCAATGAATTGTTAATAAATAGCTAACCAAAATAAAATCATCAGTTCAAAATTAGGACAACACACAAATTCCCTTGATATTTAATGTGTTCGAATAGTTAATTCGATTTGATATATAAATGATGCCCAACAATTCATTACGATTAATTTTAATTTTAGGATCTCTTGCTGTTTGTGGAGTGCTTTTATTCCAGTCATTTTGGTTGATTGAAACTTGGTCGATAAAAAATGAAGAATTTGATGCTACTGTTATCAAATCATTGAGAAAAGTTGCTGTCAAAATTGCAGATGTCAATAAATCAGAACTGCCCAAAAGTAATCTCATTCAAAAAAGGTCTGCAAGTTATGCTGTAAATGTCAACAGTGCTATTGATGCCAATATCTTAGAAGATTTTTTGGTGAGAACCTTCGATGAAGCTTCTTTAAATACTGCTTTTACTTATGCTGTTTATGATTGCGCTAACAACCAATTGGAGTATGAAAATTACTGCAATTTGAGTGCTGGTCAAGATACATATGAAAAGGGACAAAACCTTCCAACATTCGATGATTTGATATATTACTTTGTTATTAGTTTTCCTAAAAGATCGCGCTACTTAATCAATGATTTACGGACAAACGTTATGTTTAGCATCATTACAATATTTGCGGTGTTTATTTTTATGTATGCCATTTATGTTATTCTCAAACAGCAAAAAGTTACCGACCTTCAAAAAGACTTTATCAATAACATGACGCATGAGTTTAAGACTCCAATTTCTTCCATAAAAATTGCATCTGATGTCATTATAAATGCAGAAGGTGTCAAGTCTGCTCCACGCATCAGTCAGTATGCGGCTATAATAAAAGATCAAAACAACAGACTTAATAATCAAGTTGAAAAGGTACTTAACATTGCCCGGCTGGAAAAAGACCAATTTAAATTAAATCTAGAAATTATTGAACTTGTTGATTTTATTAAAAAACTAATGCGTCTTGAAAAACTAAAGTTTGATGAAAACAATGGTTTCCTCTGTTTATCTACTGAAGAACAAAATGTTTTCATCAAAGCTGATAGGTTACACCTTACAAATGTGCTTTCCAATATATTAGAAAATGCCATAAAATATTGCGACAAAAGCTCGGATGTTCAATTTGAATTGATAAAACGAAACAACAAAGCAATCCTCAAAATAAAAGACAATGGTATTGGTATAGAAAAAGAAAATATCAAAAAACTTTTTGATAAATTTTATCGTGTTTCCACGGGAAATGTACATAATGTCAAAGGCTTCGGGCTTGGCTTGTACTACGTAAAAAACATTTGTGATGCCCATGGTTGGAAAATCGATGTGCATTCAAAAATAAAATCAGGAACAACATTTACAATTGAAATTGAGACAATTAAAAACTAACTATGAATCAAGTTGCACATATACTATACGTTGAAGATGATGAGGTCTTAAGTTTTGTAACTAAAGACAATCTCGAGTTGAATGGTTTCAAAGTTACACACGCGAAGGATGGTGATGAAGCCATCAAATTATTTAAAAGTGGCACTTATGATCTATGTTTAGTTGATGTCATGCTACCATTAAAAGATGGTTTCACCGTTGCGGAAGAAATCAGAAGTCGTCACTCTGAAATTCCTATTATATTTCTAACTGCAAAGTCCTTGAAGGAAGATAGAATTAAAGGTCTTAAGATTGGTGCTGATGATTATATAACCAAGCCATTTAGTATAGAAGAATTGATTCTAAAAATCAAAATATTTCTCAAACGAAAATATGTTAGTGGCGAAAACGCAGCTACTCTTTTAAAGGCCGGTAACTATATACTTGAGTACGATAATTTAAGTTTAAAACTTAACGACGAGTCAAGTCAAATGACCAAAAAAGAAGCAGATCTCTTAAAAATGCTTATCGACAATAAAAATAAAATCGTTGAAAGAGGTGTGATCTTGGAAAGGATCTGGGGCGAGAATGATTACTTCATGGGCAGAAGCATGGATGTATTTATCAGCCGCTTAAGGAAATATCTCAAAAATGATCCTACCATAAATATCGAGAATATACATGGTGTAGGATTTAGGTTAAATGAAACTTAGACTTCTTTAATCAATGCCAACAATGCTTCAAAACATCTATGCCAACAATAACCTAATCTTTTTTAATTTGAAATAATTTTAGCTGCACAGTGGCGACATATTAATAGAAGCATAATTAGAATAAAAAAAATAAGCTACAGAGTAGCGAAAACCCTATCTAACTAATACAAAAAGTCGCATTCTTGAACATTGGAGTTATTGCTTCTTAGTCTCCCTAGCTTGTATGTTTAGAAGGTACGTTTCTGTTACTAAGAATATCAAATACGTCATTAAAAAAGGTATTAAGAATAGCCGGTCAGAAGGTTCTTTGAATTTCACATATACCATTACAAAAAGAAATGAACCTATCAACTTGGTGAATACATTCATAATTACGATCTTAATAAATGCAGAGCCGTTCCCAATTTTTACGGCTACTCGTCCCAACCAATAAGTCATAAAGGACAAAACCATAAAAAACAATATTGATAATAAAAGGAAATCAAAATACTGTCGAATATCTATTGCCAATGACAACAGAAAAAACAGTATAGTGCATACTAAAGATGCACTTCCGATTAATTTTATAAATTTTATAAAAGTCAAAAATTTACTTTTCTAAGAAGCTGTCGCTTCTTTTTTGTCCTCTTTTGGAATACTTTTAATTTTTTGCCCCATATCGCAATTGCCATTGAATACCGCTCCACTATCCACATTTAATTTACCCGTTTTGATTTCTCCTACAACATTGGCGTTGTTGCGGACATCTAATTGATCTTCCACAACCAGAGTGCCTTTAAACGATCCCTCAATAACTGCATTCTGACAGGTAGAATCTCCATCAACTGACCCTTCTGCGCCAATAATCAACCTGCCTGAGCAATGCAACGTTCCTTCAACTGATCCGTCAATACGAATGTCACTTTTAGCAATAATTTTTCCTTCAATGCGAGTGCCAGCAACAAGTGTATTAATTGCTGAAGAGCTTCCTGAATTGGAATAATTTTCAGAGCCCGTTTTTTTTGTGTTTCCGAACATATTTGGTATTAATAAATTAAAAAATCGTAGGGGATTGTTGCAATTTGAAAGTTAAGGTATAAAAAATCCTTGTTCATATTATGAATGAACAAGGATTTTATCAACAAACATATTTAATTTGTTGAAATAAAATATTCAGTTTAGAATCTAGGACAATAAACTGATCTTTTTTCTCGACCACAGATCAAATAATTTAGAGAAAATTCGAAAGCTCCATTTCCGCTTCCTGCCTGACTCAATTGAGAAACCGTTACATCGTAACTGAACCCAATACCATAATTTCCATAATCAAATCTTGTAGATAATATGAAAGCATCTGAATGAATTCCACCTTCAACTTTATTTCCAACCCTATACCATCCACCTACTTGCCAAGACTGTCCATCAGATCTAGAACCTAAATTGAATCTTGCAGATGTACCTAAGTTAATTTGCGAGTGCTTGCCTTGTGACATATATACTATGTTTGGCAATATGCTGAAGTCACTGTTGATTTTAAATTGTCCACCAGCATGTGCCGTTAGTCTACCCGCTAAAGTTTCTTGATTTCCTAAGAAAGAAACTGTTGGTTGATTTAAATGGTGTAATGCAATACCGGCATACCAGTTGGTACTTTCATCCAAAACATTGAAAAACATTAACCCAGCAGATAAATCACCATGTAAGAAGTCTGTATCTTGAATATTTGAATCCCCACCAGGTAGAGTACTTCCAAAACCTCCGTTGCCATCATGTTGAGAAGGCCACTGTGCATTATTCAAATTTACTTTTCTTTGTGAAACACCAGCATCAGCACCAAATACAAGATATCTAGCTGATTTTCTGTATCCTCCCATTTTCTTAGCATATGAAAATGAAATTCTACCTGTAGTTGTTCCGTAGTTCAATGCACCTGCAGAATCACCCCAAAGTGTTCCTCCAATACCAAAATAATCTGAACGACCTACTGCTATTTTTTGATCATACGAAGCTGAATATGTGCTAAATGCATCTCCCTTCAGAATTTGAGACCATTGGTTTCTATAATTCACAACAACTCTTGTGTTACAGTTCATCACACCTGTCAATGCAGGATTAAGATTTAATGGTGACATGTAGAATTGAGAGAAGTGGATATCCTGTGCATTTACAGAAGAACTGCCTATAAACAATGCAGCTAGGACAAATAAATATTTTGTAATCTTCATCTTCATTTTTTAAACTTTCGTTGTTACGGTATTCAAGGACGACTAAATTAATACAAATAATTATAATTCAAAGTAAATTTACATTACTCTAAGCTTCAAAATCCCAAATATCAATAAAAGGGATATAAAACGATTTATATATTATTTACATATAAAAGCCATAATTCATTAAAAAGTGCAATCAATATGCCATAAACCCTATTAAATTAATCATATTTATAATATGATATAAATAAAAACTGAACCTTTAATGAATATGTCAAATTTTCTATTGCGAACTGAAATTGAAATACAAGAATTAGTTTCTAAAATTGAATATTCAGATAAAATTTTATCGTTAGGATCTTGCTTTTCTGTTGAAATGGCCGAAAAGTTAAAATCGCTACAATATCAAGTACTTCAAAACCCCGCAGGGATTACATTTAACCCCAAAAGCATTGCAAGTACTGTAAAGAGGATAATTTCAGCTAATTCGCTGCCTGACAAATCTTTAGTTTATTTAAATGGTATTTGGTCGCACCACGATTTTCACGGTTCTTTCAATGGACCAGACAAAGCAGAAGTACTTACAAAGATTGACAATTCGATTCAAAATGCCCATGATTTTATTAAAAATGTTAAATTCGTTTTTATTACAATTGGAACTGCGTTTGTTTTTGAAAAAAATTCCAATCAAAATATAGTCAACAATTGTCACAAGCAACCAAGCAGCCTCTTCAATAGAAAACTCCTCTCGTCCACAGAAATACATCAATCACTTGTAGAGATCAAATCAACCTTGGACACTCATTCAACAAACGATATACAATATATATTGACCTTGAGCCCTGTCAGGCATATTCGTGATGGCATCCAAGCCAATCAAAGGAGTAAATCAACTGCTTTAGTTGCTATCCATGAGTTTTTGGAAAATTCTGAAAATGTTCATTATTTTCCTTCTTATGAAATTATGATAGATGATCTTAGAGACTACCGTTTTTATAGAGATGACTTCATTCATCCAAATGATCTAGCATTACAGTATATCTATAATAAATTTGAAGACTTCGCTTTGTCAGATTCTGAATCCACCTTGAGAAAAAAAGTTGCACACCTGGTTAACAGAGAAAGCCATAAAGCTCTTTTCCCAGAAAGTGACGCGCATAAAAAATTCTTGGCACAATTGGAAATGGATAAAGCGGAAATGAGAAATGAGTTTGCTTGGATGTGGCGCTAACGTTAACAAGACCTGACAGATTTAACAAGGCTCTCTACTAAGCAAAAACAGCCTGGTCTTGTCAAGTCATTATGCAACCCTGAACGGCTTACTGTTACTTATATCTGTTTCCTCCCCTTTCCAATCTAAATCTATATTAACCAAACCAGGCTGTTTTCCTACTTCAATACTTCCCAATTGTTTATGATAACCCAATGAATCTGCCCCATTCAATGTTGCCCATTGCAGTAAAGACATTAACGGAACATACGATTGGTACTTTTTAATCGTTTTGACTTCTTCCCATACAGACAATTGCCAATTTGACATTATGCTATCTGTACCTATCGTCATTTTTGCTTTCTGATTAATAAATTTTTGATAATTGGGCAGTTTGTTTTCGATATAAAGATTGGCGTTGGGACATGTTGCCCAATAACAGTTTTCTGACCATTCATATGCGGCTTTGATATCGACTTCAGATGTCAAAGTGTTGTGTACAAAAATATTTTTTTGCTTGGCTTGCATGTTTTTTAAAGCATAATAAATTGACCCCTTACCTATCGGTTTTAAGTGATCTAAACTAAAACCAAAACCTTTTACAAAATCATGAAAGTCACTTTCTCCAGTTTCAAATAAGCTTTGTTCCGCTGGTGTTTCTTGGTTGTGAATACTGATTGTTGCATTGCTAGAATTAGCTTTGTTTATAAATTCAAATAGTGCTTCTGACACACTATATGGGGCATGGGGTACAAAACTCTTTCTATTCAACCCGCCCTCGGATTGATCCCTGAATACAGCTCGGTAGTTTTCTATTGTTCCCGCTGTCAAACTGTCTTGCATAAAATCAAACATCTCAACAAAAGTATAATAATGAATTGGGCTTTCTGATTTTGTCTGCGCAGTATCTACTTTGTTGGATATATCCCCAACGGCTTGAATTCCGGCTGCATACATATTTTCATCTTCCTCCTTTATTTTGGCTAAAATAATCTCTTCCTCAAAGTCTCTATGTTTTACTACATCTGTGATGAACGGTATCAAAGTCGTTCCTGTCTTACAAAGACCTTTCATGTGGGACAGTTCCAAATGACAATGTGTGTTAATAAACCCAGGAAGAACTATTCCTGAGAAATGCTCAATATCTACAGAAGGAAACTCAGACTTAGTGCCACTCTTAATGATTATGCCTGCGTCGTCAATTTGAACAACTCCGTTATTTATAATTTCAGAAGAAATTGGAACGATGTAGTCAGCCGAAATATATCTCATACTTTACAAATCTTTTGCTATAATTCCACTTTTTAGTCGAGGTGTAAACCATGTACTCTTAGGAGGCAGGGTTTTACCTTTGTCAGCCAATTGTGTCAACTCTTCAACACTTACGGGGTAAATACACAAGCCAACTCCACACTCCTGTTTATCACTTTGTTTAACTATCTTGCTAAGGGGCTCTACACCTCCATAATATTTTATTCTATTGTCAGTTCTTATGTCTACAATGCCCAATGTTTTTTTGAATATATATTTGTTAATCAATGCTGTGTCCAATAGTATCTTTTTCTTACTCTTGATATATTTTTGCTTCCAAACCATGCTATACCAAACGCCATCAATAAAAAAGGTCACTTCATGTTTCTTCTTTGGTTTACGTCCTTTTTTTAATTTTTTAATATCAAAGTAATTGGACAATTCTGCTATAAACTGAGAACTTGGCATAATATCAGCAATGTCCACAACTCTATTAAAATCCCAAATTCGGAGTTGATCAAATGGAAAGTATGCTGTCAATATACAATTGTACTTCTCAGCTTCCTCTCCCAATTCTTCACTTTCGTTCAATAGGGCCATTGTCGTCGTTCTATGATGCCCATCCCCGATATACGCTTTTTCAAGTTTCAAAAAAGTCTTGTCAATTTTCTTCAACATGACTTTGTCATAAATGGACCAAAGTCTGTGTCGCTCACCATCCTCAAGTTTAAGATCAACTTCTGGTTCTTCACTGATTGTTATCTTAATAAATTCTTCATGGAGGTTGTCCTCTGGAAGGTAACCCAGAAGAACTGGCTTTACCAAAGCTTGCCTTTGCATTATGAGATGCATCATTTGTTGCTCTTTAGCTGCCAACGTTTTTTCATGTTTCAACATTTTGTGATCTTTCAAATCACTAACCGCTGTACAACAAAGCAAAGAAGTATGTAGACCTTCTTCTGATTTTATCTGATAAATATAGTAGCCTTCTTTAACACCATTTCGATAAACGCCACTTTTTCGGTATTCGCGATATTGGAATTTAATACTATCAAAAAATGAATTAGGAGAGGTAATGAGGTCTACTTTGGGGAATTCGGCTTTAAAGGTTTTTATGTTCATAGGCTAAAATCTACGCCAAGCTAATAAATAATAAAGTGATATAAAAACATAGGTTAAAATGATTTGCTTGAACTTGGTGCCTATCTTAATCGTAGATCAATTTACTACAGCTAAAGCCATTTAACTTGGTCTGAAAAGATGCCTTTTCAATCATTCAAAGCAAACATGGCTCTTGGTTTTGCCCAAAATGATGTTTTTCGATACATCAAACCAACTAAGATTTGTGGGAAGCCTCGAAGTGCATGAATAAAAGGAAATAATCTGTCTCAAAAGTACTTCAAATAAGAAGAGCCACTTTTTATGCAATTTTCTATCTTTACGCACTAAATATTATTTAAATGATTAAGATTACTTTTCCAGATGGTAATGTGAGAGAATATGAAGCGGGTACCTCCCCTATAGACATTGCACGATCAATCAGTGAGGGCTTGGCAAGAAATGTATTAACAGCTACTGTAAATGGCGAAAAGTGGGATGCAACCAGAGGAATAACCACCGATAGTACTTTGCAACTACATACCTGGAAAGATGATGAAGGAAAATATGCTTTCTGGCATTCTTCTGCTCACTTGTTAGCAGAAGCTTTGGAAGCATTATACCCAGATACTAAGTTTGGTATTGGTCCTCCAATTGATACTGGTTTTTATTATGATATTGATACTGGAGATAAAGTCTTAACACAAGATGATTTCAAAAAGATTGAAGATAAAATGCTTGAGCTGGCTCAACAGAAAAATACTTTTGAGCGTACAGATGTTTCAAAAACTGATGCCATCAAATATTTTACAGAAAAAGATGACGAGTACAAACTCGAATTGATAGATGGTCTTGAAGATCGCACTATTACTTTTTACAAGCAAGGTAACTTTACTGATTTATGTCGAGGTCCTCATATACCACATACTGGTACAATCAAGGCTATTAAAGTAATGAGTTTGGCTGGTGCTTATTGGAGAGGTGATGAAACACGTAAGCAAATGACGCGCGTCTACGCGGTAACCTTCCCAAAACAAAAAGAACTTAAGGAATACCTTCACCTGTTAGAAGAAGCTAAAAAGAGAGATCACCGAAAACTAGGTCAAGAAATGGAGCTATTTATGTTTTCTGAAAAAGTTGGATCTGGCCTGCCCTTATGGTTACCAAAAGGCACACAGGTAAGAGAACGCTTACAAAACTTCCTACAAGCAGAACAAGAAAAACTAGGCTACCAAATGGTTATTACTCCCCACATAGGAAGTAAAGATCTTTATGTAACATCTGGCCATTATGCTAAATATGGAGAAGATAGTTTTCAACCTATAAAAACACCTAAAGAAGGTGAAGAGTTTTTGTTGAAACCAATGAACTGTCCACATCACTGTGAGATTTATGGCAACAGACCAAGATCATACAAGGAACTTCCTGTTAAACTTGGAGAATTTGGTACTGTATACAGATACGAGCAAAGTGGTGAGTTGCATGGATTGTCAAGAGTAAGAGGGTTTACTCAAGATGATGCGCACATCTTTTGTACAACAGAACAAGTAAAAGGAGAGTTCTTAGAAGTGCTTAACTTAACAACAAAAGTACTTGACAAAATTGGTTTTGAATACACAGCACAAATATCATTACGAGACCCAAATACTCCAGATAAGTATATTGGTTCGGATGAAAACTGGGATGCTGCAGAAAGTGCCATTATAGAAGCAACCAAAGAGGTAGATATTGAAACAACAACCAAGCTTGGTGAAGCTGCATTTTATGGCCCTAAGTTGGATTTCATGATCAAGGATGCTTTAGGTCGTAGATGGCAGTTGGGGACAATACAGGTTGATTACAACCTGCCTGAGCGTTTTGAATTGGAGTACATTGGTGCTGACAATAAACCTCACAGACCAGTAATGATTCACAGAGCACCTTTTGGTTCAATGGAAAGATTTATGTCAATCTTAATAGAGCACACTGCGGGTAAATTTCCGCTTTGGTTGACACCTGATCAATATGTCTTGATTCCAGTCGATCCAAAGTTTGCGCCACAATGCGAAGCATTAAAGCTACAGCTGGCGAAGCACGACATTCGTGGTTTTGTTGACGATAGAAATGAGACAATAGGTAAGAAGATTAGAGACAACGAAGTGAAAAAAATTCCTTTGCTCTTGATCGTAGGTGAAAAAGAAATTGAAGCCAATGCTGTATCTGTGCGTGTTCAGGGTGAAGGGGATCTTGGCATGAAGACAGTTGAGGAGTTTGCAACTTACTTTGAAACACTTCTATAATTAAAATTATTATGTCGCGTTTTTTATTTAGTTTTATCGTGTTGACATTGATTTCATATAGTGGTACTAAAGCATAGGTTGCTAAAAATACTACCTTAGTTCCGATCATAATTTTTGATCAAGAAACAATAGATATAGGCAAAATAAAACGAGGTGAAAAACGTGACGTAGTATTCAACTTCACAAATACAGGAACCGCAAATTTAGAAATCGAAGTGATGACGGCATGAAAGTGTACGTCAACCGATTGGGCCCGTAGAAAAACAGCTCCAAATGGACTAGGCAAGATCAGTGCCACCATTAACAATAAAGATCAAGCCCACCGAGAACTTGAAAGACAATTGATATTATCAGCAATACAGACCCTATTGTTGCTGAGTATTTTTTTAAGTGGATGATAGTTGATTAAAAAATACTATTTAGATAAAACAGTGCATAGAAGTCAAAAATTTGCATGTACAAATAAGCTAAAGTTAACCTGCACATAGTCTCTAACTAGCGCTTTCCAAGTCTAATTCATAATTTAAAAAACTGTTGGTCTGGATGTCAAAGACACACGCTAAAGATTAAATTGAAAAACTAAATAACAATTAATCATTCCCTATTAATTATTAATTACTTACAGCTCATAGATATCACCCCATAGCCTCTGTCCTCCATCAACATAAACCGTCTCACCAGTTATAAATTGAGCGTAGGGACCAGTTAAAAAACTAACCAGCCAAGCAACTTCTTCAGTTGTGCCTAACCTTTTAACTGGAACTTTGCTAATCAATTGATCTACGAATTGTTGTGGGTAATTTTTAAGTCCTGTAGATTGAATATATCCCGGAGCAATAGCATTTATTTGGATGTTGTATTTACTCCATTCTATGGCTAATGTTTTGGTCAGGTTATCTACACCTGCTCTTGCGGCAGCAGAATGGGCCATACCAGGAAAACCCTTATAAATACTTAAAATAATATTACAGATGGAGCCTGATTTTTGAGGAATGAAAAAGGCGTTGGCCATTTTTTGCATCATGTACCAAGTGCCCGTCAGGTTGTTGTTTATAACAGCATTCCATCCTTTTTCACTGATGTCTTCAGCTGGTGATAAAAACTGTCCCCCTGCATTGTTGACCAAAACATCCAATCTTCCAAAGTCACTTTTGATCCTTTCAATAAGAATGTCAATTTGTTCCGTTTCTCTTATGTCACATGCTACTGAGGAAACATGACCGAATGCTTTTAGTTTTTCTTCAGCTTCTTTTAAAAGCTCTTCCTTTCTTGAAACAATAATAACTTTTGCACCTTCTGCCAGGAATAAACTTGCGATATCATATCCAATACCACTTCGGCCACCAGTTACCAAGACAACCTTGTCCTTAAAGGGAGAATTAGAATATATTGCTTTCATTAGTTATAAGCTCTAGCGTCTATATTTTCGATAAAGTTGATAAATGCTTTGTTGACTACTTTCATACCTCCTGGTGTTGGAAAGTCTCCAGAAAAATACCAATCACCATTGTTTTCTGGGCACGCACCTCTCAAGTTTTCTATCGTTTGGTAAATTACTTTTATTTCAGGACCAAAACCTTTTGGTGTAACTATTTGTGCAATTTTTGTCGATACTTCTTCATAAGTAACGTTGGCATAAAGTTCTTTTACTGGGTTGCCAATTTCTTCGTCTGGCTTGAGCAGTTCTGCTTTACACTTTTCGTAAGTTTCTTCCAAAAGATTTTCTCTGCCTGATTCCTTAAGTATTTCAACCAAAGCTTTGAATGCCACAAAGTTTTTCATTTTTGACATATCAATTCCATAGCAATCGGGATATCTTATTTGAGGAGCTGAAGAAATAATAATTAATTTCTTCGGCTTTAGTGTCGATAGTATTTGTATGATGCTGTCCTTTAATGTTGTCCCTCTAACAATAGAGTCATCCATCAAAATCAGGGTATCCTTTTCGTTGTTTACCAGACCATAAGTCACATCATAAATATGGGATACCAATCCACCCCTGTGCTTATCATCTGCAATAAATGTACGCATCTTGGCGTCCTTTACTGCGAGCTTTTCAACCCTAGGTGTCAATCTGAAAATTGAGGCAATCTCTTCTTTTGTTGCTTTACCGCCCAAAGCTAAAATACGCTCCTTTTTAACGCGGTCTAATTCTTTGTGCAGTCCTTCTACAAGACCATAAAATGCAACTTCTGCTGTATTTGGAATGAAGGAGAAAATCGCATTTTCAACATCATAGTCTATTTCTTTCAAAGTTTCTTTGGCCAATAATTCACCTAGTTTTTTCCTCTCTAGGTAAATGTCTCTGTCATTGCCTCTTGAAAAATAAATACGCTCAAAAGAACATGCTGTTCTTTTTTTAGGTTGTAAAACCATTTCTTCCGTAACAGTGCCATCTCTTTTTACAATCAGTGCATGACCAGGTTGTAATTCTTTAACAGTATTATATTTAACATTAAAAGAAGTTTGAATAGCTGGTCTTTCAGATGCCATTACAACCACTTCGTCATCTTGATAATAAAATGCTGGTCTTATCCCTGAAGGGTCTCTCAAGATAAAAGCATCTCCATGACCTAACATACCTGCCATTACATATCCACCATCAAATTTTCTTGTCGCCCTTTGTAACAATCTTCTAACATCCAATCGGTCACATATAAGATCTGTAATTTGTTCATTAGAATACCCTTCTGCCTTGTACCATGAAAATAGTTTTTCCACTTCGTCATCTAAAAAGTGGCCTATCTTTTCCATCACGGTTACTGTATCAGAATCTTCTTTTGGGTGTTGGCCAAATGAGATAAGTTGTTCAAATAACTCATTGACATTTGTCAAATTAAAATTACCAGCCATTACTAAGTTTCTGGTAATCCAATTGTTCAACCTTAAAAATGGGTGTACGGATTCAATCGTATTGATCCCATGTGTACCATACCTTAAGTGACCTAAAAGCACCTCACCAGTATATGGCATATTCTTTTTTAACCAAGGACCATCAGAAAGTCTCTCTTCTGGCAAATCATTAAAGTGCTTGTATATTCCTGAGAATACTTCCTCTAGGTAGGTAGGGGAATTGCTTCTTCTTCTACTTATGTATCTAGAACCCGGGGGCATATGTGTTTTTATGGTCGCAATCCCTGCGCCATCCTGTCCTCTGTTTCTTTGTTTCTGAAGTAAAAGTTGAAGTTTTTTTACACCATAAAGCGTCGTTCCATATTTATCATAATAATATTGGAGAGGCTTTAAAAGTCGTATGAATGCCAGCCCACATTCGTGTTTTATTACATCACTCATTTATAAAGATCTAAAATAAAAACATGGTTAATTTAGGCTTCCAAAGGTAGATTTATTTAAGGCTAAGTACAAACATTAAGTAGTTTTAAACACAAAACGCCAATATTACTTTATAAATCATCTTTTTACAAGTAAAGATTTTCTAAATTGGTATTTCAAAAACGCAATTAAATATGAAGTTTGGTTTTGGAAAACGCATATCTCCCAGGCAGTTTGACTATTTGCCAAGGTTTTATGATGAAGCTAAAGAACAAAGAGAAGCATTGGTCTCTCAATATGGCGAGAAATCAGATGATGAAGAGCAAATAAAAGCACGTATCAGAACAGGAATGCGCCACAAGTACAATGGTGATGCAGGTTTCAGAGCCAGACAAACAAGAAATTCAAACCTCAGACTTGTTTATATCATACTTATTCTTTGTGTAGTAACCTACTTTGTTTTAAAATCTGACAAAATCTCCACTTTTTTAGAGAGTTTGGGCTTAATTATCATTTAGAACCACTCATAACGAATATTTCCAAAAAATAATGGAAAAAGTCAAGAGGCCCGTCAATTCTCAATTGGCCTGGTTGGCCCCTATCAAATACACTTTTTTTTAATATCGATACATTTGTCAATCAAACAATTATGTCTAAAGAAGACAGTGACCACACATTTTCATAATTATAATACGTGTTATGCTCCTTTAGTCTATCCACAACTGTTGAAAAAAAGCTACCCAATTACTGCTTAAAATTATTTTATTTCGTTGTTAGAAAATTTCTATGTCAGATATTATTAATTTATTGCCAGAGGCTATTGCCAATCAGATTGCTGCCGGAGAAGTGATTCAACGTCCAGCATCTGTTGTGAAGGAATTGATGGAGAATGCAATAGATGCAGGTGCTACACATATCAATTTAATTGTCAAAAATTACGGAAAAAGTTTAATCCAGGTAATTGACAATGGAAAAGGTATGTCTGAAACAGATGCAAGAATGTGCTTTGAGCGCCATGCCACTTCCAAAATCAAATCCGCAGAAGATCTTTTTAGTATTAAAACGATGGGTTTTAGGGGTGAAGCTTTGGCATCAATAGCCTCCATTGCTGAAGTTGAATTGAAAACAAGAACTGAAGAGTCAGAAGTTGCCAACTTAATCGTTATTAAGACTTCTGAAATAATTGAACAATCATATTGTCAAGCCGAAAAAGGCACTTCTATTGCAGTTAAAAACTTGTTTTTTAACGTTCCAGCACGTAGAAAATTCTTGAAGACCGACTCAGTTGAATTAAAATATATTACCGAAGAATTCAAACACATTGCGCTTTCTTATCCCGATGTAAGATTCAAGTTTATTCACAACGAAAATGAGATTTATAACTTATTGGCTGGATCTGTAAAAAAACGAATACTTGGATTGTTCAGAAAAACATATGAGCAAAAACTTTTAAGAGTAGAGGAAGAAACAGATGTCTTAAAAATAATAGGATTAATTGGTAGTCCTGAGATTGCACGTAAGCAAAAGGGTGAGCAATATATTTTTGTCAACAACAGATTTGTTAAAAGCCACTATCTTAATCATGCAATTTCTGGGGCTTACGATACGCTAATAGGCGACGATCAATTTCCGTTTTTTGTTTTGTTCTTAGAGTTAGATCCTTCAAACATTGATATTAACGTTCACCCAACCAAACAAGAAATTAAGTTTGATGATGAGCGCTTGATTTACAATTACTTAAAAGTATCAATTAAACATGCTTTGGGCCGATACAGCCTTTCACCAAAACTGGATTTTGAAAACGAAAATGGTGATATAAGAATGTCAAACCCAAATAGTCCTAACAATGGCCCATTTTCAAGCACCATGGCATCGACAACAAGGTCTGCTCCAGTTATGAGACAATGGCAGTCGCTTTATAATGGCATGGAGGATAAAGGTGAACTTCAAAGAGAGCTTGACCAAGAAGATGAAAGATCAAATATCCCAAAGGAGGAATACACAATGCCCAGTGCAGCTTCTGGAGATTTGTTGGTTGAGACTCTTCCTTTAGATAGCGAAGAAAAAGAGCCTTATCAAATTCATAACAGTTATATAATTGTCCAAATAAAAAGTGGGTTTTTTATCCTTGATCAGTACTTGGCTCATCAGCGTATTTTATATGAAAAATATTTACTAAACTTAAATGATGGAGAAGAGTTGATACAAAAACAACTTTTTCCAATTTCTCTACAAATACCGAAAGATCGTGTCGAAATATTTACTGAACTGGCAAAAGAAATGAAAAATCTTGGCTTTGATATACAGTCGTTTGGTGGAGAAACCTTTGTTGTACATGGCATTCCTTCTGGTTTCAATGACAACAATTTGCAGGACCTGGTTGATAGATTGATTGATCAATATTCTTCCAACTTGGATTTGGATATTTCAAAAAATGAGAATCTTGCTCGCGCTATGGCTCAAAGTGCCGCAATTAAAAAAGGTAAGAGACTGGATGTTGAGGAAATGAGAACACTTGTAGATGAACTTTTTGCTTGTGAAAACCCTTATACTAGTCCTATCGGAAAAAAATGTTTTGTCAATTACGAGCTGTCCGATTTAGAAAAACAATTTGGATAAATAAAAATACAATATGCCTCCAATTACAGATATAGTAAAACATCTTATTATTTTGAATGTGTTGGTATTTATTGCTTACCAAACGGCATTGGCTAATTACATGCCCGATCCTGCTTTGTATTGGCCACAAGATGCTCGCTTCAAACCCTTTCAGTTGGTGACACATATGTTTAGTCATGGATCACCTAGGCATTTATTATTTAACATGTTTGGTCTTTACATCTTTGGATCAATGGTTGAGCGTGCTATTGGATCTCAAAAGTTTTTAAAGCTTTACCTACTTTGTGGCTTAGGTTCATTAGTAGCACATATTGCCATTCAATATTACATGCACTTTAGTTACAATCAAATACGATTTCTAGGAGCGGTTGGTGCCTCAGGTGCTATTATGGGCGTCACCATTGCTTATGCCGTAATGTTTCCCAATCACAAGTTAATGTTGCTATTTCCGCCGATCCCTATTAAAGCAAAATATTTGGCCATAGCTTATGTTGCTATGGATCTCTATTCTGGTATGTCAGGTGCAGATAATGGTGTTGCCAACTGGGCTCACCTTGGAGGAGCTTTAACTGGGTTTATATTAATGCGGATGTGGTTGAAAAAGTAATTCTCGTTTGGCACAATGTTATAGATTAAGCTTTTGGTACGGGGTCCCATATCCATTATCTTTCACTCAACCCGATTTTTTCCGAAAAACCACCCCTCGCTTTTTGAAAAGAAGGGAATTGAGCAATAACGAGATTGAAGGATTCAATGCATTTAAAAACAATAAGCAAGAACTGACTCTTGCCCTCTTTAGAATAGAGAGGGGTGGATTTCGTAAAACGAAATTCGGGGTGAGTACACTACTTAATATTGAATAAAATATTTCTTAAACAAGGTGATAACCTAACGCCTGGCATTAAAATAAAAAGGTAAATACAGCAAGAAAAAAAGTATTAAAGCCAACAATTGTCCAGTAATCAAATATACTGGCCAAGGTCCCATTACGTCCAAGATTGTTGCTGCTGTTGGCTTAGCTCGACTATACATATAATTTGAGCCCAACAACACATTTATAAAGTAGGTAGAAATTAAAAATATGTTCGCCAACCAAAATGCATTCTTCAAATCATTAAAAGTGATTTTCATTTTAAATACAAACACATAATATATTGGAATTATTACTAGAAAACTGTGCACCATCCAATAATTAAAATAGGTCCAATGAGGAAATGTATACTCGACATCAGGCGTAATGTTAGCATTGAGTGTGCCTGCTAAAATCCAAAAATAAAAAATACGCATCCAATATCTTTTGTTGTACCAAATTACAACCGGAGTTGCAATGGCTAGTACTCGACAAACGTGAACTGGCAAGTCTTCTTGAAGATTAAAGTCACCTTCTATCAAGGGAAAAATAACATTGGATAAATAACCAATCAGTGGAATTAATGAAATTCCAAAAATCAAATTCTTTTGTCCTTCTCTTTTAAGTTGAGACTTTGCAAATAAAATACCGGTAAATCCAATACAAAAAATAATAACAAGAGGCAGCACATGGAGCATACCAAAAGGATGAAAAGACGCTTGTTTGAATAAGAAATCCATTATTTATTATAAACTCTTCATAAAAAAACCTATATAATATTTAATTATAAGCAAATTTTCTAAATTGAGAGAGAATTAGAAAAATTAAAAATTTAACATAACATGAAGAAAGTTTTTATTGGAGCAATGATAATGGTAATGTCTCAATTTGCAATTGCAGGTGAAGGAATGTGGTTGCCAATGCTACTCAAAAGCCTTAATGAAGCAGAAATGCAGAAGATGGGAATGAAGTTAACTGCAGAAGATATTTACAGCGTCAACAAAGGGTCTTTGAAAGATGCAATCGTTCACTTCGGTGGATTTTGTACATCAGAAGTTATTTCTTCGAATGGACTTTTGCTGACGAACCATCACTGTGGATATGGTCAAATTCAATCACACAGTTCATTGGAAAACAACTATTTGAAAAATGGATTTTGGGCGATGTCCAAAGAGGAAGAATTGGAAAACCCAGGGTTGACAGCGACATTTATAAATGAAATAATCGATGTAACCATAGGTGCATTAATGGGCGTAACTGAAAAGATGAGTGTTTCTGAACGTCAATCAGTGGTTGATAAAAACTTAAAAAAAGTAACCGATGATATTCAAAGAGAAAACTATCAAGACGTTTATGTGAGGCCTTTTTTTAATGGCAATCAATACTTTGCTTTTAAAACAACAACATACAGAGACATCAGATTGGTGGGAGCACCACCTGAATCAATTGGTAAGTTTGGTGCTGACACAGACAATTGGATTTGGCCAAGACATACTGGTGATTTTTCTTTGTTTAGAATTTATGCCGGACCAGACAATTTACCTGCTGATTATTCTCCTGATAACAAACCCTACCAACCTAAGCACCACCTTCCTATTTCATTAGATGGTGTTGAAGAAGGGGACTTTACTTTAGTATTTGGTTTTCCTGGAAGAACTCAAGAATACTTACCGTCTCCTGCAATTGAGCAGATCGTAAATGATCTTAACCCAGCAAAAATTTCCATTCGTGAAAAAGCATTGGGCATCATCGATAAATATATGAGAAGCGATGAAGAAATAAGAATCAAGTATGCCTCAAAATTTGCACGTGTTGCCAACTACTGGAAAAAATGGATAGGTGAAAGTCAGGGTTTAAAAAAAACCAAAGGCATTGCCAAAAAGAAAAAATTCGAAAAAGAGTTTATGGCTGCCCTGCCTAAGAATAGTTCTTACAGATCTATTCTTCCAACATTTGAAAAGTTGTATAAACAGCAAGCACCTTTAGCATACGTTAGAGACTATTATTCTGAAGTTGCCAGTAGAAACATTGAACTTATGACAGTTGTTTCGATTTCACAAAGGTTGGTCTCTGCATATGAAGAGAACGGTGAGAAAGGATACCAAAGCTATAAGGAAAGGATCATTCCTTTTCTTGAAGGCTTTTACAAAGATTACAACGCAACTATTGACGAAGAAGTATTTGGGGCATTGACGGAGATGTATGTGATGAATGTTGATAAAGCTTATGTGCCCAGCTCACTTATGGGCTTACGTGATGTTGACAGCGGATTAGACAACGGTCGGGGAGTAAATTTCTACAACCAAACATCTTTTGCAAATCCAACAAGAATGTTTGCTGTTTTGGAAATGACTCCTGATGCCGCAGTAAGACATATTAAAAGAGATCCTGCTTATAGTTTTGGCAAAGAATGGAAAGAGCTATTTGATGCAAAAGTTGCGAAACCATTGAGCGGAATTCAGTTTCAGTTAGACTCTTTGCAACGTATCTACATGGATGCACTGATGAAAACTTTTCCTAATAAAACATTCTATCCAGACGCCAATAGTACAATGCGTGTAACTTACGGGCAGGTGCAAAGTTACAACCCTAGTGATGCTGTTACATATCAGCCTGTAACTTACCTGGAAGGTGTTATTGAAAAGTACGTACCTGGTGATTACGAATTTAATGTTGAAGATAAGTTGTTGGAGTTATATGACAACAGAGACTTTGGACAATATGCAGATAGTAATGGAAAACTACCCATTTGCTTTATCGGTACCAATCACACTACAGGTGGAAATTCTGGAAGTCCAGCAATTGATGCACATGGCAACTTGATTGGACTAAACTTTGATCGTGCATGGGAAGGAACAATGAGTGATTATAATTATGATTCCTCTATTTGTCGAAACATTATGGTTGATGCAAGATATGTACTATTTGTTGTTGATAAATTTGCTGGCGCAGGACATTTGGTAAAGGAAATGACCTTGGTGCACCCTAAAAAGAAATAGAATCTGTTTAACTTCTGTATATTAGAAGTGATTTAAAAACAAAATGTTATAAATAAATAAAAATGAAAAAAATACTATTGTCACTTTCAGTTTTCATATTTCTTTTTGCCTGTAAACCTGCTGAAGTTGAAGTTATTGATATTTCACTTTCAGGTAAAATTGAAAATGCAACTGGTGACACTTTAATGCTAAGAAAAAATGGTGAAGTTGAAAAATTTGGCCTTGCAGCAGATGGCACCTTTGCCGGCACAGTTAAAGGTGGTACAGGATATTATGATTTAAGATACAAAAGAAATGGAGCCAAGGTTTACTTGACACCCGGAGAAACCGTCTTAAATACAGATCTTAATGCGTTTGACAGTACCCTTACTTTTTCTGGAATTGGCGCTACAGTAAACAATTACTTAAAAAACAAGTCTGATCTAGATCAGAACTTTGATGAAGAACTTGGTATGAAGGACTTATTCTTAATGGATGAGAATGGTTTTCTTGAAGTTATGAATAAAAGAGAGAAAGCTTATACTGATCAAATGTTAAAAGCTGGACTTCCTTTGGACTTTGTAAAAACTCAAGGTAAAAACATCAAATATGAATTTATTAATTTGAAACAACAAATGTTTGAATCCTATCATCGGCATTTTGCTGAAGATGAAGACTTCAAAGTATCTGATGCTTACAACAGGCAGTTTGAAAACTTGAACTTTACCAATGAGTCTGATTTCTTATCTGTACCAGAATACAACAGTCTTGTAATGTCTAATTTCACGGACGGAAAGCTTACTGAGTGTTTAGATAAACTAACATCTGTTGAAAGTGGAGTCATTAAGGATGAAGTTCTTAAAATGTTAAACAGCTATTATTTGTCTCCTGGTATCGAAGATTTAAAAGGTACTGTTGATAAAATGAAAGCATTGACAACAAATAGTGAACTCTTGGCAGATTTGGATGAGTCCTTTACAAAGATGAATGCATTGGTAAAAGGTAATGTATCTCCTGGTTTTGAATACAAAAATGTAAAGGGTGACAATGTAAATCTTAAAGATTTAAAAGGTAAGAATGTTTATATCGATGTATGGGCAACTTGGTGTGGCCCATGTAAGGCAGAAATTCCACATTTAAAAGAATTGGAAAAGTCATACCACGGTAAAAATGTTGAGTTCGTTAGTATCTCAGTTGATGTGCCAGAAGATGAAGAAAAGTGGAAAACTATGGTTGCTGATCAAGAGCTTCAAGGTGTGCAATTGTTATCAGACAATGGTTGGGATACAAAGTTTGTAAAAGACTATCTTATTAACGGAATTCCTAGGTTTATCTTATTGGACGCTGAAGGTAAGGTTGTTACAGCTGATGCTCCTAGACCATCTAGCGATAAGGAATTAACAGATATGATCAATACGTTATTATAAAAAACTACAAGAAGAGCGTTGGTCGTCTTATTCAAAAGAGACATCAACGTCTTCTAAAACTATAAGAGCCGTCTTCTGATGGCTCTTTTTTTTGAGAACCACCTTGACACTCAGAAATAACCCCTTCCTGTTTTTAATGATATAACATATTATAATCCCCTTTCCAACCTTTGTTCATCATTCATACACATTCATGCAGTTGCGACAATATACAACTGTTTTGTTCTCACACTTTAAATATTAACGGGGAATCGAACTTTACTTGTACTGCTGAATACAATGTTTTGCCAATTGCTAAAAGACGCCTAAAGGAGCTGATTTTGAGCCATCTTATAAAGGCATTTTCACTGAAAACGAAGACGGAACGTTCACTCCTATTGTCAAAGTTAATGAAGACGATGATATAACAAATTGCAAAACAAATATGACAAAGTCCTAAAACAAGAGATCTCTAATTATTTAAATAAAAAAAGCGAATGTGGTTTACACATTCGCTTTTTTATTTTAAGTCAAACGCTAAATTAATTATTCACAAACAATTGCTTGCTGATAATTTGATTGCCTTGACTGATATGAACTGTATAAATACCTGTCACTAAAGAAGAAGTATTTATAATTGTGTTTCTATTAAAAGTTTGTTTGTCAACCAACTGACCTAGTGGGTTAATTAAACTAACAATGTAGTCTTCATTAGCGTCAATTGATATTTCAATTTGATTTGAAAAAGATTTGATATCAACCAGGTCTTCATCAATTAATTCAAAACCAGAGGACAATAAACCAATGTTATAAATTACCGCTGAATTATCAATTATATAATCATTGTCTACTTTCTTCCAAAGGATAGCTACTAAACCTACATTGTTCGCATCCCAATTGCTATCCAGTATCATTTTATATTCTGTTGTAATGTCGCTGCTTCCTTCTTGCGCTAAATCACCCCAGAAGTTATCAGATATAACATCTCTTAATACGTTAGGGTGTGAAGACAAACCTATTGGTGATTGGTTTTCCTCTACATTGTTTTCAAAAACATATACTCCTAAATAATACTCATCAGAACCAAAAGCACTAGAAGACTTGGTTACATTGGCAACGATCTCATTGTCTTCATTAATATAAGCTGAAGCAAAGGAAAGTAGTTGTCCTGGTTGCTCATTGCTTATCTCTTCAAATTTTGCTTGTATTTCAGGAATCTTACTTGACCAGTTGTTTCTAGTAGCATTCAGATCTTCATTATTTACAAAAAATACAGGCTGACCCAAAGACTTTAAGTTATCAGAAAACCATTGTGCTGTTGGATTTTGAAGGTTTCCGCTGAAATGGACTCCAAGAATAACGGCTTCTTGACCATCGTTATACATTTCTTTCATTTCCTCCATAAAGTCCCACCCCCATGATCCACAGTTTGGACACCATGTTGCTGTGACCTTTGAAAAAACTGGCGTTTTAGATTGTTGCGCTTGTGCAAACAAAAAACTAAGCGATAAAATTGTTAAGGCTAAAATTCTTTTCATTTGTAATTTTTTTGTTAAAACAGATACAGAGTTCCTTTGTTGAATTAAACAGGCAAATAAAATGCCGATATCTTTCTTTTTATATTTTTAGGACGCTTTACACGCGGTTCACGCCCGTTCTCTTTACGGTTTTTACTCAAATGCTCTGATAGATCCATCAGACTCTTTATAAATTGTTGCTGTTACAACTTGCCCTACAACTTTTAACGATCGCTTGTCAATAATAGACATGTCATCATTGTGAGTGTGCCAGTGGTCACCAAATCGGTTTGTATCAGGTTGGTTGATAATGTCAATCATTGGAATTCGGGCTATTTGATTCACAACAACATGATCATCTGTTAATGGTCCTGTTTTATTGTCGGTAAACATGTCATTATACCCCATTGTCTTGGCAAGTTTCCAAACCTTATTCATAACAACTGGGGCAAACCCCATTGAGTAATCATCTCTTCCAAATCGTGGGTTTTTAGACCCTACCATATCTAAATTGATCCCATAAATCGGATTATAGTCGCTTCTGTGTTTATTATTAGACCAATGTTGGGAACCTAAACACCACGTTGCTTCCGCACCTTGAACACCTCGTTGACCTTGATCTTCTGCATCCCATAAAATTATATCTATCCCCAAGTCAATTGGATTGGATTGAATCTGTCTTGCAATTTCCAAGAGCACCCCAACACCACTTCCAGCATCATCTGCTCCAGGAATCGGTTCGTTTTTCTTTTTTGGATCAGGGTCTTCTTCACCCATAAATCGAGTGTCCCAGTGTGCTGAAAGAATTACGCGGGTTTTATGTTTTGGATTAATCTGTGCTATAATATTATTAGCCTTCCATTTATCCCCTGTGTAAATATTAGCAATAAATGGTTGTAGGATTACATCTGCCCCAAAGGATTCAAACTTCTCAACCAACCAATCTTGGCAAGCCTTATGGCCTTCGCTTCCTGGTACTCTTGTTCCAAAGGACAATTGTTTTTCAATATAAACGTAAGCTGAATCCGCCTTGAAAGAAGGCACTTTTACTCTTTGCTTCGTTTCAACAGGAATTGATTCTGGTTTTGTATCTGTTTTACAAGCCATAATTTGAATCAGGCAAAGTGCAAACAGCGCATATATAATTGTTCTTAAGTTCATAATTCTTTTTTTAAAATAGGACTTCTTTAAAATGACATTTAATAATAAACGCATCAGACTTTACATTATGAAAAAGTCCAGTTGGTACCATCTTTAACATCTTTAACAACGATTTTACTTTTTGACAAACCGTCTCTAATTTTATCAGCAGTCCCCCAGTCTTTGTTTGCTCTGGCTTCTTGTCTTAAATCTAGGACAAGCTCCATAACACCATCCAAAGCTTCGCTGTTTCCGCCTCCAATGTTTTCATCTTTGAGACCCAGGACATCATCAATGAATTCTGGATATTCCTTTTTTAGTCTAGCAAATGTCTCATCTGAAATTTGTGCTAAATCAAGATGTCCTTCGTTGAAGCTGTTGATTTTTGTAACCACTTCAAATAAAGATGCAATTGCTCTTGGTGTATTAAAATCATCACACATGTGATTCATAAATTCATCCAATGCTTCATTCACTTCCAAATCTAAACTATTACCTACACTTTTATGGTTTAATTGTCCCAATGTTTTCAATGACTCCATCAGTCTCTTGTAGCCTTTTTCAGAAGCCAATAATGCATCATCAGTCAAATCCAAAGTAGAACTGTAGTGAGATTGCAACATGAAAAACTTCACCGCCATTGGTGAATAGCCTTTTGATACATGAGGGCTGTCCCCAGTAAACAACTCATCAGGTGAAATGGTATTGCCATCACTCTTAGACATTTTCTTGCCGTTCATCAACAACATATTGGTGTGTAACCAATAGTTGCTAGGTTGACAACCACAAGAACCTATATTTTGTGCAATTTCGTTTTCATGATGAGGGAATTTTAAATCATTACCTCCACCGTGAATATCAAAAGTCTCTCCTAGGTATTTTGTACTCATTACTGAACACTCCAAGTGCCAACCTGGAAAACCTTCTCCCCATGGAGAATTCCATTTCATTAAATGATCGGGATCTGCTTTCATCCAAATAGCAAAATCAGACGGATGGCGTTTTTGATCTTGTTTCTTAAGGTTGTCTCTTGTTTCTGTTAGCAAATCCTCAATTATACGACCAGACAAGTTACCATATACTTTTTTCTCTTCATTAAACTTAAGCGTATCAAAATAAACTGATCCATCCTTAATATAAGCATAACCGTTATCCAAAATTTGTTGAACCATTTCGATTTGCTCTAAAATATGTTGCGTCGCTCTTGGTTCAATACTTGGTTTTTTAGTATGAAATATATCCATGATTTTATGAAAGCCATTCGTGTACTTTTGAACAACCTCCATTGGCTCAAGCTTCTCTAACCTTGCTCCTTTTGAAATACGATCTTCACCACCATCTAAAAGGTGGCCTACATCTGTTATATTTCTTACATAACGGACCTTATATCCCAAATACAAAAGACAACGATACATTATATCAAAACTTGTAAACGTTCTCACGTTTCCCAAATGCACATCACTATAAACAGTAGGACCACAAACATACATGCCTATATAGCCTTCATTTATCGGTGTAAACTTCTCCTTTTGCTTTGTTAAGCTATTCTGCAGATATAAGTCTTTTATTTCCATGGTGCAAAAATAAATTAATAAGTTGAATTGCACATTAATTATTATACATCAACTCTCTTACATTAATATCATTAAAGAACGTTGTAAATTCAATAACTTATACAATAAAAAGAAGAAGCATTATTTAAATCTTATTTTATCTCTTGCTTTTTAGTCCAGCTGTACAATTTTTAATATTTGATTGGCTATATATAAATCACCTCAAGATACTATTTGTTAAGACTGTTGTAATAATTTTCATTAACCCGTCATTAAAAACTATATAACATGAACGCTCAAAATTCCATTTGACTATTCTGCTTTAGATAAACAAATACTCAATGAAAAACAATCTCTACTTTCCATTATCATGGGCACTCTTATTTGTTCCACATTTTCTAAGTTCGCAATTTATAACTATCAGTCGCAATGCTTAAGATCTCGATTCTGGTGAAAAACTAATTGGTGTCAAAGTCTATGATGGGTTAGCTCAAACAGGCACGTTTACCAATACCTACGGGAGTTCTTCATATACCTGCAATGGTCAAGTTGAATTGCATATTTCTTATGGGGGATATGCCAGTCAACCTATATTTCTCAGTACTAAATGAGATACACGGTCATCGAACGTAGTAGAGAAACGATTTTGGAACAAGACGAAATAAATGCGATAAAATTCAGAAAAATTCATGAGGAACCTCAAATGTCTACCATCGATGTACCCAATTTGCAAATAAAAAGTATTCCTGCCCTTTTAGGAGAGGTTGATGTAATAAAGGCTCTTCAATTGTTGCCAGTGGCACAATCTGGTGAAGAAAGGCAAGGTGGGTTTTATGTAAGAGGTGAAAGTGCAGATCAAAACTTAATTCTTTTGGACGGTATTCCCGTTTACAATGCCTCCCCTCTCTTGGGTTTTTCTAAGCTTTTAATGCTGACGCAATTTAGGATGTAAAACTCATCATAGACGGTTTTCCTGCACCATATGGTAGACGTCTTTCAAGTGTGTTGAAAATTAA
This sequence comes from uncultured Saprospiraceae bacterium, assembly GCA_905480605.1. Classification (GTDB taxonomy): domain Bacteria; phylum Bacteroidota; class Bacteroidia; order Chitinophagales; family Saprospiraceae; genus RFSX01. Next base: position 3,933 of record CAJQRD010000042.1, on the reverse strand, counting down.
CATGAAAGAAGGCTGGGCAAAATACCAAGACCTCTGGAGGTTCCAACAACTTTATAAGATTCTTTGATAAAGAGCTACAGCCTTATATAAATAACATTTATATATACCAGAAAATAATTATACAAATATTGGTCACTCAACTGCTGGTTTATTTGTACTCTATACCTATTTGCATCATGAGGTATATTTTGACAATTATTTAGCAACATAACCTTGCCTTTGGTGTGACAAAGAAAACCTTGTAAAAAAATCTCAAGAGCTCCTTGTTAAAAGAAGCCGTAAGGACAAACCACGATACGTTGCCATTGCAAACCGTCTAGGCAAAAAGATGGATATCATAAAAGTAAGAAAAGACAAAAGCGAACAGCCTGGATAAAATTAAAGCCAATTTAAACTTTTACGACATTTTAGTAAAAAACAATAAAACTGTTAATTATAACATGGGAGTATTTTATAATCGAAGATCACAGATGTGACTCTATTCCATCTCACTACAATGGCTTAAGGTCGATTTTCGTTTGATAAGTCAGAGGCCGTTGGATCTTATAAAAAGCTTTAGCAATAAATGGCAGTAAATATGCTAAAATTAAATTTATGTGAAAAAGTTTAATTTTCCTATATCTTGCTCTTCTTAGAAGCTAATACTGAGTATTTATAAATCATAATTCCAGAAACAACAATAGTCAATATAAAGAAGGTTAACCCAACAAACAATAATTTTTTAGCTTCATAATTAAAGGTTGGAAATTCATTGAACTCTGAAATCAACGCCAACAACATAAACAAGCTGCTAAAAATTAATAACGTAGGAATTATAATTCCAACTATTTTACTTTTAAAAATTATTTGGCAAACTAAAGCAATTAATAAGGTAATGGCAATTGGGTTAAATGTATTTGCCGCGGAAAAATAATAAAAAAGAACAGCAAGAATTAAGAGATATTCAGGTGATTTTAATAGAAAAACTTTAAATAATTTCATCAGTTAAATTAATATTATTGATATTTATTAAACGTGAAAATAAAATTGGTGGTATTTAATCAACTATACCAAAAAGTTAAAATCAACCTTATTTAAACTGATACTAACATCTAGACGACAACTAACTCTTCAGTAAAGTTTATTATGAATCTAATTGCCTAACAATATTATTCTAAAAACAATTTTACCTTCATTATCTCGCAACACCATAATGTAAAGTACAGCAGTTAATCGACCTAGGTTCAAATACGTTTGACTATCAATGAATAGTGCTTTGTCTTGAATCATCAGTCTTCCTCCAGATTGGAATACCTGTAATACCATATCACCTTCATACTTATATTGTATCCTTCATGCTCTTTAAAATTAGTCCTTGAAAGAAACATTGGTCAAAATCGGATAGTGATCAGAAAGTTCTATATCTAGTATTTGATGAGAATTAACACATAGTTGCTTTGATAAAAATGCATAGTCAATTCTCAATCCTGGCAACCGTGTCTTAAATGTTTTACCCATGCCTGATCCTTTTTCTAAAAAGGCTTCACAATAGTTCTTGGACATCAACCTATAGATATACGATTGTGGTATATCGTTAAAGTCACCATTGATAACAACTGGGTATGGCGATTTTGCCGCATGAGCTAAAATTTCTTTGACTTGATCTACCCTGGTTTTAGCATGTTCATTATACTTATCCAATACATATAAACTTTGACCCCAAATCTCTTTGATATTATCTGAAAAATCCCTGACCTTATTTGACGATAAATGAACAGAATATATCCTTACAATTCCCTTTTTATACTTAACGTCTATCCACGTCGCGTTATGCGCTTTGGTATCAAAAGCTATGTTACCTTTATTTACAATCGGGAGCTTCGTAAAAATTCCAGTACCAATTTTATCACTTGGATGAAGTGTATAACCTTTAAATAATTCTTTATAAATACCTTCTTGATAGTGCGCTCGTTCTTGCAAACAAACAACATCTGGGTTTTCCTTCCGTAAGAAATTTATAAATTCTTGTTTTTTGCTTTTCCCATCTTTACCAGACAAATACCGTCTCGTATAACCAATGTTGTAAGACAAAATACTCAAACCAGTTTGATCCTTGACATCGTTCTTTAACCCTATTGCTTTTTTAAATGGAATATAACCCAAAATCAAAATAGCCAACGAAAGTAACATCACTTTAGGTTTAGCAAAAAGCCAGAAAACCAAAAAAACCAAATGACTAATAATCAACATTGGAAAACCCAATCCAAAAAATGAAAAAACACCAGTGACGTTTGGATCAACAAAAGGGGATAGGTATGCAAAAAGACTACAAAGAGCAGCTAAGATGTTTAGAAAATAAACAAACTTTAAACCTAATTTCATGTTTACTTTTTCTTACTCGCTTGATACAAAAACTCTTTTTCTTCAGCAGTTAATTTGTCATATCCATTTGCATTAATTTTGTCTAGAATACGATCTAATTCCCCTTGTTGTGAAAATGTACCTTTTGATTTTGAAGCTTTATCTGTGGAAGTTGTATTTTTATAAACAGTAAAAGTACTTCTGGGTGTTTTTCTAGATTTAGGCTGGTTGATACTGGTTATTTTTTCTATTACTTTTTGTATTGGGTCCGTTAAGTCTGTTCCTTTTCTGAGTAAATAAACATAAAAAACTCCAAAAAAAGCTCCTCCTAAATGCGCAATATGACCCCCAGTGTTAACAGACCCTCCAACGCCAACAACGTCCAAAAAAAGTAAAACCAAAGCAACATATTTTAACTTAACTGGCCCTATTAAAATCAACCTCAGAGTATAGTCAGGTGAGGTAGTGGCAGCAACCATTAACATGCACATAACAGCCGCTGATGCTCCCATGGCTTGTGATTCTCCACCTACAACTTGAGCATAAAGAAAATAAGCGATTCCGCCCGCTATACCTCCTAGTAGATATAGCGGCAAAACCCTTCTGTCATTTAAAAAATCACCAACGATACGTCCAAACCAATACAACAACAGCATATTCCAGAAAATATGTCCAAACGCTTTATGTACAAAAATGTGTGTTACAAGCCCCCAAAATTGCTTAATGTAAGACCAAGGGTCAGAAACCATTGAAATCTTACGGAGTATGATATTAGCAAAACTGGATGGGTCCTTAGATGAGTTCATGTCAATAACGAACAAAAGGTTAACTACCACAAAAACTATTACGTTAACTACAATAATCTTAGATAGCATATTACCGCTTCTAAAAACACCTTTAAAATCTTCTAATATTGATTTAAACATTAATCTTTTTATCAAAATACATCGGTTTCAGCACCAAATGCAATCATTTTTTAAAACAATCTCCTATTTCTAAGACAAAAATATTATAAATATGTTGTATTAAACGAATTACGTATATTTAATTTTTATAATATATCTCTTGCGTTGTCATGGAAAATCAACAAGAAATCTTTTCTTTATCTAAACGTTAATAACTTAGCTCAACAATATGTTCACTATCAAGCATTTTATTTATTGATCATGAGAAAACTTCTCGCATATACAATTTGTTTATTTTTCACACTTCAATGCTTTGGTCAAATAAGTATCAAACATAAGCACACTATCAAACACGTACTTTGTGACAGTCTATCCAATATCTACTTTGTTGATGACAATAACAACTTATTTCGACTAAGTGAGAATAAGATTATACCCCAAACCGCATATTATAAAGGGATAACCTTTAAGCAATCTTTTAAAAGAAATGTTCAGTTTCTTGTAGATGGAAAACTCAAAACACTTGGTAACAATGAAATCATTAATGTTGAGGGGAATTCATCTTACATTTATAAAAATGACGATGCTACTATTGAAAAAAATAACGAAATAATAATTGCAAAAAAGCAATCTGTAATATGCTCTTACAAATTTTTGGAGAATATTATTGACGCCTTGTATCTAGGTG
>CAJQRD010000041.1 GCA_905480605.1 uncultured Saprospiraceae bacterium | reverse complement strand
GATTCCATGGTTTTAAAACCATTATCAAACACAATAAATACAGCCTTTGATTGCCCCTGTTCAACACCATTAGGAGCAAGATTAATAAAACTTTCATAAAGCTCAGATCCTTCTACTGAAGCTATTTGTGAAGGATTTAAGTTGGTCTGAAAACCAAAACCATTTTGTAAGCCTGCACCCATTGCCTTAACAATAAAAGTTGCTCTAGTTTTAACTACAAGGTTGTTTGAATTACGATATTCTGCAATATTATAATCAATAACCATATCATTCATATCGTAATCACCGGTCAATGGCCACAAATCCTCATATGCCAATGTACCGTATAAACCTTCACCTGGCACATAAGACACAAAAGAAATTTCAGGATCATCCAAAAATGTGTCAGCGTTATCTGGAGTTCCATCATTATCCAAATCAGGTAAGTCCGACCTTACTGGTGGAAGAGCTTTCGTATTGATTGATGAATAAGGAGTTGCTTTAATGTAAAATATAGCATCATTAAAGTCATTATCACCCCCAGGTCTATTTATATCCTCAAAACCCAAATAGAGAGATTGTTCACCATCGTCTTTAAGAACGACACAATGACTTTGATATGCCTTATTAGTAAATTCATTTAGTGCACTGTTAGAAAATTTGGCATCCTTATTTTGCTTTTCTTCAACTATTCTACTACTATTATTCCAACCGTCGGGGATAATAAACCAACCAATTGAAGTACCTGGATTAAAAGACCCTAGATACACTTTATTCCCTGTTGATAATCCTCCTCCACTTCCAGAAAAAGATGTGTTAGGAAATAAAATATTTAACTCATTAATATCATAAGGTGATGAAGGAGGATTAGATGTTGGATAAGTATAATAACCAACAGAATTTCTATAACCAGCACCTTCATGAATAAAAGTAATCCATACTTCTGCTTCTTCTTCAACAATCAAACATGCTGCATTTCCAGAACTTATATATTGCGGATTATAATCAGGAACCGGTTGTCCTTCTGGTAAACTTCCAGCCAATAAATCCAAAATATCTTGACCAATAACATCATTTACAGACTCAAAATAACTAGGAACTCCACTGTTGTTGTATGATCCAAAATAATTGAATGTTAAGCCTAAAGGATCCTTGTTGCTTTTTGATACAAACTCTTCACTTTCACTCAAAAAAGGATCAACAGAAATAGGTTCAATCCTTGGATCAATTTTATAGTTTATAATAGTATCGTCTATAGTGATTATCTGATAATTTTGAAATCCTGGATAGTTAACATTTACCATTAGTGTTTTAATATTCTTATCGAGTACAAATGAATTTTGGTACTCTCCATTTTCATCCGACATACCACTCACTAAAAAGTCTGGTTCAACACCATTTCCTTTATATAGAAATAGTCTGAAAGGTACCTTTTTTAAAGCATCTCCGTTGTTATCACAAATACTTATGTTTAGGTCTATATTTTCCTCCGTGCGAAAAGTAAAATCATTATCTACTACCCATGATTCCTGATTAGACTTAGTGGCACTTTCGTTTTGGTAGGCTTCATCTGGTATTTCAAATCCGTCGCAAGCAACCATAAAGACAACAAGACTTAATAATAATAGTCCTCTATTAATACTATACATTCCTTTAGATTTCATTTTAATGATGTTTTAAAAACAAAAAAAAGATAATCCAAAACAATTATTATGAAACTTTGCTTAATGGTCAAAATTGATAGTTTATTAACATGATTCTTTCGATTTTTGGAATACACCAACATCCTTGCTCTATTTTTACAAAAAAAGCTAAAAACCAACCAATCAACCATTGCTAAACTCCAAATAACGAATAATAAGAAAAGAGATTATTTCATTTTACAATATTTGTTCAAATAAAAAACCAAATGGAACAGAAATTAATAATGATCGTTGAAGACTGTGAAATGATGCGTAAGTTCTTAAAAATCTATTGCGAGAAACTTGGAAAAGTTATAACGTATGAGTCTGCTAATGAGGCGCTTCAATCATTAACGGTTAAAAATATTCCAGATCTAATTGTCTCGGACTTAAACCTTCCTGGAATAAATGGTAAGGAATTTATTTCTCAATTAAGAAATAAAAGTATATCCAAAAAAATTCCTGTTATTATTTTAACAGGAGAAGCCAATGTGGAATTAAAACTTGATTGCTTATCCTTAGGTGCCGTAGACTATCTTTCAAAGCCATTTCATCCAAAAGAGCTTCAACTAAGGTTAAAAAGAATACTAGGTCAATTTGAACCTATCCTTTAGTATTTCAAAACTAAAAAAATGAGATTAAATAAGCATAATTTGCCTTTATGGAAAAGATTTATGGATATAGTTGTTGCTTCTATCCTAATCACCCTTTTACTTCCTTTTTTCGTTATTATTATTTTAATGATAAAACTCGAATCAAAAGGACCAGCAATTTACTACTCCAATCGTGTTGGTCAGGGTTTCACTGTCTTTAAATTCTACAAATTTAGGTCTATGTACCAAAATGCGGATCAATTGATCAGTAAATTTAAAAACCAATATGATAACAGTCCAAAAAATGAAGCTGTATTTCATATTGCGAACAATAAAAACAATACCTTTCTGGTCGGTGATGAAGGATTTATAAAATCAGACGAGCATGAATATAATCTAAAACAAAAAAACAAAATCAGTTTTTTCAAAATAATCAATGACCCTAGAATAACGAAGGTGGGAAGTTTTATTCGCCGTACAAGTATAGATGAACTACCTCAAATATTTAACGTACTAATTGGTGACATGTCATTAGTTGGTAATCGACCACTGCCGTTGTATGAAGCAGACAAACTTACTGTCGATAATGTTATAGGTAGATTTTTAGGACCATCGGGAATGACCGGACTTTGGCAAGTAAATTCTAGAGGGGAAGAAGACATAAGTGCAGATGAACGTAAAGCATATGACCTTACTTATTCAAGAAAATTTAGTTTTTCGCTTGACCTAAAAATCCTATTAAAAACTTTTCCTGCTGTATTACAAAAAACAAATTCCTAAATAATCTCCCACTAATGACATAGCCAGAGTAAGTTTGCATTAGCCATTTGACTTTGTCATAAATAAGCTTTGCCCCAATCATAAATAACTTGCCTTATTGTCCTACTGTATGGAGAATCAGTCCCGTATTGGTAACAGTCTTATTGCTATTGTAGGGTATTATAGATCATCTAATACCCTACTGATAAACTTTACTGATCTGACTCACATGAAGATGGTAGACTAAATAATCCAAATTTTGAATTCATTTTGAATGTATTTTAATCATACAATTGTTGGCAAATACAAGAATAAGCACTAATTACATTAAACGACTTGCTTATTGCAGAACCTAACCCATACCCCAAACCAAAATCAATACAAACACTGCCATCAGTTTCTTGCCGTAATACCATATATTCCATAAAAGGCAATCCGTCGCAAATCATTCTAAGCATTACCTTAGGTAATAAAAGCTGCTTGTCCTATTAATGTAAGAAGTACAAATTTCATATTCAAATATTTAATTATTATTCAACCATCCGTAATAAATATCATCAATGTCACTTTATTGAAGTTCATCAATAATTAATGCTGAAGAAATTCAACCGAAAAAACAGGTACACATAAAAATAATGTGAAGTAATTTTTACTGACTTAAGATATTTGTACCGCAATTGAAGAATATCCCTACCTATAAAAATAAGTTGAACCAAAATTGTGATTTTTTGGACTAAAAGTATAATTCATTGATTTTAAGTTGTTATAGTTTTGAAGTATTAAAAATTAAAACATAAACCATGAAAACAATCAACTTAGTTTTAGTCCTTATTGTGTTTACACTAAATTATGCACAAGCACAACAAAAAGAAAATCAAACAATATCTAAAAACAATGACACTATGAAAACGTATGTAATCGAACGCATTATTCCAGGAGCCGGAGACTTAACTTCCGAACAACTAAAAGGAATCTCTCAAACATCATGTACTGTCCTAAAAGAAATGGGGCCAAAAATTGAATGGCAACAAAGTTATGTTACAGGAGACAAAGTGTATTGTGTTTACAAAGCAGAAAACAAAGAATTAATTGAAGAGCACGCTCAAAAAGGTGGTTTTCCTGCAAATTCCATAAGTGAAGTGGCGACCATCATCAGTCCAGCAACAGCTGATCTATAAAACACATTTTACAATACAAGAAGCTGTCAAAATTCATAGGCAGCTACTTTTTTTATAATTAGTATATTACATGAAAAAATAGACTTATGCCGATATACATGGATTTTCATGATGTACCAAAAGGGATAACTGCAAAACACGTTGCGGAAATGCATCAAGCCGATTTGAAAATTGAGCATAAATATAATTGTCGCGGAATAACATATTGGTGTGATGAAAAAAGACAAACGGCATTTTGCTTAATTGAAGCGCCAAATAAACAAGCCATTATAAAACTGCACAAAGAAGCACATGGCGATATTCCACAACGTATTATTGAAGTAGATGATACTATCGTAGAGTCTTTTTTAGGTCGTATTGAAGATCCAGAGAAATCACAAAACACAAAACTCAATATTATTAACGATTCCGCCTTTAGGACATTAATGGTTGTTAAAATAAAAAAAACTGTTTTAAGAACTGAAAATATTGAAACATTAAATGCTGCGATTCGTGGTTATAACAAATCAATTATAAATATTGTTAATGGGCAGAATGGGCGAGTAGTTAAGCAAGAAACAAATTCATTTCTAATCTCATTTACCTCTGTTACAAGTGCTGTTATAAGCGCAATAAAAATTCAGGAATTGTATAATTGCGTAATTACTCCAGATTTAGAATTTAATATAGGAATAAGTGCAGGAGTTCCTGTAACCGAAAATGAAAGCATTTTTGAAGATACGATAAAAGAAGCCAGTTATTTGTGTTATGCAATCTATGGCAAAATACTACTATCTCCTGAAGTTACTGACTTATATGAAAGTGAGAATCAAAACAATGCAATTAACTTAAAAGGAGTTAAATCAATAACTGTTATCGAAAAAGAATTTCTCATTGGTTTATTAGATTATACAGAATCCATATGGAATCAATCAGCAACAAGTGCATTAGATTTTAGTAAAAAACTGGGCTACAGTAAATCGAAACTGTATAGGACTATGATGTCTACAATAGGTAAGTCTCCAAATAGTTTTTTAAAAGAATATAGATTAAACAAAGCACTTGAATTATTAGACAAACAAGTATCAAATATTTCAGAAGTTGCTTATCAAACAGGATTCAGTAGTCCAACTTATTTTTCAAAATGTTTTTATGATACATATGGGCTTTTACCATCTAAATATAATAAACTTCAATTTGCATCAGCCAAAGTATAATACAATACTATAAAGAAGTTTGTGAATTTTACAATATTACCTTTGGGAGTAGAAGCTTCAGATACTGGCTAAATTATTACAAATAACTTGTTTTAGATCATTAAAATCAAAAATATTATTTATTAAGATTTTAAATATTGGGATGAGACATTCGGTATATTAAGCTACAAAAAATAAAGGCTAATGGGCTAACTAATTAATAATCCAAACGAAAAAATTTGCTGACAAATAAAATCCTAACAAATAACATGGATTTTAATACTTTTGCGGCATAATATAAATCATGATCTCAGCAGATAACTTGGCCGTAGAATTTAGCGGCAAAACACTTTTTGAAAACATCTCATTTGTAATAAACCCAAAAGACAAAATTGCCTTAATGGGCAAGAATGGCGCTGGAAAATCTACATTGATGAAAATCATTGCTGGAAAGCAAAAAGCTACCAGAGGTCATGTCAGTTGTCCGAAGGAGACCGTAATTGCTTATTTACCGCAGCATTTGTTAACAGAAGATAATTGCACTGTATTTGAAGAGACATCCAAGGCATTTCAACAGATTCTGGATATGAAATCTGAAATGGAAAGTTTGAACAAACAACTAGAAACAAGGACTGATTATGAATCTAAGGAATACATGGACATCATAGAACGTGTAACAGAACTGGGTGATAAATATTATGCCCTTGATGAAGTGAATTATGATGAGGAAGTTGAAAAAGCACTGAAAGGCCTTGGATTTGAAAGAGAAGACTTTACAAGACCAACAAGTGAGTTTAGTGGAGGATGGAGAATGAGAATAGAATTGGCGAAGATCTTACTTCAGAAACCAGATCTTATTTTGCTCGATGAGCCGACCAATCACATAGATATTGAATCTGTTGTTTGGCTAGAGGACTTCTTGGTTAACAATGCCAATGCAGTCATTGTCATTTCGCACGATAGAGCATTTATTGACAACATTACCAATCGTACTGTTGAATTGACAATGGGCAAAATTTATGATTACAAAGCCAAATATTCACATTATTTAGAGTTGAGAAAAGAGAGAAGAGAAGGTCAAATAAAAGCGTACAAAGAACAACAGAAATTTATTTTAGAAAGTAAAAAATTCATAGAACGCTTTAGAGGTACTTACTCAAAGTCCAATCAAGTAAATTCAAGAGAACGTATGCTTGAAAAATTACAGATTGTTGAGATAGATGATGTAGACAACTCATCGTTAAAATTAAAATTCCCCTCTTGCCAAAGATCTGGGGAATATCCGGTAACGGTCAAAGATTTGTCAAAAAACTATGACGATCACGTGGTGTTTAAAGATGCTAATCTTGCTATTAAACGAGGCCAAAAAGTAAGCTTCGTTGGTAGAAATGGTGAAGGAAAATCAACAATGATAAAAGCCATCATGGATGAAATAAAATATGATGGCGAATGTCAAATCGGGCATAATGTTCAGATAGGATATTTTGCACAAAATCAAGCCTCGTTACTAGATCAGAATCTAACTGTATTTCAAACAATTGATGATGTTGCGATAGGCGAAGTAAGATCAAATATTAAAAATATATTGGGTAGTTTTATGTTTAGTGGTGATGATATTGACAAAAAAGTATCCGTGCTATCTGGAGGAGAAAAAACAAGATTGGCTATGGTCAAATTATTGTTAGAACCCATCAATCTGTTGATTTTAGATGAGCCAACCAATCACTTAGACTTGAGATCTAAAGATGTTTTGAAGGAAGCATTATTGGATTTTGAAGGCACAATAATCTTGGTATCTCATGATAGAGATTTTCAACGTGGATTGACCGAGAAAGTATTTGAATTTAAAAACAAACGTATCATTGAGCATTTTGAAGTTATTGATGACTTTTTAGATAAATATCAATTAGATTCAATTAAGCAATTAGGGTAATTTATTGAAGAAATAATCCCAAAGTACAAACAACGTAGTATCTATTTCAATTAATGGTGTGCTCTCGATGAGGTCATAAATACTTTGTTATAATTTTGCTAAAGCAGCTTGGCCTTGGTGCGGTCATATGTCCGGACTTATTACATAGAGCATTAAATAATTAAACAAATGTAAAGTTCTTACTCTATAAAAATCAATTAATTCTACTGACTCGATCAAACAAGAAATCAATACTATTTTCTCCATCTGATATGACAGCCTTTATTTTGTATTCTGATACAATATATTCAATAAATTTAGGGAATTCGTTGGTTGGATTATGACACTTAAAACTGTTCTTGGTTTCGGAAATAAACTTGAATGCTGTTTCTACATTGGTCTTATCCTTGACAACAAGATTCTTATACCCACCAATCAAATTAATAGCTATTTTTTCACTCCAAATTGTATCAGAATTTAGCATTGTATATCCCTTTCCTTCAGGTATACCATTTGAACTCAACCACCATGATTCGTATGTCTTTTTATTTTCAGAATCATTGGTGCGTTGCCAATCACCAACCAACAGATTAGCATCGAATGATTTAGAAACAGCTTTACTTGAGGTATCAGGATTCTTACAAGCCACTAGTAAAACGACAAAGCAAAATGTACAAATAAGTTTCATAGTATAAATTTGATCTGTAATATATAAAAAAGAAGGTAATATTTCATAGAATTAGATATAGTCATATTGCTTATAGCAAGAACTATGGTAAGTAATATTTTGCTTATTATAACTGAATTCTATTTAATCTTAATCAACTGTGTATATGAAAAATCCTCAGGATCCTTACCTTGATTTTTTAAGATTAGAATTACTTCATTAATACGGTCAACATAACTTTTATGTACACCTTCTAAATCAAATTCAATAGTCATGGGATCATACTTTTTATTGGCTTTGATATAACCATGGTATTTAGGTTTTTTAACCACGGCATTCATTTGGTGCTGAACAAAATCACAATCCTTAATACTTATCTCTACCCTTCTATTTTGAGCTTGCTCAAAATCATCTGTTGATTTTGGAAATTTCATTTCCCAATTTCCATAACCTTTTGTGTACATACGTTTTTTATCAATACCATATAATCTTAATGAATCATAAATAACATTCGCCCGAGAAACCGATAAATCATAATAAACATGGGTTGTATCCACTGGAGGCCGATTGGGTAGATTGATATGCCCACTTATCTCGATACATTTCTCGTTATTAATTTTCATAAAATCTCTTAGTCGTAATAAGATTGGAAGAGAATTGGGAATTAGAATACATCTGTTAGAAATAAAATTCAACTTATCTAAACTGAATTTACTCCCCAATTTTAAAGGAGACATTTTAATAACAATTGTATCAAGTCTTTGTATTACACTTGGCTTTAGATTTAATGACTTAAAGAAGTAATTTTCTGCTTGAGATTCAATATTGACGTTTTGACCAAGTGGGTACAATATATCGACCTGCCCATGTTTATCACTCTCATAATAGCTTTCCAATCCAAATGACTTAACCGTTATAGCTGCAGAAACCACTTTACCTGAACTAGAATCAACAACCTTGGTAACTATTCTTTTTACCTTTTGAAATGTTTGCAAATCAATCTCTACCCTTCTGTTTAAACTTCGATTCTTTTCACTTAAAATTTTAAATAGAGGCAGGGATTCACCATGTGCACTTGATCTAATATGCTCAATATTAATGTTTAAATTAAGCAGTGCCCTCTCGGCTGATTTCATTCGCTTTAAAGCTAGTAACTGATTGTATTTGATAGACCCAATATCATCAGTGTGCGCACTTAAAATAAACTGAAATCTTTCAAAATTTTGAGACTTAGCTACTATGTTATTTAAGGAATCAAGGTATTGAGGTTTTATTGTATGGCTATCAGAATCGAATAAAATTACGATTCTTTGTGTAGTGATCAAGGTGTCAAAAAGTTCTTGAGCTTGAATTCCTTTAGAGGAAAAACATAGAATAAAAATAAATATCCAAGAAAAAAAGTTTAAGCCAATTGACATCATAGTAAAGGATGGTTTTATTATGAAACGTAATTTTATAATAAAAATTGAAATTAAATCAAAAAATAAAGGTGTTTATACTTATAAAAAGAAGTTCATAACATTAGGGCATAAAAAAAGCCCCACCGGAGAGGTGAGGCACTCAATCAATAAACCAATCTCATAAAAAGAAAAGTTAAATATATATATACCAAAAAAAGCACTTTTGCGTTTTTCAATATATGAAAAAGACGAAATCCATGATAATTCATCGTGATCAAGTTCTAATTTATCACGACTCGGTTCGATTATCAGATTCTAGTTTACTCCATGTCATCTTACATAATGACTTTTCGAGTATTGGATGATTGTGTATTATTATCCTTTAGGATAAGTAAATCTACATTTAGACCTACTTTCTATTTGTTTTATTAGTCAACGTTATTATGAAAGAACGAACTATTTCTTCCAATATAAGGCATATCATTTTCATCTATATTGATACTCAGCTTTGATGCATTAGCTTCAGTTTTCTTATCTACATCATCAAGCAAAACTTCTCTTCGCTTGTACGCTGGAATATCTTCCATATCAGAAATTCTCTTTGGATTATCCAATGGCAGAGAAGACCTCGATCTCAACTCCTCCATTTGACTTCTTTCCTGTGGCTTAGGAGCACTTTTTACAGGCCCTGAGCTTACGAAAGGGTCATGCGATTTATAATTATTTGTTATACTATCTATGGGGTCAAAATCAACTACATTCGAACGGTTAGGATTAAATTCTGGCTTTTCAAGCACATCATCCTCCGTAAGATCAAAAGCATCATCTAAATGAACTTTAATTTTTTCAGTAGATAGCTCATCAAGTCTCTTCTTGCCTTCATCAAAACCCGTTGCTATAATAGTTACGCTTAATCTATCTTCAAGGCTGTCATCAGCACAGTTACCCCAAATCATATGAGTACCATATCCTGCCTCTTCTTGAATATACTCGGTGATCTCGCCAATTTCATCCATTGTCACTTCTTTCGCTCCAGAAGAAATATTCAATAAGATATGTTGTGCACCTCTGATATCATTGTCTTCTAAGAGAGGAGAGTTCAATGCTGTTTCAACAGCAATTCTAGCTCTGTCCTCACCTTCAGCTTCTGCATATCCCATGATAGAAACACCACTATTTTTCATAACAGTATTAACATCCTTAAAATCCACATTTATATAACCTGGCACTGTGATAATTTCAGCGATACCTCTTGCAGCCGTTGTTAATATATCATCAGCTTTAGAGAATGCATTTTTTAAAGTCAAATTGCCATACATACTTCTTAGTCTATCATTTGAGATAACCAAGATAGAATCGACGCATTTTTTTAGATTCTCCATGCCTTCAATAGCCTGGTTTTTCCTACGGATGCCTTCAAATTTAAAAGGTAAAGTAACAATGGCAACCGTTAGTATTCCCATTTCTTTTGCCGCTTTGGCGATAATGGGAGCTGCACCAGTTCCAGTACCACCACCCATTCCTGCAGTGATGAAAAGCATCTTAGTATCGTTCTCCAGGAACTTCCTTACATCATCGATCGATTCGATGCAACTTTGTTTACCCATTTCAGGAACTGAACCAGCACCCATACCTTCTGTTAGATTTGGTCCCAATTGTACTTTAATTGGCACAGGGCTCATATCCAATGCTTGGTGATCAGTATTGCAAATTGCAAAATCGACACCTACAATTCCTTGCTTGTACATGTATGCAACAGCATTTCCTCCGCCACCTCCAACACCGATGACCTTTATTATTGAGTTATGTCTTTCTTCGAATAACATATTCATGATTTTTAATTAGAAATTATAATTCTGTATCTGGATTACCTTCAAAAAAGTCTTTAGTATATGTAAATAACTTATTATACCAATTGTTAATATTATCATCTGGATCGTCATCATCGTTTTCTCCACCAGCACCTTCACCATCCGCATTTTTACCATTTGAATCATAAATGTCTGCCACTTTACCTACAGCTTCCAAGTTGTCAATTGCAATACTTAAAAGACCAACTGCAGTTGAATAAATAGGGTTTGCTAAAACACTAGAATATCCATGTGCAAGATGCTCTATCGGTTGCCCGATTCTTGTAGACAATCCAGTATGATGCTCACATAACAATTCAATATTTTGCAAGAGCGATCCACCACCAGTCAATACAATTCCTGCTATTAGTTTAGATTCGTACCCTGATCTCTTGATTTCCCACAATACATAATCTAAGATCTCTCTAACTCTCGCCTCGATTATCTTTGATAAATTCTTTTCAGAAATTTCTTTAAAATCTTTGCCTCTAAAACCTGGTATTGTAATAATTCTGTTATCGGTAATAACATCTGCCAAAGCAGAACCAAACTTAACTTTCAATTTTTCAGCTTGATCTTTCATTACTGTGCAACCTTCTTTGATATCATTGGTCACAACGTTACCACCAAATGGAATTACAGAAGTATGTCTAATTATTCCATCTTTAAAAATAGTAATGTCAGTTGTACCGCCACCTATATCAACCAAGGCAACACCTGCTTCTTTTTCCTCTGGAGTGACTACTGCTTTTGATGATGCAATAGGCTCTAAAGTAATATCAGCAACCTCAAGTCCAACCTTCTCTACACACCTGAGGATATTACGTGATGCTGAGATCTGTCCTGTGATAATATGGAAATTGGCTTCTAATCTTACGCCAGACATTCCAATAGGATCTACAATATTAGTTTCATCATCTACTGTAAATTCTTGAGGAAATACATGCAATATTTTATCACCTGGAGGCAGTACCAATTTATGCATATCACTGATCAGTTTGCTCACATCAGCTTCATTAATTTCAGCCTCCGGTTCTTGTCGAACAAGTAATCCGTGATGATGAATGCTTTTAATGTGTTGACCAGCAATTCCAACATGAACTTTTCCAAACGTAGTTTTAGCATTTTTCTGAGCAATTTGAATTGCTTCATGAATAGCTTTAACCGTCTTGTCAATATTAGAAACTACTCCCCTAGACACGCCTTCTGACTTCACTGTTCCAACACCAAGAACTTCGATTTTGCCATACTCGTTTTTAAACCCTGCCATAGCACAAACTTTAGTTGTCCCAATGTCAAGAGCAATCGCGATTTGTCTGTTATTTCTGTTAATATCGTTCATACGATTCAATTTTATTTATTATTATCGGTTTATTTTTGGCACTATGTGTCGGTATCTCGTTCTAGAATTTGACCAGAATACTGAAGATCTAATTCATCGAATTTATCAATACCTATTTTCCTTATTCCTTGTTCGTAATATACTTTTAGCTTATAAAATTTTTCATCTAAATCCTCTGCTTGTCCCAATAGGATTTTATCTCTTCCAACCTTAGGAACAATTGTAACTGATCCATCTTTATCAACAAAAACTTGTTCTACCAATGCTGTCAAAAATTCATCATCATGAATGCGTTGTGCAACATTTAAAACAGCATTCAAATTATGTTTTTTGTGCTTTAAAAAATCAGGCACATATTTGTCAATATATCCAGTTACAACTGGCACACGAAAAACATCAGAAACAGGTATTCTTTCACCTTTATAATCCAAGTAAAAATCATGTCCATTGGTCACATCTATTCTAACAATAGGTTGCTTTTGCTCTATGTCTATAAATAAGTTATTATGCTTATCAAGATACATATCAGCTTTGTTTACTCTGTCATCACGATTTAATATTCGTTCCAACTTAAACAAATCCAATTGCTTTATTTCTGCTATATTAATATCATAACCCAATTCAGATTTAAGAATATATCGTATATCTTTTTTACTGATAAGGGTTTTGTTATCATCATTTTTAGAAATCGTAATATTAATATTTGCAATAGCAGAATTGAGTTTGTTAGAAATACTGAACGCTAAGAAAAACAACAAAAATATTGCTGCAAAGAACCTTGCAATTTTTGTATAACTCATCTTAGTATTTGTTTTTCTTCTACTCAATTTACTTTTTTAATATTTTAATAATTTCTTGATGATATTTATCTATATCTGACGCACCTATCGTTATAACTACGTCAAGATCTTCTTTCTCATCCAAAGCTGACAACAACTCTGAACTGTGTAATAATCTTTTATTATCACTTGGGATTAAATTATATATCAACTCAGATCTGACACCTTCCATAGGCAATTCTCTGGCTGGATAGATTTCGAGAATCCATACTTCATCAAGATTTTGCAACTGTTTGGCAAAGCCTTCATAAAAGTCATTGGTTCTAGAAAATAAATGAGGTTGAAAAATACCCAACACTTTCCTATCAGGATAAAGTGTATTTATCGTTTCAACTGCATATCTAAGTTCTTCAGGATGATGTGCATAGTCATCAACAAGAACTTTTTCCTGGTCATATAGAATTTCAAACCGTCTATGAATTCCTTTAAAATGCATAATCGCATTTTGAATATTAATAGGTTTGGCACCTAGGCTTAATGCTATTTGAATAGCTACCGAGGTATTTGAAATATTATGCCTTCCTGGTAATTGAGAAACAATTTCATTTATTTCAGTCTTTTCATTTTTAAAATCAAAAACATAGCGTTCATTTTCAACGCGTATATTAGAGAATGAAAAAGACTTGTTCAAATAATGAATTTCAATTCCTTTTTCTTGCATCGTTTGCATCCACTTATCTGAAAAAGCATATTCAAATTCACCCATCAAAAACAAGCTACCACCATCTCTTATTTGGCAGGTCAACTGTTCATAGGTTTTATGCAATTCAGAAGCATCACCGTAAATGTCAAGGTGATCTGGATCTACTGATAATATGACCAACATTTCAGGATGTAGATGAAGGAAAGATCTGTCATATTCATCTGCCTCCAAAACAACAATATTTGAATTGCCATAAATAAAGTTAGACTTTTGATCTACTAAAATACCTCCAACAAAAGCTGAAATATCTAATCCGCAATATGTCAATATGTGGGACAAAATTGAACTGGTTGTAGTTTTTCCGTGTGTACCAGCAATGGCAATACACTTCATCTCCTCACTTAGGAGACCCAAGACCTCAGCCCTCTTTTTTAATGAATAATTATTACCTTTTAACCATATCAATTCATCATGATCCTTTGGAATAGCTGGTGTATAAATCACACCGTCAATATCCTTTGGGATCTTATCAATGTCAATGTCGTAATGAATCTTCATTCCCTCCGCTTCCAACTTTTTGGTCAAGCGGGTACTCGCTATATCATAACCATAAATTTCAACACCACTTCTTAAGAAAAACCTTGCTATGGCACTCATGCCAATACCCCCAATTCCGAGGAAGTAAAGTTTTTTTAAAGTTGATATTTTCATTTACTTAATTAAATTCAAAATTTCACTTGCAATATCTTCACGTGCATTGGGCTTAGCCAATTTGTGAATTGCATCACTCAAACGTTTTTGAGTTTTTTCATTATCTACAAGTTCAAAAGCCTGTGATATCATTAATTCATTTGCATCAGAATCTTTTACCATCAAAGCAGCATCTTTGTCAATCAATGCCATTGCGTTTTTGGTTTGGTGATCTTCTGCCACATTAGGCGAAGGCACCAATATTATTGGTTTGGCTGTTATGCAAACCTCAGAGATTGTTAGTGCTCCAGCTCTGCACACTATAGCATCAGCCCCTGCGTAGGCCAGATCCATTCTGTCAATAAAAGGTAACATTTTAACATGCTTCAATTCAGACATTTTAGAGTCTTTGTATTCATCATGATAAATAGTTCCTACTTGCCATAAAATCTGAATATCATCTCTAGACTTAATTAAATCATAGTTATGAAGTACAGCTTTGTTAATGGATCTGGCTCCCAAACTTCCTCCGAAAATTAGTAGTGTTTTCTTATTTCTATTAAAGTCGAAATAGTTTAATGCTTCTTTATGTAAATGTTCTAAACTAGACAAATCCTTTCTTACGGGATTGCCTGTTAAAACAACTTTGTCTTTGTCAAAAAATCTATCCATGTTTGGATAAGCCACACAAATCTTCTTTGCTTCACCAGCAAGTAATTTGTTTGTTATCCCTGGATAGGAATTTTGTTCTTGAATTAATGTTGGTATGGATTTTCTCTGGGCCATTTTTAAAAGCGGACCAGAAGCATAACCTCCTACACCAACTACAACATCAGGTTTAAACTTGTCAATGATTCTTTTAGCCTTAAAAAGACTACTTATTAATTTAAATGGAAATGAAAAATTTCGCCATATTCTTTGACGATGAAAACCACTTATCCAAAGACCTTCAATTGAATAACCCGCTTTCGGGACTTTCTCCATTTCAATTTTTCCTTTCGCTCCTACAAAGAGAATATCTTTTACTCCCTTTTCTTTTAGCTCATTAGCTATTGCTAACGCTGGATATAGATGACCACCTGTTCCTCCTCCACTAATAATAATTCTCATACTTCAATCTATTCCGTCCTATTATATTCTTATCAACTTTCTCTTCCGAGACTGCTTGCTCTTCTTCCATAATTTCATATGCACTATACTCCTCTACATATTTACTGACACTTAATATTATTCCTAATGAAATACATGTAAATAATATTGATGTTCCTCCCATACTAATAATAGGTAATGTCAATCCTGTTACTGGTACCAAGTGAACTGATACTGCCATATTTGCAAACGCTTGAACAACTACATTTAAGCATAATCCTATGGCCAATATGGATCCAAAAGTTTTAGGACACCTTGTAACCATACTTGTGCATCTGTAAAGTAAACCCAAGTAAAATGCGATTACTGCAAACGCGCCTAACAGTCCATATTCCTCACAAATAATTGCATATATAAAATCTGCATAAGCATATGCTAGGTAATTTCTTTGCAAACTGTTACCTGGACCAACTCCAAATATTTCACCATTAGCAATTGCAATTTTTGCCTGAGTAACTTGTGAAGCAGGATCCGTATTGTTAAAAAAACCATCTATTCTTGAAACCCAAGTTTCCAGTCTTATAATATCCGGTAGAAATGTTCCTACTACTATTAATAAGGATAAAACTCCAACACCTATCAATCCAAGAGTGATAACATATCTCATCGATACTCTTCCTATGATCATCATTAATAAGCACGTAACAAAAAGCAACATTGCCGTACTTAAATCAGCTATTGCTATTAAAACACAAACAACAACGATAGGTATCATTAAAGGCACAAATGAACTTTTTAAATCCTTAATTATATCTTGCTTTTTGGCTATTGACCTTGCGATGTACATTATCAAAGCCAACCTTGCCAAATCTGAGGTTTGAAACTTTTGATCTATAAATGGTATTTCCAACCATCTTCTTGCTTCATTAATTTCTGGACCAAATATCAAGGTCATAATCAATAAAGGCAATGTTACAAATAATAATAGTGGAGCTATCTTAGAATAAACCATGTAGTTAAATTTGTAAGATAAAACCATTGCGGCTATTCCTACAATCAATAAAACACCATGCTTGATTAAATAATATTCTGTATTACCACCTCTATCTGTACTGGCAATATGCCCAATGGCACTGTAGACTGCCAGCAAAGAACATATACCAAGCAGGGTGACTAAAAACCAAATGGTTTTATCACCTTTTAAATTATCATATATGTTGTTAATCGACCTCATCTAAATATTCAAAAACAGCTTTTTTAAATTCATTACCTCGGTGCATATAATTATCAAACAAATCAAAACTTGCACAAGCTGGAGAAAGTAAAACAATATCACCTTCTCTTGATGCTGTAACTGCAAACTTAATAGCCTCAGTTACGGATTGAGTTGTATTTATTTCATCTACTACATCAGAAAAAGCATTTCTAATTAAAGAATCATCAGCACAAAGGCAGATGATGCTTTTTACTCTTTCGTCAACAAGTTGCTTGATCTTCGAATAATCATTACCCTTATCAGTACCTCCAGCAATCCAGATTATGTTTTGCTCAAAGGCATTCAAAGCAACTTCCGCAGCATCCAAATTAGTGGCCTTACTATCATTAATAAATAAGACACCATTTATCTTAGCAACAGTTTCAAGTCTATGCTCAATTGACTTAAAATCATTAAATCCTTTTTTAATTAATTCTTCATTAAGACCTACTGATTCTGCAATTGTTTTTGCAACTGAAGCATTAAAATAATTGTGCGCTCCGAATAAATTTATTTCAAAAATTTTATTGGATTCCATTGAAGCCAATACATTGGGATTATTTGCAGATAGCCAAACTATGTTAGTGTCTACTGGGTATTTTTTTAAAAGGTTAACAGATGCCTGATCATCTTCATTTAAGATTAGAAGGCCATCTTTTTTTGTATGCTTTGCCAAATTCCATTTAGCTTCTCCATACTTATCAAAATTATAATCGTATCGATCCAGGTGATCAGGAGTAATATTAATTATAGCTGATATATCAGCTTGAAAATCAAAAAGACCCTCAAGCTGAAAACTGCTTAATTCAAGAACTACCCAATCGTATTCCATTTCATCTGCAAGCAACCTCGCGAAAGAATATCCAATATTCCCTCCAAGCCCTACTCTAAAATTTGACTGTTTTAATATCTCGTAAGCTAGACTTGTAGTTGTAGTTTTCCCATTACTTCCCGTAATAGATGCTATCTTACCAGAATAAAATTTAAACGCAAATTCAATTTCTGAAATAATCCTTTTGTTCCTTAGTCGAAATTGTTGCACAACTGCAGCTTTCTCTGGAATTCCTGGACTAATAACGATTAATTCTGTTTCCTCTATTTTTTCAAAACTATGTCCCCCTTCTTCAAAAGGGATGTTATGTTGTAGTAGCTCTTCTTTGTATCTGTCACCAATTTTTCCAAAATCCGAAACAAATACTTCGATGTTGTTTTTTTTTGCAAGTAGGGCTGCCCCTACACCGCTTTCTCCACCACCTAAAACCGTAATCGATTTCATTTTATCTGAGCTTCAATGTTATTATTGTTAATATTGCAAGTAGTATTGCGACAATCCAAAACCTGTTGACAATCTTCATTTCATGCCAACCTTTCTTTTGATAATGATGATGTAACGGAGCCATTAAAAATATCCGTTTACCCTCTCCATATTTCCTCTTTGTATATTTAAAATACACTACTTGTAAAGTCACTGAAAGTGTTTCCATCAAAATCACTCCACACAGAATTGGAATCAAAAGTTCTTTTCTTAAAACAATAGCCATCACTGCTATAATTCCACCAATAGCCAAACTTCCAGTATCTCCCATAAAAACGGATGCTGGATATGAGTTATACCAAAGAAAACCAATACATGCTCCTAAGAAACAGGCTGAAAAAACAACCAATTCCTGGGTATGTGGTAAGTATAAAATATTGAGATAATCTGCGAAAATGGCGTTACTGGAAACATAAGCCAATATACCTAATGCTGCTCCGATTATTGCGGCTATTCCTGTCAATAATCCATCAAGACCATCAGTTAAATTTGCACCGTTAGAAACTGCTGTTATAATAAAAATCAAGAAAGGAACAAAAAGTATCCAAACCAAATTTATATTACCACCAACAAAAAAACTATAGTCCAATTCATTATTTTTAAGAAAAGGAATATTTGTTATTGGTGCTTTAACATAAGCCATTTCTTTTGTAACAGGAGCCCTATTCATTTGTGGCACTTGAACTGTAAATTGTTCAATAATTGTCCAACCCTTTTCTTGTGCGTGATCGACCGGCATTCTTACAACAATATCAGAATGTAACAACATTGTAAAAGCGACAATCAAACCTAGACCGACTTGACCAACAATTTTTATCCAACCCTTGAGACCTTTTTTATCTTTCTTGAAAACCTTAATGTAATCATCTACAAATCCTATTCCTCCAATCCATATTGTAGTTACAAGCAAAAGAATAATATAAATATTATTAAGCTTACATAACAAAAGAGTTGGCACAATAATTGAAATAATGATTAGTACACCGCCCATTGTTGGTGTTCCTTCTTTTTCCTTTTGACCTTCAAGTCCGAGATCCCTAACGGTCTCACCTACTTGCAATCGTTTCAAAGAACTTATGACCTTTTTGCCAAAAACAATTGATATCACGAGAGATATAATTGCTGCCAAAGCAGATCTAAAACTTATATATTGAAACACGCCTGCCCCTGGCATTAACGCATGTTTTTCTAAATATTCAAATAAATAATATAGCATTGTAAATTTTAAAATAACAGTGTACAATAGGGTCTCAAATCTTTATTCGAAAGCACCTATTGCAACTGTTAAAACCAACCTGAGAATGATAATAGAACCTACTCTTATATATCTTCTCAGTGCATTATTAATGCACTAAATATTTCCTTATCGTTAAAGGGAAACTTTTGCCCTCCAACTTCTTGATATTTTTCATGTCCTTTCCCTGCGATTAAAATTATATCGCCTGGCCGAGACATAAAAACCGCCATTTTTATGCCTTCTTTTCTTTCTTCAATTCTAAGGACATTATTTTCCTTTTCTTCAGAAACTCCCTCCATCATATCATCTATGATATCACTTGGAATTTCATTTCGTGGATTATCGGATGTGAGTACAATTACATCGCTCCATTTACAAGCCACTTTTGCCATCAGTGGTCTCTTTCCCTTGTCTCTATCTCCGCCACATCCAACAACTGTAATTATTCTTCCTTTTTGAGTATTCAATTCTTTAATTGTAGTCAAAGCTTTTTCCAAAGCGTCTGGCGTATGTGAATAATCAATAATTCCAGTTATATTTTTCTTTTGACTCAAAACAATATCCATCCTCCCTTCAATAGCAACCAAAGCACTTAATGCTGTTAAAGTCTCTAAACTTTCGATTCCTAAAATAGAGGCCACACCATATACCGCTAATGCATTGTAAGCATTAAAATGTCCGACCAATTTTAAAAACACTTCATGATCTTGGATCATTAAGTGCAATCCTTTGATATCATTGGCAATCACTTTGGATTTAAAGTCGGCTGGTTTTCTAAGTGCATACGTCACTACGTTAGCTTTAGAATTTTGAACCATGACTTTGCCATTTATATCATCGATATTGACAAGAGCATGTGCACTCTTCTTAAGTTCATTAAACAAAATGCGTTTTGCATTTATATACTCAAGAAAAGTATTATGATAATCCAAATGATCTCTGGTGATGTTTGTAAAAACAGCGACATCAAAATCAATATGCTTAACTCTTCCTTGATGAAGAGCATGAGAGCTAACTTCCATAAAAACATGAGTTACGTTTTCAGAAACCATTTCTCTAAACATTCTTTGAAGACTTAAAGCATCAGGCGTTGTTAATTCCGCAGGTATTACTCTATCCCCTATCCTATTTTCGATAGTTGATAAAAGACCACACTTAAATCCCAATTTGCTGAATAATTTATAAAGCAAACTAGCTGTTGTTGTCTTACCGTTAGTTCCAGTAATTCCTATTACATTGAGTTCTTCAGAAGCATTATCATAATAATTGCACGCTATCTCGCTGGCTAAGTTCCTTGCATCATCAACCAAAATATAGTAAGCATTATCGCTTATATAATCTTGATTTTCAAGCACAATAACTTTCGCTCCTTGCTCAATAGCTTTCAATATATATTGATGACCATCTAAGGTTGTGCCTTTATAAGCCACAAACATGAAATCCTTTTTCACTTGACGTGAATCGATTGCAATTCCGTTGATAGTTAGATCCCAAGAATCAAATTGATTCTTGACATGTTTTGCATCTAATATTTCTTCCAGTTGTTTCAAATTATTTATTTACCACTTTTGATAAATTCTATTTCAAATGAATTGTTATAGACTTTTTATTTATTATACCTCCAGGGGGAATAGACTGTTTATAAACCTGTCCGACTCCCAAGACTTCAACTTCCAAGCCTAATGTTTCCAAAACATAGACTGCATCTCGCAATCCCATTCCTTTTACATTTGGTACTTTCTTCTTTTCAATTACGTTCTTTTCAATCGATATTGCCTCAGACTTTGACTTCATGTTAACCCATTTTGAATTATCAAAATCGTCATAATCCAGTCCAATAAATTCAAGCAATTTTGTATAATCTGCTTTGAATCCCGAATGTGCTTTCACAACTTTTCTACCTTCGACAAATTCCGGTAAATTCCGTTGACCAAGCCCAGAAACACGTTGAACAATATCTCTAAAAACAGGTCCTGCTACTTTTGATCCATAATAAGCTCCAGTTGGATTGTAAATGACTACAATTATTGAATACTTAGGATTGTCAGCTGGAAAGTATCCCGCGAAGGATGCATTGTATTCCTTAGAATCTGTTTCTTTCCAATAGTTCAATTTTGTTGTTCCCGTTTTTCCGGCAAAACTGGTATTGGTAACTTTCAATTTTCTGGCGGTGCCTCTTTCGGCAACACCTTTTAGCAATTTCTGAGCATCTTTAATTACACTCTGTTTTGCTATTCTGTCTTTTATAACTCTAGGATAAATCTTTTTACTTTCTCCATCACCTGTTATTATTTCATTGGTTAAATAAGGCTTCATCATTCTCCCGTCATTTGCAACTGCATTGTAGACATTCAAAATTTGAAGCGGTGTCATTTCTAATTCATAACCATGAGCCATCCAAGGCACTGTTGTTCCTGACCACTTCTTATTTTTCTCAACCTTTGTTGAGCTAGGATTTTTAAAAAACGGTGTGCGTTCACCCGCTATCTCAATTCCTGTTTGTTCCATCACTCCAAGCTTATGTAAAGCTTCATAAAACTCAACCCACTGAGATCTTGATTTACCATATCTCGTATAAGCTGCATTTGCCATTCCAACATTGGAAGAAATCTCAAACGCTTCTTGAAAAGTGGCGCTGTATTTTCCATGTTTTTCAGAATCATGCATCGTGATATTGAAAAATTTCTTATTTCCTAAATCCAACGCAACCTGTGTGTCGACACTCAAACCTTTATCTTCCATCATTGCAAGAGATGAAATTAATTTGAATGTAGAACCTGGCTCACTTAATCTTCCAACTGCGTAATTATATTGTTCAACATAAGTACCAGATTTCAGTCGTCCTAAATTAGCCATTGCTTTTATCGCCCCAGTCTCAACTTCCATTACAACTGCTGTTCCTGCTTCAGCTTCATATTTTTCAAGACATTCTAACAACTCATGATGTGCGATATCTTGAATATGCATATCTAAAGTTGAAACAACATCACCACCTCTTTTCTGATCATTTCCTGTTGGGTCAAAAACCGGTAACCAATAGCCACCAGGAAATCTTCTCAACAATCTTTTTTCTTTATCTCCCTGAAGAATCTTATCGTAAGTTCTTTCCAAACCTACTTTAGAAGCATTCTTCCGATCTAAACCAATTGTTCTGGAGCAAAGCTCTTTGTAAGGTTTTTCTCGTTTGCTTTTTTCCACGGAAATAAAACCCCCTTTATTTTTATTTTCCTTAAAAATTGGAAACGTTTTTAAGAGATCTCTTTCCTCTTTGGATAACTTTTTAAACAAAGGAAAATATCTGTTCTTAGCAACTTTAGCTGTAACCAATTCGGATTTCCACCAACTTGCTGTTTTGCCAAAGTACTTTTCAAGATTTCTAGATATTGAATTTATATTGTCTTTAAAAAACTGATCTGGAATGGTTACCAAATCTATATATACGTCAAAATAAGGAAGGGAGGTTGCTAATAAATTACCATGAACATCATATATATTTCCTCTATCTCCTTCTACATCTACCCACTTTACATATCTGCCACCTTGCTCTCTCCATTTATCTCCTTCAAACAAAGCAATCTTTATTACTTTGAACATTATAATTCCTGCAAACAATACGAATGCGAAAAAGACCACATAGACCCTTAAAAGCAATTCACTTTTCCTATCCATTTGCATTTAATAATTTCATTTTTCAGAGTCAATCATAATGGGCGATTCTATATTTACTTTTAGCCCACCTGGCTCTAACTTCTTTTTTAATTGGGACTCTGTCGTACTATATGTGTTGCCACTTTTAACTTCTTGATAGTCCGACTTAGCATTATGCACTTCTTTTTTCAATTTTGCTATGCGCCTCAATTTTCGTTCTCCATTATGTGCATTGGCGATATACAACAATGCAAGTATTGCTAACAGAAAAATAAAACCAACATGCTTTGAAACATTTTTCATAACAACTCAAAACTATTTTTACAACTTCACACCTACTCTCATCTTTGCACTTCTCGATCTTACATTTAAATCTTGTTCTTCTTCAGTAGGTAGAATCATTTTTTTATCCATTTTAATTTCAGACAATGATCTTCCATATGCATCTTTTTCCAGTTTCCCTTCTGCGTTACCAGACTTCAAAAACTTCTTTACCATGCGATCTTCCAATGAGTGATAACTTATGATGACAAACTTTGCATCTTTTTCCATTATCTTAAGACTTCCCTCTAGCATGTCAGACAAAGCACCCATCTCATCATTCACTTCAATTCGCAGAGCCTGATACACTTGAGAATAATATTTCATTTTGTCACCGATATACATATCATCAAGCAGTTTATTTAAATCATTACTTGTTGATAACATACGACCACTTCTTCTCATCGTTTCAATTTGCCTTGCTAAAGTCTTTGCATTTCTTAGTTCCCCGTACTTAGAAAAAACATCTTGTAATTCAACGGCGTCATAAGTTGCTAAGACTACTGCGGCTGTCTTTGGTGCATCTTCATTCATTCGCATGTCTAAATCTGCATCAAATCTATAAGAGAAACCTCTGTATGCTGCATCAAACTGGTGGGATGAAACCCCTAAGTCTGCTAAAATGCCATCAACTTTTTGGACATCTAGCCACTTCCAATATCTATATATGTGTCTAAAATTAGAATCTACATAAATTAGCCTGTCATCCTTTATGACATTGGCTTTAGCTTCATTGTCTTGATCGAAAACAATTAGCTTAGCATCAGGGCCTAATCGATTTAATATTTCTTTTGAATGACCTCCGCCTCCAAAAGTGACGTCCACGTAAATTCCGTTTATGTCACCAATTAAATTGTCAATAGACTCTTTTAAAAGCACTGGCTCATGATACTCACTCATTGTCTGTTCCTTGTTGACCTCCACCAAATACTTCTTCTGCTAATTCAGAAAAACTATCAGGCTCAGCGTTTAACATTTGAGCATAAGCATCTTTGGCCCATATTTCTATCTGATCTTGATATGCGAAAAGAACAACTGATTTTTCAATACCTGAATATTCAATCAAACTTTTTGGCAACAAAATCCTATCAGAAGCATCACCAACTATTTTGGTGGCACCTCGATAAAAATACCTTACGGCTTCCCTATTTTTTTTAATGTAGATGTTGAGTTGGTTTAATTCTTTCGTCTTTTTGTCCCAAACATCTTTCGGATAGAGCATCAAATGATTCTCAAACCCTCTGTTAACCATGAATTCATACGTACCATCAGCGCTTAACTGCCGAATTAATCCAGCAGGCATTTTGATGCGTCCTTTAGCATCAATCTTGCATTCGTACTCGCCTGTTAGTTGGTACATATCATTCAGTTCTTTCGGTCAACACTTCAAAAGTACGTTTACTTTCCACTTTTTCCCACTTTCATCCATTTTTTTTCACTAAAACATTAAAAAATAACTCACTATATAAAATGCTGTAAGTAAATAACTTACACATGACGTATTTTTATAGTATAAATAGGACTTTGCAAGCATATCACTTACTATTGGTTGGTATGACAAATAATTATTATATATAGATATTTATTTATCAGTAGTAAATATATTACATATTTATTATATATGATATAGTTTTTAGCCTTTGGACAAAAAAAGGCAAGATTTATAGGTTCTATTTATAAATAGTCTAGAATTGTTTTTTTACTGAAATCGGCAAAAAACACCTTTGAGGTAATAAATATTTAAACAGAACCGTTATTTAGATCAAACAATATAATACAAGCCTATAAGGAAAGCCCTACACTTAATTCACAGCAAAATTCTAAGATCATGAAAAAATCAGCAAGTAAATTAATTGTATTCGGAGCTATTGTATTTATTTCATCAATAACAGCATGTAAGACAGGTGGAGGATATGGCTGCGACTATACTGAGGCCAAAACTCCGAATAAAATAGATAGGACAGATAAAGTTGGGGAACGAGATTCAAAGCATAATTATCAAATTGTAAGAAATGTCACTGAATAAACTTTAAAAGCCATGTAATCAAAGCATGGCTTTTTATGTATTGACGATGCCATGTTCTAAAATACCATCAAACGTAGAAGTACCTTTATGTCTAAAAATTCAATCTATCTTACTATTAAGGCATATGCATTATACAATGCAATAAGACAAAAATTCTGTTAACCCAATAACAATATGCGTACATGCTTTTTCAAAAAGCATAAATGGCCTTTAATATATATCGGTTCTTGCGAAATAGTAAGATGACATCATTATATTTATGTTGTTTTATTTTTTCAACTGATAATTTACAATGAACATATTTGATAGATTAAAAATATTAACGAATAAAGTGCCATTCAAGGAAACTTTAAGACCTCTCTACCAACCACTATTAGAAAAAATCAAATTCTATTTTCAAACAAAAAGATTACAAGATTCAGGCTATGATGTATTAAAACAATCCAAATTGGCATTAGATGAATTAGGATTAACCTACTGGTTAGAATTTGGAACATTACTTGGATTCGTCAGAGATGGTGGTTTAATTAAACATGATACAGATTTAGATTTTGGTGTTTTTCTTGACGAGTACAATGAAAACACTCAAAAAGTTTTTGAAAAACATGGGTTCAAAATAGTACATGAATTGGGTATCGAAGATAAATCTGGTTTAGAGCAAACATTTGAATATAAAGGCATAAATGTAGATCTATTTTACTTTACTAAAGATAAAGAAGACATGTTTTGTCATGTTTTTATGCTCGCAGAAAATAAGGAAAGAATAATTAGAGAGATTCATACCAAATATACTGGATTCAAAAAAGCCAACTTCAACGGTATGGATTTTTTGATACCAAATGATGAAATTCAAAGATTAACCGATACATATGGAAAGAAGTATCTTATCCCAGATAAAAATTTCCATACACCAAGTATGGCTTTTAATTCGAAATTAATAGATAAAAAGGTTATATATATTAGCTAAATTCTTAATTTCTTAGATATTTGCATAAATTATTAAATTGAGTACAGAAGAAAAGAGTTACTGGAGCGAATATTATAAAAATCATTCAAAACCTGGAAGTCAAAGTTTATTTGCTGATTTTGTAAAACCCTTTTTACAAGATAAGACTTCTATGATTGAATTAGGTTGTGGCAACGGCAGAGATGCTTTATTCTTTGCTGAGAATACTACCATTAAATATTGGGCGGTAGATCAATGTCAAAACGAGGTAGATTTTTTAAACGAGTATAAAGGTAAAATGCCAAATTTGACTTTTTTAGCTGATGACTTTACCAAGTTAAAAATTGATGAAAAATTGAATTACGCTTATTCAAGATTTACATTACATTCAGTTAATAAGGAAGGAGAAAGGAGAGCTATGAAATGGGTTTCTGATCATTTAAAACCCAATGGATTATTTTTCATTGAAGTAAGATCTACCAAAGATGAACTTTATGGCCAAGGGACAAATATTGGCGAACATGAATTCATTACAGATCACTATAGAAGATTTGTTGTCAAAGAAGACATGATTGAAAATGGAATAGAGGCTGGCCTCAAGTTAATTTATTCACTTCAAAGCAAAGGTTTAGCCCCATATAAAGAAAATGATCCTGAAGTGATCAGATTAATTTTTCTAAAAAGTATTTAATTCTCAAATTATTAGTATTCCTTTTTACTGATGATAGCATAAAATAAAAAGCCATGTCAACAAAACATGGCTTTTCTATTCATACTAATATAATTAAGTATGTGTCTCAGGGCATAAGACACTTAACTATTTCTTTTTTAATTCTTCAACCTGGCTGCTTAAGCTTTCAATTTGAATTTTCATTTCAGTAATGAGTGATTGTTGTTCTTGCATCCCCTTTACCAATACAGGAATTAAATCCGAATAATAAATACCTAGTCGTTCAGCTTCTAGTTCTGTCCGTTGGCCAGTTTCTTCATCCGTAACCCATTCCTTATCCACAACCACTTCAGGAATAATACTTTTTACCTCCTGAGCTATTAGTCCCAACTTATGTGATTCCTCTGGATGCGTTTTCCATTTAAATTTTACGGGCCTTAGGTTTAAGATGTCCTTCAATCCATATTCAATGTTTGTAATATTCTCCTTGTCTCGTGCATCGGAGGTATTGATAGTGCCATTTGTGGCATATATTGAGTTCCACCTAAAACCAGACGTACCACAGGTCCTATTACCATCTGTAAGGGGCGCCATATGAGAGTTCACCTGCATCAAAAATGAACCACCATCTGAGAATTCTTCCAGGCTTCCAATCCTGAGTTCACCATTTGCTACGTGCAAACGAGCACCAGGAAAAGTAGTCTCAATCCCAATATTTCCATTTTTTCTAACGGTCATGGCATTCTCTCTTGTGCTTGGACCAGTCCCAATACCTATCTCGAAAATGGGATCTGAAGGAACCCAAGAATTTGCAGTACCTCCTCCGACATTATACCGTCCAACAGCCATTGAAGCATAGGATTGCGCACGGACAGCATTACCTATTGCAATCGAATAAATAGCCTGGGCTTCAGCAAAATAACCAGCTGCAAATGAATAATTAGCTTCAGCATCCGTGCTATAGCCTAAGGCCGTAGACCCAAGAGCAAAAGCATCAGTATTAAATCCCATTGCTGTAGAATATTGTCCATCGGCATTGCTAAAGAAGCCTGATGCGAAAGCGTAGGAATTGGTTGCCTCTGTATCTCTTCCCATAGCAGTAGCTCCATATCCTTGAGCTCTTGTGTTATACCCTGATGCAAATGAGTACAAACCGATACTATCTCTATTCCAATAGGTTGATGCAGCTCCAGTGGCTATTGTTCCTACTCTAAAAGCATGTAAATCAGGTAGAAACATAAGTTTATCTCCGTTACCTAGAGTATCGATCCCAAATAGAACCCTCTTATTATTACCTACATGCAGTTCAGTCTTAGGCGAGATTCCGACACCAATGCCCAATTGTCCATCTCCTGTAAGTGTCATTACATCTCCACCTGTTCCATTCCAAAAATTCAAACGGTCGTTTTGATTATTAGAAGCTATATACGCAGCAATTGTCCAATAATTGCTGCCATTATTATTCTCAAATTGCAAACGAGCGTAATCATTACCGTTTTCATGAAGTAAAATGTGCGGATCTGACAGTGAACTATTCGCATTAATTTCAAGATTAGCATCTGGACTAGAAGTCCCAATTCCAACATTTCCACTGTTATAAAAAACTTTTGAACTATTTTGTCCCCAAGGTGTGGGCCCTGTATATTCCTGCCAAGCTGCTCCATCATAGACATTTAACTTGTTGGTTGACTTGTTAAAGATAACTTGGCCTTGATTGGGGGATAATGCATTTCTTTGAGCATTGGTATATTTAGGAAAAACTACGCC
Source organism: uncultured Saprospiraceae bacterium (assembly GCA_905480605.1). Lineage (GTDB taxonomy): Bacteria > Bacteroidota > Bacteroidia > Chitinophagales > Saprospiraceae > RFSX01. Next base: position 2,367 of record CAJQRD010000041.1, on the reverse strand, counting down.
ATCAGGGTTTACTTCTGTTCCTGATTGACCAAATACAAAACCACTAAATGAAAGGAAAAGTGCTAATAAGGTAATTTTCATATCCGTCTTTATTATAAAGTAAAGGATATAAGAACTAAATACTTATCAAATTTTGAAAGTTGTACTATCTAATTAGTAATGAGTGAATTTGAATGATTATTCGAAATGCTATTTGGTGTTTTTTGCCGAATAATCTCGAAGGCGCATTTGCAAAACACCTAGGATAGCTTCAGAAATAATACTTGAATCCATTTTTGAAGTTCCAAGTTCTCTGTCTACAAAAACTATTGGCACTTCTTTTATTTTATATCCCAAAGAATGGCAATAATATTTCATTTCAATTTGAAAAGCATAACCGACAAACTTAATCTTGGAAAGATCCATTTTCTCAAGTACTTCTCTATTGTAAACGACAAACCCAGCAGTAGCATCTTTTACAGGCATCCAAGTAATTATCCTTGTGTAAATTGATGCCCCATATGACAATATTAATCTGTACTTGCTCCAATTTCTGAATCCCCCACCCTTAATGTACCTTGAGCCAACGGCCATTCCAACGCCTGGTAACTTACAACCTTCAACGAGTGCCGCCACATCTTTTGGATTGTGACTGAAATCAGCATCCATTTCCATAACAAAATCGAAATCTCTTTCCAAGGCATATTTGAATCCTGCAATATAGGCAGTACCCAATCCCAGTTTTCCTTTTCGTTCTAAAAGATGCAATCTGCCATTGTATTTATCCATGAGGGATTTGACTTTTGCTCCAGTTCCATCAGGAGAGCCATCATCCACAACCAAAACATTATATTCATTTGAAAGACCTAGTACCTCAGCTGTTATTGCTTCGATATTTTCGATTTCGTTATACGTGGGTATTATTACAAGTAACTTTGACAAATTAACTTTTTCTTGAATTAGGTCTAAAAATATATTATTCTTATCATTAATATGTATGAAATGCAAAAAAATGTTGCTTGTGAATTACATTTTGTTGAGGAATTTAGAGTTAAGGTTAATGAAGGCTAGTAAAGTAACGTTTATATCAATGATGAAATACACTAAAACACTAAGAAATATTATAACTACTTTTTCAATAAGCATACAAGCCAAGAGTTAGGCTTGTATGCTTTAATTGTTAATATTTAATAATTCAAAGCCAATTAGAAGTATCGGGAATACTTAATTCCTAAAAATATTTTCTTCTACGAAATTATATCTCACAATATAACCTCCAGCATCAGGACTGAATATAGTTTTTTGACCTGGAATAATAATTCCTTTTCCATCAAACACCTTTTCTCTAGATAAGTCAATTTTACCAATTTCAACAATCGCCCAATTATTCCAATCATCACTATTAATCACGAGTAGATTACTCTCAGAAGAATTTGTTTTATGTTCTTCCAAATGAATTGAAATAACACAAGTACTGCCTTCGTGCACACATGGTTGATTGGAAAATAAACTTCTCTTAATTTTAATGACTTTAGGGTCACTATCCAGAACACTATTACTACAATTGTATTTAGAACTCATATTGTATGATGTAATGTTTTTTGAATAACTAATTGTTGTAAATAGACAACAACTAAAGATAAAGAATAAAAATTTCATAATAAATAATTAAAATTCCTACTTCCTTTTTAAGGCGACTCGGATATTTCCTTGCCTACTATTTGATCAACTTAATACCAATAGAAGTTGTTCTTGGGGTTCAGCTTTTATCCCAATTAGGTGTGCATAACAAAAAAAAGTAAATTCTGCAATTAGCAGAATTGATAAACATAAAAGATCTATCTTATTCACTAAAATCTGATAAAAATTCATTGTATGAATAATTCTTTCTTTTGTAAATCAAAAGCTTAGTGATAAGTATTAGTATTCCAGTAATAATGCTAAATAGAATTATTGATCCGATTGAAATAACTTCAGAAATATCTGTTCCTTTTTCTGCCCCTCCTAAGAACAGATTTAAAAACCCGTGCAGAATTGCAATTGTAAGCAATGACTTAAATCGTAAATAAAAAGCTGCAAAAAAAGCCCCAGTGCCAAAGGCATATATCATCTGTATTATAACATCATTTAATGATATCCTCCCACTAAAGTAATTTAAGAAGTGAAATAATGAAAAAATTAATGCTGTATAATAAATACCTTTTTGTAATCCAAAGTATTTAAATATAAAAATAAAAATTACCCCACGAAACAAAACCTCCTCAACAACTCCTACTGACATTTTTGAAGCAACATATTCTAAATAATAACCTATAGATTCGTTACTGGTACTTTTCGCATTGACAACAATATAAACACATAGAATAATAAGAAAAGAATTTAAAAAAA
>CAJQRD010000040.1 GCA_905480605.1 uncultured Saprospiraceae bacterium | reverse complement strand
GCAAATACTCTCATAATTAATTTTTTAATTTTTTTTAAATATAGTATTATCGAAATATACTAACACCTTTTCGATATTTATAAAACCACATTGGGTAAATAACAAAATGATTATTCTTTAATATCATGTGCTTTGTTGCTTACACCAATGTGGCAAATACCGAAAGTTGTTAAACAATAATTACTCTTAAATGAATTTTTTATTAAAAGGTAATCACCTTTACAAACGTTTTTTTCATTTTTTTTTATTTTTTCGTAATTTTTTAACGTTTGCTAAGGTTTCTAAGACTAATTTGTATTTTTGATTTTAGCTAAATCATGTGCATGACAAAAGATGAGTTACATCAATTAAGAAAAATGATTATCGATGGAGATCAAAATGCATTGAAAGATATTTTTATTAATCATCGCAAAAATTGTATTCATACGATAAGAACTAAACTCTTCTATTCTAAGGAAGATGCGGAAGATATTTATACAGATGCCATCTTGGTTTTTCGAGATAATGTGATCTCTGGGAAAATTGAAAACCTCACCTCTGTTAATGGCTATTTGAAAAGTACTTGTCTAAATATGGGAAAGACAAAAATAACCTACGACAAAAAGAAATCAAAAAAGAAGAAGAAATACGATCACTTTTTTATGAAAACAACCATTTACTTTATGAGAACAAGACCTACAAACAACAACTCATTAAATACACACAAGAAGCGCTTAAGAAATTAAGTGCTGATTGTCAAAAGATATTAGTTGCTGTTTATGTTTATAAAATACCGATGAAGGAGTTAGCAATTGAATTGGGATTGGCTAGTGGAGACGTTGCTAAAATGAAAAAACTAAGGTGTTATAAATCTTGGATTAAAAAAACAAAATCATTAATGCAGTAATAATGGCTTTATCAGAATTACAAATTGACCTCATAGGAAAATACATTTCCAATTCTTTGTCAGAGAGTGAAGACAAAGAATTTCGCGCACAATTAAATGATCAAACATTTAGAGATGAACTTTGGTTGCAAGGACAGATGGTTGATATCTTGAGCGATGCCAAAGATCAGGAATTGAAAGAGTATCTTAGGCAATATCGCAAAGATGAAGATACCAAAAAGTCAAGTTTCTTCTTAGAGCCTTATATCAAATATGCAGCAGTGTTTGTGTTGTTGATAGGCGGATTTTTTCTCTTTAAGCAATTTTCAGGTGATACTTCAATTGATAGTTTGGCACTGATTGAAAAGTACGACTCTAGATATCCAGCAGAATTGGTACAAAGAGGTGTGGGAAGTGAGATGAGCCAGGAGTATAAGATAGCCATGTCAATTTATGCCAACCAAAGATACGCAGATGCATACGCCGCATTTGATGTTTTAAAAGATCAGTCACCGAAGATACAATTGTTCAAAGCCAACTCTCTGATAGAACAGAAAAAATATGAAGAGGCAATAGATCTTTTGAAGTCAATTGAGGGAGATGATATTGAAGTAACTGGCGTTTCAGAAAACCGAGATTGGTATTTGGCAATGTCTTACCTAGGTAATAATAACATAAAAAAAGCCATAGCCCAGTTGGAACAAATCAGTAAAAGTGAGTCCCATGTTTTTAAAGGAAAGGCAAAAAAAATACTTACAGAATTGAAAGGATAAATGACTATTACTTAACAACATTGTAATCTCCGTGAACCTCCATTACCTCTGTGCCCCTCTGTGAGATACCTCCGTTACCCCAACTCCAAAACCATAGTCGAATGATCCGACAATTCATCCTCCTGCCAAGCATGTAAGTAATAGCAATACTATACAATAAGTAATAAACGCTCATGGACATAAGTATCATCGTATCGATACCCTTTATCCCCGTTACTGATCCAAGAATATTACTTGATATCCTTATGCATGTGTCCAAACGCATCAACATATTCCGATTTTTCCAAAGCCACTATTTTGTCAGTATACCAAAACGAATTTCTTTTTTGATCAATGTGGTTTTTACCAGTGTTGTAATCACCAACCAAAATTGAATGTTTCCTTTTTTTCATTTCTTTGAGTTGAAAATCATACAACTTCTGTTTTTTCTTATGCTGCAAGTAAATACCTAACACATCAATACCATCATATTTTTTAGAATAAAGACCATTGTGGGATAATTTTGATCTGATTGGGCATCCAACAAATGATTTCAAGGAAGCTTAGAAGAGATAGCTACAGTATTGTCATTCTTCTTAGCCGTAGATACTTTTGAAAAGAGATAGCCCATACATAATAAGTTATGGCACAAGCGAATTCCAGAATCATTGTTGTGGCATTCATACAAAACGACGATCTCTGTATTTTCCTATTGCAAATATTTACAAATGGTTTTGGTGAGTGTTAAAAAAACCTTTTCGAATGTTCCAGGAGAGTATTTTAAGCACTGTATATTATTGTTATGATTCTCTTCATGATTTAATTGTTGCATACTTTTCATAAGCTTAGTAACTTGTCAGGTTAAGAATTTTAGATGGGAAAGAGAAAGCTATTGATGAATTTATTTTCTCGCAGAGATCACAGAGCTACACAAAGAATCTCACAGAGGAGAGTTATTGTAACCCTTTAATTTGAGGCTATTTTTATCTAAATCCTTATTTTTAATCACAGAAGTTTGCCAAAAGAAACGGAGGTGAACATTATTAATTAATCAACAGGATTTTTATATATTACATCGACTAAATAAAATATAAAATGAAATACATATTTTCTCTACTGTTTGCATTGCTATTTTCAACATTATCATTCGGACAGGAAATTGACTTTGATCAATTCAAAGCATTGAAATTTCGTAATGTTGGTCCAGCAGGAATGAGTGGACGGATAACGGCGATAGATGTAAACTTAAGAGACAAAGATCACATATTTGTGGGTTCAGCATCGGGTGGTGTTTGGGAATCTAAGAATGGAGGAATCTCTTGGGAACCGATATTTGATGATCAACCTACCTTATCAATTGGAGCTCTAAAAATAAACCAAAATAATCCAGCTGAGATTTGGGTTGGAACTGGAGAAGGAAATCCAAGAAACTCTCATAATAGTGGTGCCGGTGTTTTTAAAACAATAGACGGAGGAAAAACATGGAGTTATATGGGCTTAAAAGAAACCAAGCTCATTCATAGAATAGTCATCAATGAAAACGATCCCAATACTGTATTGATAGGAGCAATGGGTTCAGCTTGGGGAAAGTCAAAGCACAGAGGCGTTTACAAAACAACAGACGGCGGTAAAACATGGAACAATACTTTATACTTGGGAGACAATGTTGGAGTGGCTGATATGGTTGCAGATCCTTCCAATCCAAACAAGGTAATGGCCGCTATGTGGGAATTTGGCAGAACAGCATGGGGATTTAATTCTGGAGGTAAAGGTTCTGGTATTCATTTGAGTTATGACGGTGGATCTACTTGGAAAAAATTGACAGATAAAGAAGGCATGCCTAAGGGCGACATGGGAAGAGTAGGATTGGCATTTTCAAAATCTAAACCCAATATAGTTTATGCTTTGATTGAGTCTAAGACAAATGGCCTTTATAAAAGTACAGACGGTGGCGAAAAATTCTCTTTGGTCAGCAGTAAGGATATTGGCAACAGACCTTTTTACTATGCAGAAATATATGTCGATCCGTTAAATGAAAACCGGATTTACAATTTATGGTCTTACGTATCTAAATCTGAAGATGGTGGTAAGACTTTCAAAACAATTATGGATTATGGTAACAATGTGCATCCTGATCATCATGCATTTTGGATTGATCCCGATGATTCCAATTATTTGATAGATGGAAATGATGGTGGTTTGAATATATCTCGTGATGGTTCGAAGTCATGGAGGTTCGTACAAAATTTACCTGTTGGGCAGTTTTATCATGTAGATGTGGATAATGACTTTCCTTATAACATTTATGGAGGCATGCAAGATAATGGTTCGTGGGTAGGTCCCGGTTTCGTATTGAAGTCTGGAGGTATCAGAAATTATGATTGGCAAGAACTGTACTTTGGTGATGGATTTGATGTCGCTCCAAGAAAAGATGATACTCGATATGGATATGCCATGTCTCAAGGCGGTAATATAGGTATGTGGGATAAGGTAACAGGTCGTGTGGAATCTGTGCAACCACAACATCCAGATGGGGGAGAGCTCAGGTACAATTGGAATGCAGCTCTAGCCTTAGACCCAAACAATGATTGTGGTTTGTATTTTGGTTCTCAATATGTTCATTACAGCAACGATTGTGGAAAGTCATGGAATATTATTTCTCCTGATTTGACAACCAATGATACGATAAAACAAAACCAATCTAAAAGCGGCGGGTTGACTTTAGATATTACAGGTGCAGAAAACCATACGACAATCCTCTCAATTGCACCGTGTCCTCATGATGAAAACATTATTTATGTAGGAACGGATGATGGCAACTTACAAATGACAAATGATGGTGGCACAACGTGGACGAATCTAAATGACAAACTGCCTGGCATGCCAAAGTTTGCATTTATACCTCAGATAGAAATTTCAAAAATAAACCCCAATGAAGTATTTGTGGTTATCAACAACTATAGGAATAATGACTGGACACCGTTTCTATATCATTCAATTGATAATGGGGCAAAATGGAGAAGGATTGTAGACAACAATGATGTTGATGGTTTTGTATGTTCAGTTGTTCAAGATCCTAAAAACGAAAACCTGATTTTTTTAGGAACTGATGTCGGATTGTATGTTTCATTTGATCATGGTCAAAAATGGATTAAGTGGAAAAAAGGATTGCCACCAGTTCAGATTCGTGATATGAAAATCCAAACTGATTTTGATGACTTGGTATTAGGGACTTTTGGACGTTCATTTTGGGTATTGGATGATATCAAGCCTTTAAGAGCAATGGCGGATTCAAAAATGGAAACATTGAATAGCGACTTCGCTGTTTTTGAATCAGGAACTGCCTACCAAACAAGCAGAAGATCTTATGATGGAATTCGATTCAATGCACAAGGAGAATTTGTAGGTGACAATAGAAGGGGAGGGGCTGTATTTACAATTTGGAAAAAGCCAAAAGAAAAAGAGGAAGTGAAAAAAGAAGAAGTAACTAAAGGTGATAAATCGAAAGATAAGAAATCAAAAAAGTCAAAAAAAGATAAAAAGGCAGAAAAGAAAAAAGACAAAGATGAAAATGTAGATGATAAAGACAAGGCTGAAGAAGGTGATGATAAAAAGCCTAAACTTAAAAAAGATGAAGTTCAGATCATGGCGATCAATCTTCAAGGAGACACAGTACGCACATTTAAACGAAAGTTAAAGGAAGGTATGAATAGAGTAGGCTGGAATCCTGATACCAAAGGTGTTGATTTTCCAAGCAAACGAGATCGAAAAGAAAAATCTGAACCAGGAGGAATGCCAATAATCCCTGGAATATACAAAATGGTATTCGTACATGGTGATTTTAAAGATTCTACAAACTTGGAAGTGGCCTTGGATCCTAGAATTGACAAAGCATATTTTAATCCTCAAGCCAAGTATGATGCAATGAAGGCATACAACAACAAGATTGAAAAAATCACAAAAGCCTTCGATAATTTAAAGTCCGCTAAAAAATCAATGAAGCTATACAAACAAATTATCGATGTACAACCTGATACTGTCAAAGAGGAATATTCCAAAACACACAAAGCCATTGTAAGTCAAATTGATAGCCTGATGAACCTATATATGTTGCCTGAAGCTAAAAAGGTGGAATATCGAGATAACTCCGAGACCTTAATGTCAAAAATCTATGGAGGAACAAGATTCTTAAGAACATCTGCTGGAGCTCCAACGCCCAATGGTCAGAATGCAATCAATACAGCCTTAAAAGCATCAAACAAAGTTATTGATGGCATCAATACTTTTTTCAGCAATGATTGGACAGACTATGTAGCAAAGGTGAAATCACTCCCGGTAGATATATTCAAAGAATACGAAGAAATAAAAATAGAATAAGAACCCCAAAAGATAAAGATCAGAAAATAGCCGATGCAGAAATGCAAAGGCTATTTTTAATCCCAATAAACCGAAACTCCTAGCAAACCGAAGCACCTCGTAAAGCAAAGCGCCCATAAAGCGAAGCGACCTTAAGCGCAGCGTTTCGTAAAACACACCTTCCCATATAGCGGCAGCACCCATAAATTTTCTTTACTTTTGCAGCTGTATGAGTAAAGACTGTTTCATTAAATTCAAAACCTCGACCCATGATATTTCTTTACCCCAAAGATTCAACTTCCCATTTTATTACGACCCACATCCATTAGCATTATTAGCCGCTCAAGAATTACAAGAATACATCAAGAATTATCCCAATTGGACCAATTGTTTTGGCTTTAATATCGAAGCTCCTCCAACTGAATTGGGAAAAATGTTTGGGGTTTTAGTCGTCAAGAATGCCCACAATGAACTGGGTTATTTAAGAGCATTTTCAGGTAAAATAATTGACACCAGTGTTTGGGCAGGATTTGTGCCGCCGTTATTTGACATATTTGAAAAAGGAAATAAGTTTGATCAAGTTTCAAAGCAAGTGGTAAAACTTACGGATGAGTTTGAGGCATTGCAGGCTGATCCTAAATACTCTGAAGCCAAACAAAGGTTATCTGATCAGATAAAAACGAATGAAGAAGTTTTAAAGAAGGAAAAACAAGATTTAAAAGAAGCGCAAAGAAAACGTAAACTATTAAGAATTGAGGTAGAGCCCAAAGTATCACCGGAGGAATTTGAAAAACTTAAAAAGATTCAAAATCAAGAAAGCCTCAATCTTAAGTTTATTTATAAGGAATATGGTGAGTATCTGAAAAACAAACTTATTCCTTTACAGCAATGCGTTGATGATTTTGAAACCAAGATCGATTTAGCCAAAACCAAGCGTAAGGAATTGTCATTACACGTACAAAATTGGCTTTTTGATAAATATAACTTTGTAAATATTAAGGGTGAGTATAAAAACGTAGTTGATATATTCAAAACTACAATATTGGAAATTCCACCATCTGGCGCTGGAGATTGTGCCGCGCCAAAGTTATTGCAATATGCATTTTTGAATGACCTCAAACCTATTGCATTGGCAGAATTTTGGTGGGGAAGATCTCCTGGGTCCGCAGTACGCAAACATGGCAACTTCTATCCTTGCTGTCGTGGTAAATGTGAACCGATATTAGGACATATGCTCAAAGGAATGGACGTTGATGAAAATCCGATGTTGATCAACCCTGCCTTAGGAAAGAATTTAGAGTATGTACATGAAGATGAAGTGATGGCAATTGTAAACAAGCCAGCTGAATTTTTATCAGTTCCAGGAAAGACAATTTCTGATTCTGTTCAAGAACGTGTAAAAGAGAAGTTTCAAGATGCCACGGGGCCTTTAGTTGTCCACCGTCTAGATATGTCAACATCAGGATTGATTTTAATTGCCAAGACCAAAGAGGTTCACAAGATGTTGCAGTCTCAATTTCTCAAACGCACTATCAAAAAGAGATACATTGCTGTCCTGGATAGAATTGTCAAAGAAGACTCAGGCTTTGTAGATCTTCCACTTCGAGTAGATTTAGACAATAGACCTTGCCAAATTGTTTGCTTCGAACATGGCAAGACTTCACGTACAAAATGGGAGGTTATTGAACGCAAAAATAACCAAACCCGCGTTTACTTTTATCCTATTACAGGGCGGACTCACCAATTGAGAGTGCACGCTGCACATCAAGATGGTTTGAATGCGCCAATTGTAGGCGATGATTTGTACGGTAAGAGAGCAAATAGGTTACACCTACATGCAGAATTAATAGAATTTGAACATCCAGTTTCAGGTGAGACAATTAAGGTTCAGGTAGATCCAGAGTTTTGAATTGACAATGCTTCAATGTCAACAACCGTGTTTACCGAAGTTTAATACGTTGGTAAATGGTTCAATGTCAGCAGTGCTTCAATCTTAATAATGTAATAAATAGAGTGTATTAGAGATTGATAGTAATATCTGATGCCATAATCCTTAATTTTATTCACAGAAGTTTTGCCAAGGAAACGAAGGTGAACCATAATTATTAATCATTACCTATTAATCATTAATTATAAAAAAGATGTACGACGAATACCTAGCAGAGCGCATATCAAGATTTTTCGATGAGAAAAAAGCAAACTACTTCGCTAAAAAGATGATGGGCGGTTTGTGTTTTATGGTCAATGATAAAATGGCATGTGGAATCCATTTTGATAAGAAAAAAGAAACGGATTTGCTGATGGCAAGAATAGGGGAGACAGCTCATGATGACAATATTAGCAAATCAGGATGCCACCCAATGGATTTTGCGGGCAGACCCATGCGAGGATATGTCTTTGTAACACCCGATGCTTTCGATTCTGATGATGAATTGTATTATTGGTTACAATTGTGCTTGGACTTTAATCCAATTGCTAAAATGAGCGCTAAGAGGAAAAAGAAGATTGATTTAGGAAAATAGGAATCCGCTTAGGAATAATGAAATAAAGTTTGAGCTATTTAGAGTCAAAAATATCTCAACTTTCACCTTTTCTTTTCATTCCAATTGGAATTTATATACAGTACCATTTACAATGTTGTTAATGCCATTGTTTTCAAAATTCAAAAGGATATTTATTGAATTTTTTATCCATTAAATGACATGTAATAACTTCAAAAAGACTTGAAAGGAAGATTATATACGTTATCTTCGTTCTGAGCATATAAAAGAGGTTATGAAAATAAGGATTAAAGGAAGTTCTATTCGGTTGAGGCTGACTAAAGTTGAGGTTAATCAACTAATAGAGCAAGGGAAAGTAAGTGATGAATGTCGTATCATTGATAGGATATTGATTTATAAGATTAGAACTGAAAAAAATCATACTACAAACGCTACTTTCATAGATAATACTATTGAAGTTATAGTTGATCAAGCATTGGTATTAAATTGGAAGAAAGATGAAGAAGTAAGTATATCAGAAACAACTATAGAAGGTCTTAATCTTTTAATTGAAAAGGATTTTAAATGTTTGATCCAAAGACCTGATGAAGATAATGATGATATGTATAAAAATCCGCGGTCTTAATTTTTTTTTAATTAGAAAAAATCAATTCTATTTCTCATGAAAAAAGTTGATTTTTATCTTTTTTAGAAGACTTCAGAATTTTTTTTATAAAAAATTTACACATACCAAAGCGGCAGTTTCTGTTCGCAATCTATTCTGAGAAATATTGACAAGTTTGAAGTTTTCTGTCAATGCTTTTTCAATTTCTTCAGGTCTAAAGTCTCCTTCAGGGCCCACTAAAATTATTTTGTTTTTACCTTCCTTGGAAACTTGTATAATATGTTCATTTTCTTCCTTAAAATGAGCAATTAATTTGAGGTAATTTGAGTATTCCGAATTTGAAATTATTTTATCAAAACTTGTTATCTCAGATATGCTCGGATGGATGATTCTTTTGGACTGCAGAGCTGCGGATCGCATTATTTTTTGACTGCGTTCAATGTTCAATTTTACACGCTCGGAATTCCCTGTTGTCATGGGTATGATTACATCAACGCCTATCTCTACTGATTTTTCAAGCAACCACTCCCATCTACTTCTGTTCTTAGGAGGTGCAACACACAATACTTTTATAAATGAAGAAGCTGTTTTGGTTTCTTTTGAAAGAACCTCTAAATCTGCATTTCTTTTGTTCACTTTTACTATACGCGCTTGGGCAAAAACGCCCTGTCCATCAGTGATAAAAACAGTGTCATCAACCTTGTTTCGAAGAACCTTGCAGCAATGCTGAAATTCGTCTTCTTCAAGAGTACATTTTGAGGTTGAAATGTCGGAAACGAAAAATAAAATCATACGTAAAGTTATGATTAAATTTTATTCTTTTTTAAGAAGTAACAATTTGATTTTTTGATGTCTAAACTGATAATTTTGATAGTTATTTATTTTATAAAAAAGGCATAAATAACTTAACAATTTTTCAAAAGGTGCATATTAGTTTTAAAATTATTACTTTTGCGCTTTTTTAGGAGTTATATAAAATAGCAACTAAAATTTGAAAAGCAAAATTTATGTTGATAACTGTTTCACAATTATTATTAAGTCTTTCGATTCTTGTCGTTCTTCATGAGCTAGGGCACTTCGGTGCGGCAAAATGGTTTAAAACTAGAGTCGAAAAATTTTACCTTTTTTTCAACCCTGGTTTTTCTCTTTTTAAATACCAAAAAGGGGAAACTGAATATGGGATTGGATGGCTACCACTTGGTGGATATGTCAAGATATCAGGAATGATTGATGAGAGTTTCGACAAGGAGCAAATGTCTGAAGAACCTAAACCATATGAGTTCAGATCTAAGCCGGCTTGGCAGAGATTGATTATTATGCTTGGGGGTGTTACTGTAAATTTTATTTTAGGTATTATATTGTTTGCAGTTGTTGCTTGGGTTTGGGGTGATAAATTCATTTCTAACGATAAAGTAACTGAAGGACTATCTGTAAGTGAAATGGGTTACGATCTTGGATTAAGAAATGATGATAAACTTATTTCTATTGGCGATAAAGCAATAACTAAGTTTAGTTCTGGCGTGGTAACAAAAGAAATTATTATCAATAATGCCCAATCTTTAAAAGTAAGTAGAGGTGGACAAGAACAAACGATTTCTATTGACCCTAAATTTATTACTGAGTTAACAAAGTATGACAATAGAGATGTTCAGTTGTTTTATTTGAAATACCCAGCTGTTGTAAATGAATTTCCTGATGAGTCTCCAGCGAAAGCAAAGGAGGCAGGGTTGAAAATGGGAGATCAAATAATCGCAGTCAATAATATTCCCACACCATATTACAATCAATTTGCTTCAAACGTTATAAATGCAGAAGAGGAGAAATTGACGTTTACTATAAAGAGAAGCAACGATACTTTAGATCTTTCTTACAATACGATGTTTCCAGGAAAGGTAGGTTTGGTGAAAAGATTAATGGGAAAAGAAGGTAAAACAAGAAGACGCATCGGCTTTGGCGTAAATGATGCTTCTGAGTACTATGAATATGATACCCAAAAATACACTTTTGGTGAGGCAGTGCCTAAAGGATTCTCAATGTCTTGGGGTTTTCTTACAGACCAAGTAAAAGCGTTCGGTCAAATGTTTAGTGGGAAAATAAAAGCGAGCGAAAGTCTTGGTAGTTTTATAAGCATAGGAAAAATGTTTGGAACAGAATGGGACTGGAGAAGATTTTGGGCAATGACAGCAAGTTTATCAATTCTTTTAGGATTTTTAAATTTATTACCAATACCAGCACTAGATGGAGGGTATGTTGTGTTTTTGCTATTTGAAAGCATCACAGGTATTAAGGTATCTGATAGAGTGATGGAGGTAGCGACTTTGATAGGTTTTGGAATTCTAATAATTCTTATGGTCTATGCATTGGGATTAGATATAATGCGTAACATTTAAATTCTGTAGATTGAATTATTTTGATTTATTTGATTTGCCAGTAAGTTTTTCAATTGATAAAAACAAACTGAGAAAAAAATATTACGCTTTAAATCGCGAAAATCATCCTGACAATTTTACGCTTGTTGATCAGGAAGAACAAATGTCAGCTTTGGATAAATCTTCAATTATAAATGAAGCATTCAAAACGTTGAAAGATGATATGTTGCGTATAAAGTATACGCTAGAGTTGACTGGCATTAAATTTGAAGAAGGTAATGAATCAGTTCCTCAAATATTTTTGATGGAAATGATGGACATAAATGAAAACATTTTCGATTTTAAAATGAATCCCTCTGATGAGGCAAAAACTAGCATTGTTTCCCAGATAAATTTATTAGAAAATAGAATTCTTGAGAATGTTACCGAGTTTATTAATAACTTTGATTTTAATAATCTTAATAATAAACAATTAGAATTGATTAAAGATTATTATCTTAAGCGAAAATATCTCAATAGAATCGAAAATAATTTTGATAATTAAATCTACATTCGATGTCAAACGTAACGCGTCAAAAAAAGCTAAGTAACCTACCCGGTGAACGTTGGAAAAAAATTGAAACACCTCGTCCAACTTTAAAAATGGAATACTATGTCTCCAATAAAGGACGTATTAAATCTAAAAGTAAAATAGATGGCTCAGAGCACCATCTAAGTCCAACTCCAGACAAAAAACAATACCTCAAATCAAGCATTAAGCTTGAAGGTGGTAGTTATGGACTATATGTTCATATGCAAGTTGCAAAGTATTGGGCCAAAAAGCCTAAAGACAAAAACGCAACAAAATTTATTCATAAAGATTTGAATAGATTGAATAACAGTTCAGATAATATAGTTTGGGTAAAAGATGAAGAGTGGAAAGAATATATTAGAGCACGAGCTGTTAAGTTTGGCTTTAAGCCTCATAGAAAAGGAGGAAAACCAAAATTAACCGAAGCTAAGGTTATTAAAATCAAAGAGCATTTGGTGAAAGGCAAAATGCCTAAAAGCAAAATCGCGGCTAAATTTGATGTGAGTCATACTCAAATTAACCGAATTGAAAGTGGAGAGAATTGGGGACACGTAAAAGTCCCTGGATTTATAGCAAATAGTAATAAAATGAAATCGGATACTAAAAAGAAGGCTGCTGCAAAAAAGACAACAGCCAAAAAAGCAACTGCTAAGAAAGCAACTGCAAAAAAAGCTGCTCCTAAGAAAGCAACTGCAAAAAAAGTAACAGCAAAGAAGACTGTAGCTAAAAAAGCTGCACCTAAAAAAGCTGCTCCTAAAAAGGCGACTGCAAAAAAAGTAACAGCAAAGAAGACTGTAGCTAAAAAGGCTGCACCTAAGAAAGCTGTAGCTAAGAAAGCTGCTCCTAAAAAGGCGACTGCAAAAAAAGTAACAGCAAAGAAGACTGAAGCTAAGAAAGCTGCTCCTAAAAAGGCATCTGCAAAAAAAGCAACAGCGAAGAAAACTGTAGCTAAAAAAGCAGCTCCTAAAAAAGCAGCAAAGAAGACAACTGCAAGAAAGAAGAAGTAATTTTTTTCTTCGAAATCAAAAAAGCCGCTTGATTTTTCAAGTGGCTTTTTTTGTTTTATAGGTCTAATGCGTCAATGCCAATAACTTTGTTTACAGAAGTTACTAACGTAGGCTAATGCTTCAATGTTAAAGAAAAGTATTGTTAGTTGGCTTAGCAAATATTTGTTTAATTCATAAATTTCATTAACAGAAGTTTTGAAAAAACGTAGGTGTACTTAATCACTAAGCATTAGTCATTAGTCATGGCTCCCTTCTCCATATAATCTCTGGAATTTCAGCTTTCTCATCAATTATTCCTGCCAATTTCAAGTGATAGATTATACTGCCAATCATTTTATTACTGACCCAACCATGTATCGCCCATTCTGTAGAATGAAACCACCTCGTTACATCTTCTACTTTTTGAGAATACCTCTTTGATACCATTTTTATTGCATCTTCAGATCTCATGAAGTTATCACTGGCATCATGAATAGTTCTCAACACCCTAATTACATTCTCAGGTTGCTCCTCAATTATCTTATCCGTTGCTGCTATCACAAAGCATGGCCAGGGGGTCAAGTATTCTCCAATACGCTTTAATTGATTGTTGTCAACATAGGGTTTGGTTGTAAATTTTTCCCAATAAAAAACATCTGATGTTTCTTCGGAAAGCGAATCCAATGCACCATCAAGATTTTTAATCACATTAAACTGATCATCTTGTATCTCAAATCCTTTGCTGTTAGCATCTACAATTGCCATCAAATGTGATCCTGAGCCAAACCTACTGATTGCATAGGTTTTTGAGTAAATATCTTCATATGATGATAGACTATTGTTTTTTCCAGTATGTATTCCCCAGCACAATGGAGTGGTTACGTAAACACTTACCAATTTGCTTTTATTACCCTTGACAATATCAGCTATTATACCTTCTGTCAATAATATGCAAAGATCAACTTCATCATTTCTTAATGCCTTTGTCATTTGACCTGTACCTCCTGAAAAAGTTGTCCATTCTACATCTACTTTTTTTTCTTTAAACTTACCTTCTTCTATGGCCAAATGAACAGGTAGGTTAAAATGCTCTGGTACGCCACCTATTCTAATTTTTGAATTCGCCATTTAATTTATTTGATGTAGATTTTTTTTTCGAAAGAAAACTTTCTGCGAAAAAACTAATTAATATTAAACTCCCTCCTAAAAGTGTCCGACTATTTGGTATCTCATCTATAAAAAGCACACCCCAAAGTATCCCATATATTGGAATTATACAACTTATCAAACTAACTGTAACTGCAGAAAAATGTTTAAGAGACGTAACAATCATTGTATGCCCCAGAACCGTAGTAAGCAAAGCCAAACATGCCAATAAAGTCCAATCCATTTGAGTAGGGCTAGCTTCGAAGACAAAGGGGAATGGTATTAGTACAAGACAGCAACACGATAGTTGAAAAAACATCATGACTGACCCGTTGTAATGAGACATCATTTTTCTTGTCCATATATTTCTTAAGGCATATGTTAATGCTGAAAATACTCCGAAAACTGTTGCCATAACCAACTCGTCTCCTAAGTCCAGGCTTGGTAGGATCACCCATATTCCAGCTATGACAAGCAAGGCCAAACCCATGTGATACAATCGAAAAGGAGTCTTCAGCAAGATAGGTTCTAAAATGGTTGTCATCACAGGAAATGTATGCAATGTTAAAATGGCAATGGCAATACTGTGTAACGATAAAGAATAAAAATATGTTACCCAGTGAACAGCCAACAATAAGCCTCCCAATATGATATACTTTAGGTGGCCTTTCTGAATTGTTTTGTAATTTAATTTATTGAATTTTATAAATACGAATAGAATGATAGCAGCAAAAAGACACCTATAAAAAATCGCTAATTCTGGTTGGATTTGGATTTGTCTTCCAAAAATACCTGATGTACTCATAAACAATACACCAAGGTTTAACCATATCAGTTCTTTTGACAGTTTCAAATCTAAAGAACTTTTTTAAGTTGCTTCCAAATGTTTTCCAAAACAACTTTCTGACCTTCTTTATTAGGATGCTTCTGATCAGGAAGGTTTAAACTTTCTATACCTGCCACATTTTCGAGAAAAAATGGAATTAATAGACCGTTAAACTCTTTTGCCAATTTAGAATAAATTCCTTTAAATTGCTTTTCATATACAGCTCCCATGTTTGGAGGAGCCAATAACCCAGCTATTATAATGGGAATACCCGGATATTTCGCATGAACTTTCTTAAGGAGTTTGCGCAGATTAACTTCTGTGACAGTTATATCTAAGCCTCGTAACATATCGTTCGCGCCTAGTTCCAATATGAAAACATCTACTTTTTGATTAAGCACCCAATCAATCCTATTGAGTCCACCAGAACTAGTTTCACCACTAATTCCAGCATTTACGGCTTTGTAATCTAAGTCTAATGAATCCAACCTTTCGTTTAGCAATGATGGCCAAGCTTCTTTTTCATCAAGTCCATATCCAGCTGTTAAACTGTTGCCGAAACATAAAATGGTCTTTTTTGAGCTTTCAGTAGATTTTATAGCTTCTTTTGTCTGATTGCTTTGCTCTGGCACAACTTCTTTTACTTCTTGCTGTTTATCTTTACATGATAAAACCAGAAGACATAATATCATCATTACTGAGTAAAATTTATATCCTCTAAATTGTTTTATTATCATCATCTTAGAATTCTTTTATTCAAAAGTACACATAAAGTCAAATATTCAATGCAAGACATTCTCAATATAGAAAACGTTGGTAAGACATACAAAAGCGGTGATCGAGATCTTCAAGTGTTAAGAGATATAAATTTTAAAATTACTGAAGGTGAAATTGTATCGATTGTTGGTCCTTCTGGTAGTGGAAAAACGACATTGCTAGGCTTATGTGCTGGATTGGATAATCCTACAGATGGGACAATTACTCTATGTGGCAATCAAATAAATAATTTATCTGAAGATGAACGCTCCACGATACGAAATAAAGAAGTCGGGTTTATTTTCCAAAATTTTCAATTAATACCAACCTTGACTGCTTTAGAAAATGTAATGATTCCTCTTGAATTACAAGGCCATTCTGGTGCTAAAGCTATTGCGCAAGACTTATTGCAACGTGTAGGTTTGGGAGACCGAATGACACATTACCCAAATCAACTTTCGGGGGGAGAACAACAAAGAGTATCAATTGCGAGAGCATTTAGCAATACACCAAAAATTTTATTTGCCGATGAGCCTACAGGTAACTTAGACGATACCACTGGCGGTAAAGTTGAGGCATTGCTTTTTGACTTAAACAAAGAGCACAGGACGACTCTTGTAATGGTGACACATGATCTCGAGTTGGCTAAAAAAACAAACCGTATCATCAAATTAAAAGGTGGACAAATTATTTCAGATAATTCGACTGAAGTATGAGTCGGTTTTCATTTTTAGCAAAAACAGCTTTAAGAGATAGCAGACGTAATCGGGGGAGACTCTTTATGTTTATGTCATCTATAATATTGGGCATTACCGCCTTGGTCGCCATCAATTCATTTAATTATAATCTTGTAAATGACATTGGCAATCAATCGAAATCCTTACTTGGTGCTGATTTAAAAATTTCAGGGAATAAAGCTCTAAATGCATCCCTAACTCAAATTGTTGATTCACTTCCAGGTGAGCAAGCGATTGAACAGGAGATGTTTTCAATGGCGTATATTCCTAGTACTTCTGAGACGCAGTTTGTAAGAATAAAAGCTGTTGAAGGCAATTTTCCATTTTATGGAGAGATAAAATCTAATCCTGCTACTGCTGTCTATGAATATCAAAATAACGGAACAGCTTTGGTTGATGTGGGTTTGATGCTTGAACAAGATTTAAGTGTTGGAGATTCTATAAAATTAGGCGAAAAGATGTTTTTAATCAGTGGAAAAGTTGATGGAGCTTTTGGCTCAATCAGTTTAGGATCTGGTTTTGCGCCAGTGGTTTATATTCCTAGCAATATTATTGATGAGACAAACTTAATCAAACCAGGAAGTCTTGTAGAGTATGCTTATTATTATAAATTGCCTGAGGATTTTGATACAGAAGAATGGGAAAATTTGGACTCTAGGCGCAAGCAATTTAGAGATGAAAGTTTTAGAACGACAACAATTGAAGATCAAACAAGACGCTTAGATAATGCCTTCTCTTCGTTAAATAATTTTTTAAATTTGGTTGCACTTGTTTCACTTATCTTAGGTTGTATTGGTGTAGCGAGTAGTGTATTTATTTATATCAAATCAAAGATTCCTTCGATTGCAGTTTTTAGGTGTTTGGGTTTGAAAGGAAGTGAGTCGTTCTGGATTTACTTTTTACAAATTTCTGTACTTGGATTTATAAGTGTGCTTATTGGAGCGGCTTTGGGTAGTTTGATTCAAATTGTATTGCCATTAATTCTCAAAGACATTCTACCGTATGAGGTAAATTTAGCTGTTTCTCCAAGAGCTATAATTGAAGGTATTGCTATTGGATCTGTGATAACCAGTTTGTTTTCAATTGTTCCTTTATTGGCAGTAAGAAATATAAGTCCATTGCGAACATTAAGGGCATCTTTTGACAATGATATTAAGTCCCATGACCCTTTGAAATATGTGGTATATGCTGCTATTGGAGTTTCAATGATTCTGTTCTTAAGATTATTAACCGAAAGCTTTTTATCTGCTTTTATTTTTACAGTAGGTTTGTTTTTTGCTTTTCTATTTCTTTATGGAGCGGCTACTTTTATAATGTGGCTTATAAAAAAGACCTTCCCTCGTTCTTGGAGTTTTGTTTTCAGACAAGGATTATCTAATTTGTATCGACCTAACAATCAAACAAAAACATTAATAGTGTCTATTGGTTTAGGGACTTCAATTCTAACTATACTTTTTATAATTCAAGGTTTACTTTTAAATAACGTAGCATCAATGGATGCAGGAAGTCAACCCAATATGATATTGTATGGAATTGAAACCAATCAAACAGATGAGTTGGCTAAAATCACAGAATCCTATGATATGCCTGTAACGCAACAAGTGCCAATTGTTACTATGCGGATTGCGGGCTGGAAGGGTAGAGCCAGAAGTGAGTGGATGGCAGATACCACAAGGACAGCTAGCCGTTGGGCAATCAATAGAGAAGCACGCGTAACCTATCGCGATACTTTAGAAAGCGATGAAAAACTTCTTGAAGGGAAATTGATACCACATATAGACCAAAATGATTCTATTTTTATATCGATGGATCAAGGTTTTGCTGAAGCTTTGGATGTTGATATGGGAGATGAAGTTGTTTGGAATATCCAAGGGGCGTTGATTACGACATATATTGGAAGTCTACGCGAAATTGAGTTTAAATCCATGCGTACAAGGTTTTTTATTTTGTTTCCAACGGGTGTTTTAGAAAATGCACCGCAATTTCATGTGCTGGTCACCAAGACGCCGAATAATACTGTAATGGCACAATACAGAAGGGAAGTGGTCAAAACTTTCCCTAACGTAACAGCTGTAGATCTAGGGTCTATTTTATCCACATTAAATGATATTCTCTCTAAGATTTCGTATGTAATTAAATTTATGGCCGGTTTCAGTATTTTAACAGGCTTAATAGTCTTAATAAGTTCGTTGCTCTTAAGCAAGTATCAACGGATCAAAGAAAGTGTATTGCTCAGAACCCTTGGTGCCAATAAATTTCAGATTTTGAAAATTAATGCCACTGAATATTTTATTCTTGGAGCAATATCAGCATTGACTGGAATTATAATTGCGGTTTCTGGAAGTTTCTTAATTGCCAAATATCAATTGGAACTTCAATTTGATATTCAGTGGATGCCTATCTTCCTTGTTTTCTTATTTATAACAGGGTTAACTGTTTTTATAGGTCTGTTTAACACAAGAGATGTAATCAGAAAATCACCGTTGGAAGTTTTGAGAAAAGAAGTTGCATAAATTTAATTGACTTATTAAGATTTTTGATTTTTATATAACCCAAGGGACCCCTCCCTGCCAGAGACCCCTCTCTGCAAGAGACCCCTCTCTTGCAGATCAAAATAGTTTGGAATATTCAAACGTCCTTAATTCATTGATCTTTACAAAGAAGAAATTTACTCCCTTTCAGAGACTCAATAATGAAAGTGCGCTAAATTTTATATTAAGCCTTCCTTTTTATTTAATACTTTTGAAACAAAATAATTAGTGAGAATATTTGTTCATCTTTCTTATAAAGGTACAAGCTATAGAGGTTGGCAAAGACAAGCTGCTTCTATTCCTCTAACAGTTCAGCAAATAGTTGAGGAGGCGCTTGTAATTATGTTAAAGTACGATTGCTACATTTCTGGTTGCGGACGCACAGATGCTGGTGTTCATGCCAGTACTTTTTATTTTAGTTTAGATTTAAAAAAAAGCCTTGATTTTGATTTTTGTGAACGTCTCAATAGGGTTCTTCCTAATGATATTGTTGCCATCAAACAATATGAAGTAGAGGATTCACAAAACACGAGATTTGATGCATATGAACGGATCTACAATTATTACTTCCATTTAAATTCCAATCCATTTGATGCTGAGATCAGCACTTTTATCGATTGCAAGTTGGATATTGATATTATGATCGCAGCTGCAGCGATCTTATCCAAGATGAAAGATTTTAAATTTTTGTGTAAACAACCTGAAAAACACAGAACAACGACTTGCAGTATTAACTATATCCGTTTTTACACAAATAAAGCAAGAACTCACTACCGTGTAGAAATTTCTGCAGATAGATTTTTAAGAGGCATGATCAGGATAATGATGTCAAGATTATTTATGATTGGCAATGGAAAGATAAGTTTACATGAATTTGAATTGTGGATAAATGGACAATTTGATACGCACTCAAAACCAGCTTATCCTCAAGGTCTTTTCTTAACTGATGTCAAGTATGAATTTCTTGATTCTGGAATAACAGTGATACAAAATATGCCCAATCAAAAAGCATGGCTACCCTTGAAGTAACTTGGTATATACCCATACCGTTGATCAATTGTTAAGTAATAATTAAAGGCTAGTCAAGCAAGTTTTACATTAGTTAAAATGCTTTTTACATTCTTAATTTACTGTAAATCAGTGATTTGTAGTTGTGTGTACTTTTTGTCAGATATATTACTACGTTCGACGGTTATTTTGCTTGATTAATCTTTTCAGTGTAACTCTCAAACATCTTTCGTCGTTACTTTGGTATACATTCGAAATTACATTAATCACAAAAAATTAAAACATAATTATCATGAAAATTCAAAAATCTTTAATCTTCTCGTTATTATTAGTCGGTTTGTTTTCTTTCAGTTCTTTAGCTGCACATTCTCCGGTTGAGAAAAGCTTGAAATCAATTAGTAAAGTCTTACAGAAAAATTTAGAAACATTGGACCTTGATGACTATACAACTTCATCCAAAACTGTAATGATTGACTTTATGATCAATGAAAGAGCAGAAATGATTGTGTTGACTACTTCAGAAAAGTCTCTTGATGAAACAATAAAAGCAAAATTAAATTATAAAACGATTGAATCTGGGAATTTAGAATTTTTCAAAAAATATACTATCCCAGTAACTTTCGAATAAGATTTGTATTTAGTTGGTTAAGTCGGCCTGACAAAATAGTTTGTCGGGCCGAACTTTAAGATCAACGATTAAAAATAAATTCTTAGGGTCTTGAATAACTGAAAAAAGTAAGACTTCAAAGTGTTTCTGATTTGAAGAGGATGGTTTTCATCCTCTTTTTTTTATGTCTAAAGGGAAGGTCTTAAAGCCATTTATTAATTGTACAGAGTTTTAGAATATTTCTATGTTGTTGGGAAGAGGAAGACTCAAAGAAAATTATTACTAGCGATTGAGGAGATTAGATTACAGTCACCGGATAACTCTAAACTATGTCTGTCGAATACAATGCGCTGGATATTATCTTCTATTAGGTGCATTTGAATTGAATTTTTGAACAGCCAAAATGCGATCATACAAACCACCAAATTCTCTATAATAAACAATAATAAGATAGTCATTCTCCGTTTCAAACCAACTGCCTTCAGCGGCATCCATGCTTACAATGCCAGTTTCTTTGTCTTTGAGAGCAAACATATAATTGTAATACCCTTGTTTGAAATATGCTGAACCCAAATACAAGTTTCTACCAGAATCATAATCCAACCTATATTCTTCTTTGGCTTGCCAATCTGAAAATGCACCAATGATGTATAATTCATCTTCAAATTCTCTGTAGTGTTCCAGGTTAAAAATTACCTTACAGTATTCACTCGAAACCTCTGGGTCTCGGTATCTATCGTTGTCAATAATAAAATAGCCATTGGCATCAACTTCACTGATAGGGCTGCCATGAGTATATAGTTTGTTTAAATCCAATAGAACTGTTGTTTCAGTTTCTGTCTGATCAATACTGGTTACAAATTCTGTGGTATAAGCTAATGGCCGAATATCAAAACTTCTAAATTCCTTTATTGCTGGAAAAGAAATATAATCGTATTGATCTAAAATTATTGATTCCCCTCTTTCGTATGTCGCTGTTAGATTTGATTTCGCAGAATTCCAATTGTCATTTTGAAGCATCGTTGTATACAACTCTAATCTAGGTTGATCGATATCAAAATTTTGATAGCTTATCGTTAATTTGAACTCGTGGTGAGAATTAATATTTGACACATCACGTGGTTTGATCATTTGACTATTGATATTTATCGCATCTTCATTGACAATGAACCTTCTGGTTACAACAGGCACATTCATTTCTCTATCGGTAATCACCAAAAGATAGTTTCCTGATATGGTCCATCTGATATTGTCATTTGGCAAATACAGATTGTAATTGGTATATTCAGAATATCCATTTGTTGAAAATTCATAATTTTCTATTTCTTCATCATTGAACCCTTCCATATATTCAATTTCTTGAAGGTCTGATGGATACCAATCTTTGTCGCAGTGAATGATACGGTAAGTATATTCTTTGAACCCACCTTCTATATCATCAAATTTTAGTTTTAGTATGCCATCAGCTTTAGAGTTTAAATTTACCGTAGGGAATGATAATCTGCTGCCTGGAGAATTTCCGGCACTATGCATCTTCACTGTCTTAATATAGTCAACATAGACTGCGTTGTCATAAATAAGATTTTGGCCATTTACAACGAAAGAGAATATGACAACATTTATAAGTGTTAGAATAACTTTCGACATCTGATTTGCTACAACTTTTTTTAACATAGAAGTATTTAATTATTTTTTTACTTTTTTAAAGCCAATTGATAGTCTAAACTGAATTTATCCAATGTAGCTGGCATCATCAATAAGAATATCAAAAGTATTCCCCTGTACATAACATGTGATAAGTCCCAAATTGGTTCAGCTAAACCATGACCAAAGGTTACTATGACCAAAACAGATGCCAATAAAATGTAAGCTATATTTTTCTTATAACCTATAACAAGCATAAGGCCTGCAATCAATTCAATGAATGAAGTATAATATGCTGTACCTATGGTGATAAACTCAGGGAGTATGTCTTGATACGTTTCTTTAAAAAAGCTATTATAAACATTACCAACGCCTATTTTAAAGACTTTGCCAAACCCTTGCATCAAGAATATAAATCCCAATAAGAGTCTAGCTGTGAGTATAGCAATTGATTTGTTTGAATCCATTTTAGTTTAATGTTTTCAGATTAAACTCCCAATCTACAACGTTTAGAGGTAAGTAAAAAATTCAATTTTGAACGAACTTAACATTATTATAAGGGGTATTTTATTATAAATGTGCATTTTATGCTGTAAAACACGTATTGAAGCGGATATTTAATGTCTTTCTAATAACTATTTGAGAAGAAAAAAATATATATACAGGCAACCAATCGTAACCTTCAACCATAACGAGAACATATTCTTATTTATAACTATCTATGATTGGAGAGGAATTACTTATCGTACAATGCAAAAACGGTGTGCCAATCGCTCAACGAAAGATGTATGATTTGTATAAATCGAAATGGTTTATGATTTGCTTGCGATATATTAAAAAGCGAAAAGATGCACTTGATGCGTTACAAAATGCATTTGTTCAACAGGTGATTTCAATGCACCATTAGCAACGGGTCTGGTTTATGATTATGACGTGGCAGGTAATACTTCTTCTGACGGACCTCAGGATGCTGCGACCCCTTGTGCAGAAAATACATTTGCACCATTACCTAACGTCTCTAAGTTGGCATTCAATTTATTCCCTAACCCAACTGTAGATTATTTGATTATTGATTTTGAGTCTGTAGCATCAGATCAGGGATTGATTTTTATCTATGACAGAATGGGAAGCTTGTTGCAAAAAGAAACATTAGACTTTACAAGGAAAGCAAGAACTGATATTAATATTTCAGATCTACCAAGTGGTACGTATATTGTAAAAGTAATTTTATAATCTAGATACGAGACAAAGCGTTTTGTAAAAGTGAATTAAAATAAAGAGCGTAAGCTCAAATGTTTAGATAGCTATATTATAAGGTCATGTCCAATGGTGGATGTGATCTTTTTTTTGTCAACATTTTCAATAATGCTCTCATGCTTCAATGCCATCAACTTTGTTCACCAAAGCTTTTTAAGAAGGGAATTGCTTCAATGTTTTTTTTAATGCTTAATCCATAGTTTCCATTCACAGAAGTTTTAAAAAACGTAGTTGAACTTAACCACAAATCTCAAACTCTGACCTCTGGCTCCTTATTTCTGGCTTTAACCACAAATCTCTGACGCTGACCTCTGGATACCATTTTTTACCCTAACCCCTAACCCTAAACCTCCACTCAACATTAACCCATTCTTCTGCATAATCAATCCCCACTCTGGGACTCGCTAATATTTTATGAGCTTCAACAGGTTTGTTATCACCCAACCAAATAGGAGAATTATTATTACAGATATCAATACCATTAATATTATTTGTGATACCTAGTGCTTGACATAATTTTCCAGGACCGTTGCAGTAGTTTTTATTGTCTTTAATTTTACGTCTTTCCTTGATGAATTGAATGCCTTGAATGGGTTCAATGGCTCTAATTAAGATAGCATGTGGAACTTCCTTTGGCCCTGTAACAACATTAAACATTTGATGTAATCCATAGCACAGATATACATATGCCAAGCCACCTTCTTCGAAAAAAATATTCGTTCGTTTGGTACGTTTATTTCTATATGCATGACTGGCTTTATCTTCAGGCGCTTTGTAGGCTTCTGTTTCAGTTATCTTGCTTACGATTGTAGAGTTGTTTACCGTAGATATCAGATATTTATTCAACAGCCATTTTGCCAGAAATACTGGATCTTCTTTGAGTAATAAAGATCTGTTTATTGGTTTAATCTTATTGAGCATTTGTTTTGTAAATCATTGCTTGATGAGGTATGTCATCTTCTAGATATCCATCTCCAACTTTTTGAAAACCAAGATTAGTGTAAAAGTTATGAAGATACGTCTGTGCAGAAATTTTAATAGAGTCTTGTGGATATAGTTCAAAAGTTTTTTGAATTGAATATTCCATTAATAATTTACCAACACCTTTACCGCGGACATTTTTCTTATTTATAACTCTGCCAATTGCTGAGTATTCATCATAGCTGATGCCTTTTTTTAAAATACGTGTGTAAGCTACAATTTCATTTTGTTTTGTGACAATGACATGATAAGCTTCATAATCTTTACCGTCTGCATCTAAGTAAGGACAATCTTGTTCTACTATGAATACTTCTTGTCTTAGTTTTAGTATTTCATAAAGTGTATGACTGGGTATATCTTCAAATTTTAAACACTCGTATTTTAATTCCATTTAAATAAATTAGATTGATGATTGCCAGTCGTTTTACTTTCTAAGTGAATTGGAGTAAGGAAATGGTATGTCTTTTTGACTAATGCTGTCTTAGGTCACCTCCCAAAAAATGTGAAATTAAAACAAAACCCTAAATTCCAACTAAAATATTAAGATTATTCTAACCGTTGCGCCAGTATACAAACTTTTTTGCCCTCAAAAACATCCCCATCAGGGTGGAAAAATTCATACTGAATAATATACATGCCAACTGGTGATAATCCACCTTCGTCGTTTATCCCATCCCATCTTAAAAATCCTTCTGTAGCTAAGATTGCGTTGTTGGCCAAAATAAGTTGAGGCCTTCCATGATCGTCGTATATTTTTACGTTGGCCACATACCCAGATTTATTTAAATTGTAGTTGATAAACAACACATCTTTATCGCTGTCCCCATTAGGTGAGAAGGTTTTATAGGCAAGTGATACTTGACCTTCACTTGTATTTGGATTTAATCGAGATGAATTTTCATATCCTGGTGTAGCATATAAATTTCCTTCTGCAGATGAAAACCAGTTTGATGCATCATTGGTATCACTGATGAGTGATATACGCTCTAGTGAAATGCCCTCAGTATCTCTTATCAAATCAAAATGAAAATCATCCGAATAATCAAAAACATCCAAATCTAAATAGTCTAAACCATTTGATATTCGCAATGTAATATTTCCTGAATCATCGTTAAATGATGGTATGTTCGTTAAAATAATATTTGCATCTGAAGGTGGCAAATATTGATCTCTGACAATAGCAGTATTTTCAGTAAATGCAATTATTTGTTGAGGTTCAATAATTACATTCGATTTAATATTTTCATGATTACCACTATCGCTATTTAAAATATTAAGATTGTCTATTCGTATAAATTTTTCACTGACATTTACAATCTCTACAAAATCAAATTGATCCTTGTATGGATTGAATAATATTTCGTTGATCAGTAAGTCGCCTACCTCAGCATTTTCGACCAAACGCAAATTAAAAACTTCTTCTGCTAGAATAGAACCACATGAATTTTCAATATTGCTAACTGTTAGAGTATACATTTCACCACTTGCCAATTCTTGTTCTAAGAATAATACAACAACCTTAGGATTTGAACCGTCTTGTATAACATCTGAAATGGCAATGTTCGGTATGTTATAATTGCTGAGATCGATAACGGAAGTTGGATCAAATTCATCTTTAAATCTGACTTCGATTTCTTGCTTGTTGACTATTCGTGCAGTTATTTGATCATCATTTTCAAGAGCAATAGAATTGGTATAACCAGGTGTGCCAAAATTGTTAGCTTCAAGTGATGACGACCAATTGCTAAATGAATTTGTAGATGCAATACAAGAAATCCGTTCAAAGCTTACACCATCAGTGTTTTCCAAATTAGGATCTAATTGATCGTCATTGTAGTCGTAACTGTCAATGATTGTCCGGTTGAAGTTCTCTTCTAGAATAAGAGATGCATTGCCATCAGCATTGTTAAATCCAGGTATGTTTTGTTCAATTATTTTAACGGTTTGAGGTGGCCCATAATTGAGTATTACATTAAATTCTGCCTCAGTAAGAACAACGATATCTCTGGGTTGTAAAATCAAGTTATTTTCAATAATCACTTCATCATTTCTGGATTCATTGCGAATTATCAATCCTTGCATTTGAATAGACTTGCTGCTTACATTTATAAATTCAATATAATCTACACCATTGCCGATCGGATTTGTCAATAGTTCGTTAATTAAAATATCGCCAACAGTTGGGTTTTCAAAAAAGCTAATGTCTCGAGTAACAGGTGATATCACATTGTCATTTAAATCTGAGATGTTGCTTATTGTTATACTTGATGACACACAACTCCTTAGCGGATCAGATAAAGTCAGAATAACTTTATTGGCATTGTTTATTGAGTCAAACAAAGTACTGTTTACAGAATTGTTTGTAATGCTATAATTGGAATTCAGAGAAACTGAACTGGTACTTAAATCTTCGTTAAAAGTCAGTTCAATTCTTTGTGCATTTATCACTTCTAAATCAATTAGTTCTGGAGCTTCATTGTCTGCTATAATTTTATTTATAGAAATATTATCAAACGCAAATTTATCTGCATTCGAAGAAGTGTACAAACATTCAAAACCGAAAAATTGTTGATCTGATGTAATATTATCTGAGAAGTTGATATTTATTTGATCCGAAGTAGAACCGTCATCAAGATCTGTTGTCGTTAGTACCCAATCGTCTGAACTGTTTTTAACCAAATTTATATTTAAATAAAAAGAAGATGCTACAAAACCAGGAGT
This sequence comes from uncultured Saprospiraceae bacterium, assembly GCA_905480605.1. GTDB lineage: Bacteria > Bacteroidota > Bacteroidia > Chitinophagales > Saprospiraceae > RFSX01. Next base: position 44,630 of record CAJQRD010000040.1, on the reverse strand, counting down.
GCCTGAAGCAATGAGTGTTTCTGTGCCGTTGATAAGTTGTATCAAATCTATTGCATCATCAGAACCAGATTGACCCAACCTAAGAATATAGCCATTGGCCTTTGATAGGTCTGGATTGTCAACAGCAAGAAGAACTTTAGCATTGTTGCCCCCAGAAGGTGAAAATCTAAGTTTGATATCAAAATTCCATATCAAACTGTCTGTAAATGTCACATTATGATAGAGTGCAGACTGACCAGCCTCGGTATCGTTAAGTTGAAGCTGGTTGTCGTTATTAATTTCAAATTTATTGGAATCACCTTGCCATGTATCAAAGTTACCTTGATCAAAATTATCAGAGAATTGTCCATATAATTGAAAATTCACCAACAATATTATGATAAATGATATATGATTTTTATGCATGGAACTAATATAAAGATTTTTCATTAAAATAGTAAAGCTCAGACAAGGAAGCTCCTAGCCGATGAAGAGCTCTGTCAGATCTTTGCTTCTTCAAGTTATATTTATAATAATTAATATGTCTAAAAGTTAAAATATAGCTAGAATAGACTGGATTATTAGATATAGTTTTATCAATTTTGATACTTGGACATTTCTTAACTTATAAATGTGACAATTAAAGATAATAGGTATCTCATTTATAAGATAAAAAGCAAAAAATGAAATTAGCATTAGTAGGTGCCACAGGCCTTGTTGGCCGTGAAATGATTGAAGTTTTGGAGGAAAGACAAATCAAAATTGATGAGTTTATACCCGTAGCATCTGAGCGTTCAGTAGGCAAAATAGTTGTTTTAAATGGAAAGGATTATACGATTCATTCTATGCAAGGTGCGATTGATAAAGCTCCTGATTTTGCTTTGTTTTCAGCTGGGGGTAGTATTTCTTTGGAGTTTGCACCTCAATTTGCAGCAGTTGGCACCACTGTGATTGACAATTCTTCGGCTTGGAGGATGCATCCAGATAAGAAGTTGATAGTACCTGAAGTGAACGGTCATGAATTGACAGCAGAGGATAAGATCATAGCAAATCCGAATTGTAGTACAATACAATTGGTAATGGCTTTAAAGCCTTTGCATGAAGCATATAATATAAAGCGACTGGTAATATCGACGTATCAATCGTTTAGTGGAACGGGAGCAAAAGCTGTTGATCAATATAATACAGAGGCGAAAGGAGATACGGAGTCAGAATATCCTATGGCTTATCATTATCCTATTTTTGAAAACTGCTTGCCTCATTGTGATGTCTTTTTGGACAATGATTATACTAAGGAAGAAATGAAATTGGTGCATGAAACGAGGAAAATAATGAAAGCACCTAGTATGAGAGTAACTGCAACAGCAGTGCGTGTTCCTGTTCATGCTGGGCATTCTGAGTCTATAAATATAGAGTTTGAGCAACCTTTTGAGATTGATGAGGCAAAAAAATTGCTAAAGAATCAAAAAGGACTGATATTGCAGGATGATATAAAGAACAATATCTACCCAATGCCTAAGTATGCGAGAAAGAAAGATGAGGTATTTGTCGGAAGAGTAAGGCGAGATGAATCAATAGAAAATGGTTTAAATATATGGGTAGTTGCTGATAATTTGAGAAAAGGTGCTGCAACGAATGCTGTACAAATTTTACAAGCTTTAATCTGATTTAAGCATTGCTAAATTGGGTTTTATGAACAAATATATTACTGAATTAACGTTAAAGCGTTTGATAAAAGCGTTTATACAGAAGAAAACGATTACAGAATGAAAAAGAAGATTGTTGTTTGGGGAGCAGATGAAAATGATAAGAAAATTCTTGTTGCCCTAGAGTTACTGGCTAAAGAAAATAAGGTGAACATTTACACCTTTGACGAATCAATTGCGACTGAAGAATTTTTCAACACGATAATGGACGAATGGCGTCCAGGAAAAGAAGTTGAATTTCCAGAAGGTTTCGTGAAAATCGAAAAACCGTTGAGTATGACGGACGATTTGCTTCCAGAAACCATTAAAGTACAACGTACTGATGTTATTACAAGAGCCAAAGCAGAATGGCACTTTGTTGTTTTGTCTTCTAAATTGTATGATTTGTACCATACAGAGTTGGAAGATTTGAAAGAACGTGTTTCAAAAATGGTTGACTTCGAAGGAGGTGTATTTGAGGAACTAAAATCATTCTGGTCTAAAGTTGCTGAACAGGCAAGAGAAAGAAATATTTTTCGTGATCAAGCAGATAAACTAAAAGACCAAACAAATGAATTGTTTGGTAAGCTTAAAGAGTTGAGAACAAAAGCCAATTCTGACTTGGCAAAGTCATCAAAAGAGACTTATGCCAAATATGCTTCTAAGTTAGATGAGCTAAATGAAAAAGTAGAAAAAGGGCTAGGTCTAAATCCTATATTTGAAGAGTTAAAGCGTATGCAAGCTGACTTCAAAAATGAAAAGTTTACACGAGACGACCGTAATAAATTATGGAATAAGATTGATGCTTCTTTTAAAACACTCAAAGAGAAGAAATACGGTAAAAAAGAAGGCGGAGGTGACAACAACAATCATGTGAGTCGTCTGGATAGAAGATTCCAAGGCTTGATGTCTGCAATAGATAAAATGGAAAAATCTATAGCTAGAGATAAAAAAGATATTGACTTTCAAAAAAAGCGTGTTGCCGACACCGATGGACAATTAGAAATGCAAATTCGACAGGCTAAAATTGTAATGATTGAAGAAAGAATCAAGTCAAAACAAGAAAAACTTGATGAGATGCTTGCAACTAAAGTTGATCTTGAGAAAATGAAAGCCAAAGAAGAAGCTAAGGCTGCAAAAAGAGCTGAAAAAGCTGAAATTGAAAAGAAGAAAGCTGAGTTGAAGCAAAAAGTAGCTTCAGAGATTGCACAAAAGAATACAGAGCATGAGCAAGATTCTGAGAAGTTAGCTAAAGCAGCAGAAGCGATTAATAAAAAACCAAAAGCGAAAACAAAACCAAAACCAGAACCTAAGAAAGAATCTTTATTGGGTGCTATATCAACGGTTGCTGGAGAGACGTTTGAAAATGTTGTTGACACTGTAAAAGCAGTATCAGAAGTTGTTGGTGATCAAGTAGGAGAGAAAGTTGATGAGCTTAAGGAAAAGCTTCATATCGACGAGAAGGTTGAAGCTGTCAAAGAAATGGCAAAGGATGTGAAAGAGGAAGTTGCTGAGACTTTTGGTGACATGAAAGAAAAGGCTTCAGAAATAAAAGACGATATTTCAGAGACAGTTGAAGACATGAAAGAAAAGGCTTCTGAATTAAAAGACGATGTTGCTGAGAAAGTTGATGAAGTCAAATCAAAGATGGAAGATGATTCTAATGAAAACACTGAAACATCAGAACGTAATGACGCATCAATAATTGAAGGAATGTTTTCAAAGGTAGCTGATATGGGAGCAATCTTTGTAGATGGACTTACAGAAGCAGTTACAGAAATGACTGAAAAAGCAGAAGATGTAATTGAAGATATTAAAGAAGATATTGGTAAAACTGAAGAAGAATAAGTTACATAGAACTTAAGTCATGAGAAATAAAATAGGTGACTAAAGTCGCTGAAAACAAAAAAGAGAGGTAACATTGTTACCTCTCTTTTTATTTATAACCACGCGACTTAATAATTAAAGTCTCGCAATATTTTAAACTATTTTATTGAACAATCACCTTCTGACTAACCAATCCATTCTCACTTAACAATTGAATGATATAAAAACCTGGAGATAAATCAGAAGAATTTAATTGTATAAAGTTTTGTCTTGCATTGATAATATGATTCTCCGCTAAAACTTGTTTGCCATCCATTGACCACATATTTATTTTAGCTGCAAAGTTTTTCTCAGAAAAAATATCTAAAGCTATATAGTCGTTTGCTGGATTGGGGAAAATACTTAAAGACAAACCTTCAATAGTATTGTTCTGAGTGCTACTTACCATTTGCGGATCAAATATCATCGGCGCAATTGTACAAGCCATATCATCTGTAGTTGAAACACAAGCTTCAGAATCGTTGCTTACCAAGTCAATAAGGTCTATGTCATCAATAAACCAACCGCCATCGGTAGCAAAATTCTCATCATTTGCAGTTCCACCATCATTGGTTCCAAATCTAAACTTCAATGATATGTTTTGCCCTTTATAACTTGACAAATCAATATAAGAATCTACAAAATCATTAGGTCCTGTTTCACCAGAAAATCCTTGTAAAGCAGGGATTGCAAATGTTGTAAATTGGATTGGGCACTCTGGACCATTTCTTATAAATAAGTCATTTGCATTTAACCAAATTATACCATCCGTTGAAATTTCTACAAATCCACCATTACGCGTAAATTCAGTGTTTATTCTGTGCCAAAAACGCACAACTGGCAATTCACCAGAAACCGGAATATCCTGAAATTGAATTGCTGCTTGAGTATTGTCATCTGTTTGCTGTACGAACCATCCATTGTCTCCAGAGTAGTTAGGAAATATGTTACTTGAATTGGCTCTGAAGATAACGGTTTCACCTTCAATAAACTCTCTTTCCCACTGACCAATCTCTGCACTTGTTTCAACTTGATTGCTAAACAAGATATTAGAATTGACAGTATTGTCGTGAGCTATAGAATATGTTATAGTTGTACTAGCACCACTTGCAAAATTATCAAGCGTAAAAAATATCTGACCATTCATTACAGTTTCTGCCATACTAGAAGAGCCATCAATAAAAGTCATTCCATCAGGAATAATATCACTGACAGTGGCATTTACCATTTCGTCCTTATGATTGGCTACAGTAAGTGTGACCTCTATTGGTTTATCAACTTCAATAATTGAAGCGACGTCTTTATATATCTTCAACGTCTTTCTACATTCAGGAAGAGGATCAAAATTCTCCATGTTGTCGTTCCTGTTATTTTCATCTCCACCATCAGCGAAAAAACCCATTCCTCTTGCTGCAAAAACCTCCCATATTAAACATTGGTTTTCGCCATTTGTATTGACTTGCTCTGCAGCTAAAATAGCATCACGTCCTCTAATAAAACCAGGATTACAACCTTGCATTTTCATACCATCCATAACCAATTGCACTGCTTTAAAATTACCTGATTCAGTATTACTCCAGTCAGCATCCCAGCCATAAACATCTACATAAGCCCAGTAGATATCCCAAAGTGAACTTGCCCAAACTTCTCCAAGAGGATGAGGTGCTGTCGTTGCTTTGATATCTTTCATTGTCTGTTTGTTGATGTTCTTATCTGTAGAGTATGGAGATCGTCTAATTCCAGGACCAGATGTGTCGTTACCTTCAACAAAGTTTCCTATACCTCTTGCATCTGTGCCCATATCACCTGGTTCTACTGTTGTTACCAATGAAAAGAAATCAGACCATCCTTCGCCCATTTGTTCATCATTGTTAAGGCAACCTACGGTACTAGGACCACCTGTTAATCTTCCGCTAATTCCATGTGCATATTCATGTGCGATAATTCCATTGTCAAACCCAGAACTAAATTGCGCAGGACCTGATGATTCTCTTACCTTAATTGTTCCTACAACAGATACCCCTTGATTTAAAGATGCTACGATTCTGTTACAATCAGCAAAGCCTAATGAAAAAGTAGGAATAGTTACATTAAGACCTTGAGTACCACCGGCCATTCCCATTGGTGTATTTCCGTCACTTGTGGGGTCATTTCCAGCGCCTGGCACATTACAAATTATAGCAGCAACAGCACCTGCTTCTTGTACATTTAGTGCTTTTACTCCAAATTCACAAAGGCCTCTATAAATCATTGCAATTTTACCATTTACTTCTGATGCATTTACTACATCATTGCAAACATTATTGGCTGCTTGAACTGAATTGTCAAATGCTTGAACCAGTTCAGCTGTGATATCAAAACTATTGTAAGTCTCGTCGAACCCCCAGCCATTAGCTGCGGTTCCATTTGGAAGTGAGCCTTCAAGTTCAACTGGAGATGTAAGAGAAAATAGTCCCGCAGCTGGAAGGTTCCATCGGTACATACCCATTGTTCCACTTGAACCATCGGCTCTAGGTCCAAAATATGCATTATTTACTGCTGTTAAAGATGTACCTAATAATGTGCCATCTAAAGCATATGCGTTGACATAATCATTACCTTGACCAGCATTTCCGAAATTATTAAATTGATAATTTCCGGCTGCTTCATCAAAGCCTACTAGATAAGAAAAGTCATGCATGAAATTATTTGCATAGAATAAATTTACAGCATCAGCCTCAATACTTACTTCTGGTTCAGCATCTAAATTGTGAGGAAAATCAAAATTTAATGAAGTAGAATTTGGATCTGTAGGCACTCCGCTTGGTTCATCACCTTTAGAAAAACCTGATGCATCTTCATTTTGAAATGCGTGTACATTGTTACCTCTGGTAATTACATACTCTGGTCCTTCAACACCATCAATATCATGCCAGCCAAAAGGTGAGGCACCAGGAAAATGTGGATCTGTAACCAAATCATGACTCCCATGTATTGGGCTTTCAGCTGGGAAAGCATAGACTCTATACGTATCACCTGCTAACATGGCAACTACACTTTTTTCTTCTTTAACGTTGTGGTTGTGCTTAATGTTTTCTGCTCTGCAAGAAGCATCATGATTGTGAAATGCACCATCTTCATGTCTGCAAAAAATTGTCATGTTTTTATGACTAATTATATTACCCGTAACAGCATCGATTCTGCTACTCCATATATTTGGACTGTTTTTTTCATCTAGTGTTACATCCCAAACCAACCTAACATCATTGTCATTCAAGGCATAGTACATTTGTTTTACAATGATCTCACCTTTAGAATAAGAAGTTTCAGAGTATGTAATTTCTCCTTTGTTTGATTTTGTGATATTTAGACTTTCATTACTGGTTACTCCAATTTTACTGGCCAATGACATTACAGCGAAATCTGCTGTAACAATTGCTCTAGATGTATTGATTTTTTTATCTAAATCCTTGACAAAAGTGTTGGCGTGAAACAACATTTTATCCTCTTTTGTAATGTTTAAATTTAAAAGAGCGTTGTACACGGGTATACCTTTTCTAGTTTGCTGATAATAAATATGCGTCACACCATTATGTTTGGTGGCGTACATATCTGAAATTACCAAATTGCCAAGATCAGAATCAGATAGCTCTAATTTTTCATGGTTTTTTATTAAGAATTGGTCTCCAACTGTTCTTTTAGTTGTTTGAGCAAACATAAAAGACGGAATCAAAATGGATAGCATAAAAAATGCCTTTATTAACTTCATAGTGTCTGATTTTTTAATTAGCGTGAATATAAAACAATATATAAACTTAGAATGTTTTGAATTGTATGTTTAAAAGACACTTTACACAATTAAAATGGGTTTTTAATAGGTCGTGGATTCTAGTTGTTTACTAAACTATTAATTCCAATTGTCTAATTTCTATAAATATTATTCGATTTAAATATGATTAAATCGCATATCATTTGAACTTTAGGCGCTTAAAGCAGGCAAATAGCCTTGATTTTTAGCAATATTCTTAAACAATACTTAGTTTTAGCCCTTTTATGGAAAAAGACACTTTAATAATAGGCCGAAAACCGATCTTGGATGCCATTGATGATAACAATACCATTGAAAAAATATGGATTGACAATGGTCTCAGGGGTGAAGTCGAAAAAGAAATTAGAAAATTATCAAAAGAACATAACATTCCATTGCAATATGTTCCGAGGCAAAAACTGTCAACTTTAGCACCAAATGCCAATCATCAAGGATTGGTAGCTCAATTGTCATTGGTAAAATACTGGTCCATAGAGGATATTATACCTCATTTGTATGAAGCAGGGAAAGTACCTACAATTTTAGTGTTGGATGGTATTGAAGATGTGCGAAATATTGGTGCACTGGCACGATCTGCTGTTTGGTTTGATATGGATGCTATTGTTGTTTCACTCAAACGCACGGCGATGATTAACAGTTTTGCTTATAAGTCTTCAGCTGGTGCTATTAAAGATATTCCTATTTGTAAAGAAGCGAGTCTTACCCAGGCATTGGCTTTAATGAAAAACTTTGGTTTGCAGATATTAACTGCAGACTTAGGAGAAGACACGTCTGAAAAAATCAACTTTGAAGAACCTATTGCATTGGTTTTGGGTTCAGAAGGTAAGGGGCCGTCAAAAGAGATTGTTCAAATGTCCGATGCCATTATTCGTATTGAAGGATCAGGCAGAGTTGAGTCACTAAATGTATCCGTGGCTGGCGCGCTTTTAATGGCAAAAATATATTCTAAAAGAAATAAATAAAATTATAAATGAGATTACATAAGAATCTATTTTTTCTAACCTTATTGGTTTTCGTTTTTTCTTGTAAATCAACTCAGAAGTCACTTGATGATCAGTCTGCGTCTTTAAAAGAAGAAGTTGTAAATTACGATCTAGAAGATGCATTGCTTTGGAAAATTGAAGGAAATGGTTTGACAAAGTCATCCTATCTTTTTGGGACAATTCATATGATTAAAAAGGAAAACTTCTATTGGCCCAAAGGAACATTGGCAGCTCTTGATGATTCAGAAAAAGCTGCATTCGAAGTTGATCTAGATGATATGTTTGATGTCTCTGCACAAATGGGAATGATCACAAAAGCATTTATGAAAGACAATCAAACATTGGCTGATTTTTACTCTGAAGAAGATTATAGATTTGTTAAAGATCATTTTAAAGATATGGGCATTCCAATGTTTTTCTTGGAAAAAATAAAGCCTATGTTCTTGACTGTTTTTGCAAGTGGGGATGTTGAATTCGGTGCGGGATTAGGAGGAGACTCGGATGTCAAATCTTACGAAATGGAATTGTATGAATTGTGCCAAGACAGTAATAAAGATGTAGATGGTTTAGAAACTTTAGAATTTCAAATTAGTGTTTTTGATTCTATTCCATATCAGGCTCAAGCAGATATGTTATTAGAAACTATCAGATCCTCAGATGCTGAAAATGATATGTTTAAAGAAATGATCGCCATGTATACATCTCAAGATATCAACAAAATGGTATCTAGTATGAGCGAAGAAGAAGCTGGAATACAAGGATATGAAGATATTTTACTTTATCAAAGAAATAAAAACTGGATTCCAGTAATGTCAGATAAAATGGCTGAGGCCTCTACTTTTTTTGCTGTTGGAGCAGGTCATTTAGGTGGAAAAGATGGTGTCATTCACCTACTTAAAGAATCTGGATATAAATTGACACCTCTTAGTCAAAAAACAGATAAGTGATTAGAAATATTATTACAGTAAAAGGAATCACTCCGCATATAGATGATACTTCATGGGTTGCAGATAACGCTACGGTAACAGGTGATGTTGTCATTGGTAAAGAATGTTCCATTTGGTTTCAGACTGTCATTAGAGGTGACTGTAATAAAATCATTATAGGCAACAATGTAAATATCCAAGATGGTTCAATGGTGCACGGTACAGTGGGTAGGGGAGACACTGTACTAGGTGACAATGTAAGTGTGGGCCATAGAGCCATTATTCATGGTTGCCATATTGAGCCTAACGTACTGATAGGAATGGGCGCAATCATTTTAGATGATGTCATTATTCCTTCTAATACAATAATTGCGGCTGGTGCTTTGGTAACATCCGGAATGAAGATAGAGTCTGGATACATTTATGCTGGAGTACCTGCAAAAAAACTAAAAGCGATTGATGAAGTTACGGCTCAGATTTATATAGAAGGTACTTCAAAGCATTATGTCGAGTATAAAAAGTGGTATAACGTTTAGTCTAACTTCTTATTCGTTGTTACGTTAAGCAAGTCTAATGTTCAACTGCTTCATAACATCCCTTTTTAAGATGGTGGGAAATGTTGTAACTGACCCAATGACAATGATTATCCAAAAGCTTAGTAAGGCGCTTAAAATTAAATGTACTGGTGTATTGTTTATTATGAATTCTTGACTTGTAAATGGTTGAATTATAGCCATCAAGGAATAAGGAGTCATAAAGAGTATATTAAAGTAAAACATAACAAATGATCTGATAGCGAGATATTCGTTGAATTCTTTTTTATACTTGAAATAAAAAATACCAGACAATAATAATATGAATAATACTGAAAAGGCTAATAAAGCTCCTAATAGTTTTGCTTCCCCATTTTGAAATGCCAGTATGATGCCTCCAAAAAGTAAAAGTGTAATTATAATAAGCGGCAGTCTAAAGAATTCTTTTAGATACTTAATAACATTATTAGTCCAATACTTTTCAAGTGCTTTAGTTCTTTCCTTTAGGATTTTATCGAAGTTTGATACAGGATATTTTTTTCGTTTTCAAATTTAAATTTATCATACTTCTCGTATAAACATTGATTAAATGTCTTGGTTTTATCCACGGTCCATGTTGCTTCAATGCCACCTGCAATATGGTCAACAAGTTCATGTTGTAAATCAATGTAAGGCACTCCATTTTGTTGTACAAATTGATAGATTTTTCGGATTTTAATTTGAGTTAGGATCCTACTTTCCATCCTGTATAATTTCAATAACTTGATTGATATTCTTAATGTTTTTGCCAAAGTCCACCAAGGTTGAAAATAGTAAAGGAGTGCTTTTGATTTGATATTCTGTCTGAGAGTTAGCCAATTTGCTGATACCCATTTTTTCACCCCACGATTGCATGGACATACCAATTTTTGCTTTGATTATATTTTCATTTTTATTTAAGATGATATGCTTGAAATCATATTTTTCTTTTAGCAGTTCATAGATTTCTTCAATGGACAAATGGCATTCTATGATTTTATTTTGACTATGTAAATTCAACACAGTATAGTTTCCTTTTTTCAATTCATCTTCGACCATAGTTATGTGAAAAGTACCTAAAAATAATGACATGAGTAAGCCAAATCCAATACCCATGAATAACATGTATTGCCAATTAAAGGCAACGGTTTCTATATATTTGGCGATACCCAATATTATACTGAAGGGTATACCAAATGATAGAAATAATTTCAGGTAAAATTTTAAATATTTCATTGTTATTGAAATTGGATATAAGGATATTTATTTTTCAATTCTGATTCTAGTCTATTTGGAAAATAGTAAAAAGAAGCATGTGAAATTAGTGTCATATATGTGGCGACAATTGTTAAGCCTACAATGGCATTAAGGCTATAGTTTGCCATGGCAAGTCCATTGCCAAAATTTGATCCAATCATAATTGGTATAAAATAAATCCCTCCAAAAAGGCCAATGAAAGAATTTATCACAAGGTATTTGTTGTTTTCTTTTGTCTTAAATTTTTTGTGTAACCAAATAGAATTGTAAATCGAAATAACAAATCCAAAAATGAAAAATGGTATCGCAGCTCTGCCTTCAAAAAGTGAGAATAATTTGAAATAAGACCAAAATAGCATAATTGAAATTAAAACTTTGGGAAGCGTAAAATACTCCTTAATGTACTGCCAATAGATCCGTCCCCAGTATTTGTTCATTGCTTTGACCTTAGCGTCTTTCAGATTGGTAAATCCAGTAATAGGATATTTAGCGTATGCTTTTTCAAAACTATTATTCTCATCTTTGACTTGTAGTTCTTCAATATCACAAGCCAAATGATCAACCAATTCGTGCTGCACATCTATGAAATAAACATATTTACTTCTGACAAAAGCAAACAGTTTTTTTACCTCTTCATTTGATAATTCATTTACTTTAATATGCTCAATTTTTGGATTTGAGGAATAATATCTTTGAGGTCAGATTCAAGTTTTTTGGGGAAATGGAATGCAATGATATAAATGCTAGATAGTAATAAGGACAATGTTATAATACTAAAAGATGCATTCAGTGATTTTGAATATGTAATATATATCAAAATTAAGGCACTATTAACTACAATCGAAAAAATTATCGAAGTAACAGAAGTGTAATGCATTATTGATAAATATTTTTCTGCGTTTACTTTTTTACTTTTTTTATATGCAAAGTAAAAGGTGAAACTTTGTATAATGATCTGGAGGGTTAAAAAAGCAAAAAAGTTATAAACAAAAAAGCCGTTCGCTATTAAGTTTTCAATGAATAAATGAATAACAGTAGATAGAATTATAGATACAATTATTACATTGAATGTAAACCCTTCTTTGAATCTGGTCCACCACAATTTTGTCAACACTTTTCTTTTTTGGATTAGGAAATCCTTGAAAAAATTATTGGGAAGTGTATCTATATAATCATACAATTGCTTTGAAAAACTATCAGTTTCATTTTTTAAAGTTGTTTCTTCTATTCCTGTCGCTAAATGATCAACTACCTCATTTTGGATATCTTTATATGGAATGCCATGGGCTTGCAAATAGTAGTATAAGCCATTAACTTCATTTGCTGTTAAATTCTTGCTCATGCCAAATTTATATTATGGTGTGCATATTTTGTTTCAATTTCTGCTTTTAACATTTTTGGAAAAACATATCTTACAGAGTAGGAAAACAAGGTAATTGATGTTACTGCAAAAGCGATTACTGCAAGTCCCCACGATTGACTCATTAATAGATCAAATTCTAAGACTATTAGGTAAAAATTCATTCCAAAGAATCCAAATGCTAATGATAAAATAGTTTTGTTGTATGTTTTTATTACCAAATAGTCTGTATCTAAATCGGCTATTAATTTGTCTCCCGGAAACCCAACAAATTCTATGAGTGTAAATATTATGAATAAAACCAAAGTAGTGAACACACCAAAATTTAGAAATGGTATTAAGTTGTAAGAAATAAAGTACAATAGACCAGATGCAATTATTCTTGGGATATTTAAAAAACCTAATAAGTACTTTCCGAATTTTCTATTCCAAAATTGAGTTAATGCCTTTTCTTTTTCTTCTATCAAATCATTGAAAAAACGCATTGGTAAAGTTCCAGCATAATTATATAAAGCTTTATTAAAAGTCAGTTTATTATTAGCAGCCAATGTGTCTTCAACTCCAGAGGCAATGTGATCTACAATTTCGTATTGTACATCTTTATATTTAATATGCATGCGATCTGTGTAGTCAAATAGTTCTTTGACTTGCTTGTCTGTTAGTTGTACTTTTGATTTGTTCTTCATGCTAAGCCAATGATATGTTTAAGTGAGCATATTTTTTATTCAAATCATCCTGTAGCATTTTTGGGAAAACAATGCTGCTAGCATATGTATAAATTATCATTGCGGTAGCGCCTGCAGAATAAAGAATTACTCCAGTTTTGTTTTCTAAACTATGCTGATAAATTTGGCCAACAAAAAAACTAGGTATCCAAAAAAACATGATAAAAAATAGAGATGAGCCATTTCGGTAGGTCTCTATAACGAGATAATTTGTTATATTTCTCAGTTTGTAATTTTGGTATTTGAAAATTGAAAAAAGCATTGCTATTAACGAAATGGCATAAAGCATTAAGTAATGGTCACTCGATAAAATGAAAAATAATCTGTAGTAGAGTAGAAATATTAAAATGGTTACAAAACACCTAGGAATAGTGAAAAATCTAAGAATATATTTTCCAAATTTTCTTCTCCAAAAGCTTGTCAATATTTTTGATTTGTTTTCAATAAAGCGATAGTAGAAATCTACAGGAAGTGTTCCTGTATAGTCGTAAAGTGCTCTGTTGAAAGTTATCTCTTTGTCTTCAGACCTAATATCTTCAACAGCAGATGCCAAATGATCTACAAGCTCAAGTTGTACATCTTTGTATACAATATTATGCTTCTCAGTATAATCCATGAGAAATTGAATTTCACTTGAATCCAGTTGAGCTTGGTTGTTGTTCATGATTTGGCTAGTTTTGGATTCATCAACAATTGCATGGTTTGAATAAATTGGTCCATCTCAAAAAGAATTGAACTCACTTCAGTTTCACCACTTTCGGTGAGCCGATAGTATTTTCTGATCCTGTTGCCTATGCTTCGACTGGATGTTTCTAAAAGTCCTTTGGCTTCTAATCGATGTAAAGCTGGGTATAGAGCACCTTCGGTTATTTTAAATTCACCCGAAGTCAGTTCTTTGACCCTTTGTGTGATTTCATAACCATACATTTCATTTTGATCTGATAGCAATTTGATAATAATAGTATCTAGGCTTCCTCTAAATAGTTTTGCATTCATAGTTTCAAATATATACATAAAAACCTTATGCATCAAGTTTTTATGCATAAGATTGTTAAGTAAGTTATATGAAATTTTGTTTTGGCAGAGATAAGCTCTGACAGAGCGGAGCTCTCAAAATGTTGAAAAAGAGTAGTTTATGTAGAGTGAGGAAGTTCTTGATTACAAGAGCTCCGCTCTGTCAGAGCGGGGCTCTTGTAACTTATTTTGTATATTTAATTCATGAACACATCAATAATCTCTTCTTTTATCATTTTTCTCTTCTTATCTTTTTCAGTTCAAGCCCAATATTATTTCCCAAAGCAAAATGCAGATTGGACTCAAAAGCAAGCCTCAGAAATAGGGTGGGATCAAAATAATATTGACAAAGCCATTCAGTTTGTGAATGATAATGAATATTCTGGATCCAAAGATTTGAGACAAGCCATCCTAAAGGGCTTTGAATATGAACCTTTCCACAAAATATTAGGACCTACAAAAAAAAGAGGTGGCCCAGCAGGTATGATTTTACATAAAGGTTATTTGATTGCTTCATGGGGGGATATTGAGAAAGTGGATATGACCTTTAGCGTGACAAAGAGTTATCTTTCAACCGTGGCTGGATTGGCTCTTCAAAATAATCTTATTAAAGACATCAACGATCCAGTTGGTCAACATATTTGGGATGGCTATTTTGGCGGCAGCCACAATTCGAAAATAACATGGTATCATTTGTTAACGCAATCTTCAGATTGGTCTGGTCAATTATGGGGAGGTTATGATTGGGCAGACAGGCCTCCAAAGGAAGGTGGTATTGACGATTGGAAAATGCGTGAGTTTAATGAACCAGGATCAGTTTTTGAATACAATGATGTCCGCGTTAATTTACTTGCTTATTCATTGTTACAAGTTTGGCGCAAGCCTTTGCCAATGGTAATAAAAGAAAAAATATTAGATCCGATTGGCGCGAGTACAACATGGCGGTGGTACGGATATGATAACAGTTGGGTAAATGTTGATGGCGTACAAATGCAATCAGTTAGCGGTGGAGGACATTCAGGTGGAGGTATGTTTATAAGCACAAAAGATCAAGCAAGATTTGGTTTGCTTTTCCTTAATAATGGAGAATGGGAAGGCACTCAATTGTTAGATTCTTCTTGGATCAAAAAAGCTACTCAACCGTCTTTAGCCAATTCCAACTATGGCTATATGTGGTGGTTAAACAAACCCGGTGATCGTCACATGGAAAAATTTAGTGAAAAGATATTTTATGCGGCAGGATTCGGAGGTAATTATATAGTAATTGATCAAGAAAAAGATTTGGTCATTGTGACAAGGTGGTTAGAGCCAAATAAACTGGAAGCTTTTTTGGAGATATTGTATGGCCTCTAATCTAATCTTGTAATCTAATCTTGTAATCTAGTCTTGTAATTTAACTTGTAATCTAATCTTGACTTTAAGTTTTTTGATTCCACAAAAAGGTAATTTTTAATCCTGATTAGTATTGAAACTATCGTTTCTCTTTCTTCCGAATCAAAAATATCCCTCCCAGTATCAAAACCAACGCCAAAACATGGAATAAACCAAGCGGCTCCCCATCAATAAACCCCCAAAATAAAGCCACAAATGGAATTAGAAAACTGACTGAAGTCGAGAATACAGCATCGGTAATTTGTATGAGTTTGAAAAATAAAATGTTAGCTGCAAATGTTCCAATTAGAGAAAGAACAATTAATGCTGAAAATGATTGTATGCCTTGAGGATGACTTCCAATGGTTTGAATAAAATCTGTAGTTAACAGATAACACAGAGCTAGTGGGCCAATAATTGAAAACGAAACCACACTTATTACCAAAGGTTTTAAATCAGTTAAATATGTTTTTACAGTATTTGCACTTATGCCATAAAAAATTGTGGCTAGAATAATAAGAAAGGCGTAGAAGTAGGCAAAAACCTCGTTGCCATCTTCTTTAATAAAGAATAATACAACAGTCCCACTGAAACCAAGAACAATACCCAGTATTTGTTTATTTCTAAATTTTTGTTTGAAAATCACAAGTGCCAGTAATAGGGTGAAAATAGGTGTCATACTGTTAAGGACTCCAGCAATGCCACTTGGAATATGCGTTTGACCAATAGCATATAGAATGGCAGGTAAGGCACTACCGCAAAATCCTACTACTATTAAGGGAAGCCATTTGTTTCTTGGAATACTACTCCATTGAGTTATAAGTAGTGGAATAAAAGCTATGAATGAAATCGCAATTCGTGCTGTTCCTACTTGCAATGGCTCAAAACTGATCAGTGCCTTTTTGATTAGTATAAAAGAACTTCCCCAGATTAAACTTAAAAAGAAAAGCAATATCCAAGCGACAGTTGTTTGATTAGTATTTTTGATAGTTTATTGGTTTAATAGGTTATTAACAATGTGTTGATACAATTTGTTACTAATTATATTCACTTTCTGTATTTTCGCGTCAAATTAATCTAGTAACAAAATGGTTGATGTTAAACTCTTTGCTGGCACAAACACTGGTGTGTTGGCTTCGAAAATTGCTGATTATTATGGAGAGCCTCTAGGTGATCTGAAAGTCAATAAATTTAGTGATGGAGAAATGCAGACTGTAATTCAGGAGTCAGTCCGTGGATCTTATGTATTTTTTATCCAATCTACTACAGCGCCTTCTGACAATTTGATGGAATTGCTCTTGATGATCGACTCTGCCAAAAGAGCATCTGCTGGTTATATTACAGCTGTAATTCCTTATTTTGGCTATGCACGGCAAGATCGTAAAGACAAACCCAGGGTTCCGATTTCAGCAAAAATGATTGCCAATGTACTAGAAGCTGCTGGTGCAGACCGAATTGTGACCATGGACTTACATGCTGATCAAATTCAAGGATTTTTTGATATTCCCGTTGATCACTTAAAAGGTGAGGCTATTTTTATGCCTTTTTTGGCTGAACAAGATATGTCAAATGTGATTTTTGCATCTCCAGATGTTGGTGGTGTGAAAAGAGCAAGAAGCTTCGCTAAATACTTTCAAAGAGACCTTGTAATTTGTGATAAAGTAAGAAAAGTGGCGAATAAGGTGGAAAGTATGACCGTAATTGGAGAAGTAAAAGGGGCAGATGTGATTTTGGTTGATGATCTGGTTGATACAGCGGGTACTCTTTGTAAAGCGGCTCAGGCGATATTGGATAAAGGTGCAAATAGTGTAAAGGCTTTGGCAACTCATCCTGTATTATCCGGAAATGCGTACGAAAATATTGATAATTCGGTACTTGAGGCTCTTTATGTTACGGATACAATTCCGTTAAAACAGAAGTCAAAAAAGATAAAAGTTTTGTCTTGCGCTAAACTTTTTAGCAAAGCAATACGAAATACACATGAATTTAAGTCAATTTCAGCTCTTTTTGTTGAAAAATAACATTGTAGATAAGTAAATATTATCTATCTTTGCACTCCTTTTAGAAAATGAGCAACTGCTCAACGTTAATAGTAAAAAATACACTGAGATGGAAACTGTATCGGTTAAATGCGAAAAAAGAGATGCTAATTTAAAAGCAGCATCAATTAGAAAAGAAGGTAAAATCCCTGCTGTTTTGTATGGTGGAGATATAAATGAAAACTTTTCTACGACTTTAAATGAAGTTAAAGGATTAATATATACACCTGAATTCAAAATTGCTAATTTGGATATTGATGGCAAATCAATAAAATCAATTGTGAAGAGTGTTCAATATCATCCGGTAACTGATGAGATTCAACATATCGATTTCTTAGCTATTGAAGATGGTAGAAAATTGAAAGTTGATATCCCTGTAAGATTCAAAGGTGTTTCTCCCGGCGTTAAAGGCGGTGGAAAACTTTTACAATCTATGAGAAAAGTGAAAGTTAAAGTTGATCCTAAGAATATGATAAACGAATTGTTTATTGATATCTCTAATTTAGAACTTGGATCATCTGTAAAAGTTAAGGATATTGAAAAAAATGAAAATATCGAGATAATGGCTAACGAGAATATTCCCGTTGCTATTGTTGAAGTTCCAAGAGCTCTTAAGAGTGCCGCCGCAGGTGACGCTGGTAGAGTAGATGCTACTGAAGAAGAAGCACCTGCAGAATAAAGACATATTAAAAAGGAATAATATTTGTTATATATAAAGCCCAGCAATGAATAATTGCCGGGCTTTTTTAATGCATATTAACTAACTAAACTAAAACCAACTAAAAAACGTTAATTAAACGTTTAGTTTAACATTCAACACTCAAAAATGCTGCAAATTTTATTGTCTTTTGTAATTCTGATGTCCACCCCGACTGTTGATTCTTCAATCAGTCCCAAAACGTCCAAAAGGATGGCAATTGCTAAAACTGCCAAATCATTGGTCAATACCAAATATAAATATGGTGGTAAAACACCTAAAGGATTTGATTGCTCAGGATTTACACAATATGTATTTAATAAGGCATTAAATATTAAACTAGGAGCTTCTTCAAGGTCTCAAGTCAAACAAGGAAAAACTATTAAATCCAAAGATGCTTTACCAGGAGATCTAATTTTCTTTAAGAGATCTGGAAAAGTAAATCATGTCGGAATTATTTATAAAATAGACAAAAAGTCTACTTGGGTTATTCACTCCACTACTTCGAAAGGTGTTATATTAGAGGATGTAAAACGCTCTACGTATTGGAGAAATAAGGTTTCTACGATTAAGAGAGTGATATAACCCACCATTTCGAAGCATTTTCAATTATAAATTGCCAATTATTGCATTTGTTAAACAAATTCATTACAATAGGCGAAAAGGATTTTACTATAAATGATTAATTTAATTTTATTTGGACCTCCGGGGTCAGGAAAAGGGACGCAAGCTAAAACAATAGTCGAGAAATTTGACTTAACACATATTTCAACAGGCGACTTATTTCGATATGAAATAGGCAACAATACACCTCTGGGTATGAAAGCTAAGGCTTTTATGGATAAAGGGAATTTGGTGCCCGATGAAGTGACAATTGGAATGCTTGAAAATAAACTGAATACGAGTAAAAATCCCAATGGATATATTCTTGATGGATTTCCACGTACAATAGCTCAAGCTGAGGCTTTAGATAAAATGTTAGATTCTAGAGGAACCAAAGTAACCCATCTTATTGCACTTGATGTTGATGATGAAGAAATCATAAGGCGAATTCTTGAAAGAGGTAAAACTTCGGGTAGAGTTGATGACAGTGATGAAAAAACAATCAGACAGCGCATAGATCAATACAATGAAAAAACAAGCCCTGTTTATGATTTTTACGATAAAGTTGGTATTTCTAAAAAAGTAAACGGATTAGGGGATTTGCCAGAGATTTTTAACCGTATTTATGATGCTTTAAGTTAAAGGGGGAACTTTCTAATGGCATTTCTAATTCTGATTAGAATGCCTTATTATAGATTATCTTTTACCAATTGGAATAATGCACTTTCTGAGGGATGCTTACAATAAGGAACGTCTTTGTTTATTATTGACTTTATTTCAAAGGCAGTGGTTTTTCCAATTGCTATGACTTTTTCATTTGCATAAGATTTGTAGTCAAACCAAGCTCTGGCATTCATTGGGCTTGTCAAAACTACTATATCGCATGATGGAATTCTCATTGACTTGATGGCTTCAACGTTTTTTATGCAATTGTTATAAATAGCTAAAGCCTGACTTTTGTACGATTCTTGCAGATGATTTTCTACACTTTCAATGGAGTTTATTGCTTTTATAAATGTGATCGAATCGCCATCTATAGTTTTCTTCAGCTTCTCAGCGATTTGTTCTGCATTGTTGTTTCCAATAAAATCTGCGGAATGATTTGTTTTTATATTAAAATAAGAAGCTGTTGCTGACCCCAATACAGCATAACTTTGAGAGGGATCAAAATCAAGATTTTCAAAATAATAATCAATGCCTTTTTTACTGTAGAAAAATATCCAATCTGTTTTGGGTTTTGTAAATGGAATGGCTGTGAAATCTATTAAGCTCTCATCATATATCTCTATTCCTTCATTTACAAACGAATGAAATAATGAGTCTTGTGATAATTTTCGAGAGATAAATAAATTCATAGTTTTAAATCACTTCAAAGCAAACCAGGTTCTTCGGATAAAAACTAGTCCTCCTCATCAAATAAGTCTTCCAATTGTCGGCCCATCATTAAGGCTTTAAAACATCGTGTTGCCGCAATAACATCTGCTCTTGCATTGTTAGGTGGCGAATATGCTTTATTAAATATGATGCTGTGCAATTCACTTAAAGTTGGCCATTTGTAACCACCACCTTTGCCTGGAAGTTTACAATAAAATGTACTTTCTTGCATTAAGCAAAAACTTTCTTTTCTAAAAAGAGAATGACTAATACCTCGTCTTAAAAACTCTGCTGCAACAACATTCTCACTAAAATTAAGATTGTGTGCAAGTATAAACTGAACATCTTGAAGACTTTTGTCAAATGCTTCTAAGACCTTATCTAATGGTGCACCTTTGGTGTCTATATCTTCTTGATCAATGTGACACCTTTTGGCAATGTCGCTATTGAAACTGAAGCCTTCAGGGATAATTATATGATCGTAATCATTTATAGGTTTTAATTCTTTATCAAGAATTATCCATGAAAGGTGTATCATTCTCGGCCATGCAAATGTATCTGAAAATGGGGCTTTCCAACTTTTAGGTTTATCTATTCCAGAAGCATCGAATATTAAATACATACACTATTGAGTTCAATTGTTTTTTAATTGCTGAACGATATCTTCAGCTAAATTTTGATTTGTGTTTCTTGAGATATTGACACGTTTCAATTCCTCATTAGGATGAGTACTTAGTGAAGCATAAACATGGTAGTATCCCGATTTATCAATTTTGCAATAAACTCCTAAAGGCATTTGACATCCACCTTCCATGAGGTTTAATACCTTCCTTTCGATGTTTGTTGCTTTTGAGACCTGTTTTTGATGAATCTTAATCAGCAGTTTTCTAAGTTCAGGATCTTTTTCATTGACCTGATATGCAATGACTCCTTGCGCAGGAGCAGGTACAAATTCTACTGGATTTAATCTTATAGTTTTAAATTCCGATAAATCTATTTCTAATCTATTGATACCTGCGCTTGCTAAAATTATAGCATCATAATTTCCATCAGCCAATTTGGCGATTCGGGTTGGTACGTTTCCTCTCAAATCCTTGACGGTAACTTGAGGTGCTAGAGATAATATTTGAGATTTCCTTCGTACAGATGATGTGCCAACAACTGCATTTTTTTTCAATGAAAGAACCTCATCTACATTCAATGCATCCTGATTTATTATTAGTAAATCTGAACAGTCTTCTCTTTCTGATAAAGCCGCAATAACGAGTCCTTCAGGATGGTTAGTAGGTAAATCCTTCAACGAATGTACAGCAATGTCAATACTTCTATCCAAAAGAGCATCTTCAATCTCTTTGGTGAAAAAACCTTTGCCTTCTATCTTATCGAATGATAAATCTTGAATTTTGTCACCTTTGGTTTTGATGATCAATAATTCTGATTCTTGTCCAATGGATGATAGTTTATCTTGCAGATTATAAGCTTGCCAAAGTGCCAATTTACTACCTCTTGTTCCTATAATTATTTTCTTGTTATACAAACGTATTCATTTTCTGCAAAAGTGGTTCAAATTGAGTTAATAATCAAATGATTTACTGCATTCATAACTTGATTATTTGCTTGATGTAACAAAAGGACTAAAGTTGTACTTTCATATTCCAAGAATAAAGACAGGATTGCATATATTTGCTTAAATCAGCTGAATTGTTGAGGTAAATGTCAACAACGACATTGTTTAATTAAATAAATTGAGCCACGGATACGTTTTAATACCGACATTTGTTAATAATTAAATTGTATGACGTACGTCTAAGCAATATTAATTATGGTGGTATAGAAATTGCATTATTAATTATGCGATGTGAGATGGAATTAACACTTTTACATTAAATTATACTTCGAGTTAATATTTATACCTTATGACAATAACAGTTGAAAAGATTGCAGAGCAAATTGGCGGTAAGGTCAATGGAAATGGTAATATTGTTATCAAAGGTGCTTCTGGTTTAGAATCGGCTCAAGAAGGTCATATCACATTTTTATCCAACGATAAATATCTAAATAAAGCAAAAAGCACAAATGCTTCAGCAATTTTGGTTTCTAAAGAATGGCAGAACATAGATTTTGATGTGCCAACCATTGCAGTCGACAACATTTACGCCTCCTTGGCGGATATGCTAAATATTTTTGGAAATAGCTTAAAATCAGAATATGAAGTTTCTGATTTTGCTTCAATATCAAAAAGTTCTTTTGTTCATGACAATTGTACAATTGGGCCATTTTGTGTTGTTGCAAATAAAGTAAAAATAGGAGAGGGTACTCAATTAATAAGCCATGCCTATATTGGTGAAAATGTTAGAATTGGAAAAAACTGTATCATTTACCCAGGTGTCAAGATTTATAAAGATTGCTTAATTGGGGATAATTGTATCATTCATGCCAATGCGATAATTGGTTCTGATGGCTTTGGCTTTGCACCATTGAAGGATGGAAGCTTTAAAAAAATACCTCAAATCGGAAATGTTGTAATCGGAGATGATGTCGAAATCGGATCAAATACAGTAATCGATAGGGCAACAATGGGATCAACTGTTATAAGGGATGGTGTAAAACTAGATAACTTAATACAGGTTGCTCATAACGTTGAAATAGGTAAGAATACAGTGATGGCGGCACAAGCTGGCATTGCTGGCAGTACAAAATTGGGAGCCAATTGCCAAGTTGGGGGACAAACTGCTATTGTTGGACATATAAGTATTGCTGACAAAACCTTGATACAAGGACAAAGTGGGATGACCAAAACCGTTAAGAAAGAAGGCACTAAGTGGTATGGCACACCAGCAATTGAGTATAATAATTATCTAAAATCCTTTGCTATATACAAGAATTTACCCGACCTTGAATCTCGAATCAGGGAATTGGAAAAAACGATAAAGGATCTTAAAGGTCCTAGCTAGATAATATGAGGCAAAAAACAATAGCAACCAGCTTTAGACTTGAAGGAATTGGTTTACATACAGGAGAGTTTGTAAAATTAGAGTGCAAACCAGCAGAAGTAGGAAAAGGCATTATTTTCAAAAGAATTGATCTTGAAAATGCGCCTGAAATTCCTGTATCAATTTCAAATGTAGATTCAACATATCGAAGTACTACAATTAAGAAAGGTGACATTTTTGTGCATACAATAGAACATTTATTGTCAGCTCTTAGAGGTTTTAATATTGATAACGTATTGGTTGAGTTATCTGGTCCAGAAATTCCAATTTTGGATGGTAGCGCACAAGCTTTTGTAACTGCAATAACTGAAGCTGGAGTGGTTGACCTGGATGATGATCAAGAAGTTATTGAATTGCAACAAACTTTTAATTTTATTGATCCCAAAAGCGGCTCTGAATATACATACCTGCCAATTGGTCCAGATGAAAGCTCTGAGATTACTTCAATTATTGAGTACAGTTCAAAAGTAGGAAGACAAGTTGCCATTTATAATGATAGTATTGATTACTCAACAGAAATTGCACCATCTAGGACTTTTGTATTTGTAAATGAATTGGAAGAACTGTTCAATCAAGGTGTTATAAAAGGAGGTCGAGTTGACAATGCTATAGTATTTGGTCATGAAGATTATTCTCAAGAAAGAATAAAAGCGTTGGCTAGTAAATTTAATGTTCAAGAAGATGTGCTTGTTGACAATGGTATTTTAAATGGTTTGAAGTTACAGTTCCCAAATGAGCCTGCTAGACACAAGCTATTGGATCTACTTGGTGATTTATACTTATTAAGAAAGCCTATTAGAGGTAGGATTATTGCAAAGAGACCAGGTCACACAGGTAATGTTGCTTTTGCAAAATTCCTTCGTGATGAATTTCAAAAAGTTAAGAAATTAAGAGGCAAGCCTGTCATTGATTATAATAAAGAACCTTTATATGATCATGAGTCGATAAAGAAATTATTACCACATAGATATCCATTTTTATTGGTTGACAAAATCGTGGAGCTTAGTAAAGAGAAAGTAGTAGGTTTGAAAAATGTAACAGGAAATGAAGGTTTCTTTCAAGGGCACTTCCCCGGTAATCCAGTTTTTCCAGGTGTTCTTCAAATGGAGGCATTGGCACAAACAGGCGGTATATTGGCATTGTCACAGGTAGATGACCCTGAGAATTGGGACACTTACTTTTTGAAAATGGACAGTGTTAAATTCAAAAAAATTGTAAGACCAGGTGACACTATTGTATTAAAAATGGAGCTTTTATCTCCTATTCGTAGAGGAATTGTCCACATGCAGGGTATAGCGTATGTTGGAGATTCTATCGTCTCTGAAGGTGAACTTACCGCACAGATTATTAAAAGAACTTAATGTCAAGATTTCCATTAACGCACATCCATGAGTCAGCAACAATCGCTGAAAATGTAAAAATAGATTCCTTTGCTTCAATCGGCAGGAACGTAAAAATTGGAGAAGGAACATGGATAGGGTCCAATGTTGTAATCTACAGCAATGTAACTATTGGAAAGAATTGTAAAATATTTCCAGGCGCAGTTATAGGAGCTGACCCACAAGATCTTAAATATGCTGGAGAAGATACTTTTGTTGAGATAGGAGATAATGTGATGATTAGAGAGTGTTGTACTATAAATAAAGGCACTAAAGCTTATGGAAAGACGGTAGTCGAGTCCAATACCTTGCTTATGGCATACGTTCATGTAGCACATGATTGCCACGTTAAAAAAAATTGTATCATTGCCAATGCCGTTAACTTGGCAGGTCATGTCATAATTGGAGAGCATGTTGGTATTGGTGGAATGACAGCAATCCAGCAATTTGTTAATATCGGCAGTCATTCATATATCACAGGCGGTAGTTTGGTACGTAAAAATGTACCACCATATGTAAAAGCTGCACGAGAACCATTGTCTTATGTTGGTGTCAATCGAATTGGACTTGAACGACGGGGTTTTACATTAGAGGCAATAAATAGAATCCAGGACATATATAGAATCTTATTTGTAAAAGGCTGGTCGATTTCCAAAGCGATTGATTATATAAATACAAATTTTGATTCATGTCCTGAACGAGATCAAATTTTAGAGTTTATTGGAAATTCTGAAAAAGGATTAATGCGCGGGTTTCAAAGTATAATCGATGCTGAGTAATGGAAATTATACTCGATAATATTTCAAAAAGATATGAATCGGGTTGGGTCATAAAAGATCTTTCCAAAACCATTAAGTCAGGTAGTAAATTGTCTATAACGGGTCTTAACGGAACTGGAAAATCTACTTTAATTCAAATTTTGTCGGGCTATCTATCTCCTTCAAAAGGATCGATCAAATACCACTTTCAAAACAAGCCTATTCTTCGAAATAATATTTACAAATACTTATCTATTGTTGCTGCTTATTCAGAACTTGATGAAGAACTAACTTCAATAGAGTTTTTTGAGCATTTTGGGAAATTTAAACCTCTACAAATTACCGATGTTAATGAATTTTTAGATTTGGTTGATCTTAAAAAGCAAAGAAACCAATCAATAAAGAATTTTTCTTCGGGAATGAAGCAAAGATTGTACTTGGGCCTAGGAATTATTGCTCAAGCACCGTTATTGATTCTGGATGAACCTAGTTCGTTTTTGGATGATATCAAAAAGCAATGGATGTATGATATTATAGCTGATTACGCTCAAACTAAAACAGTAATTGTAGCATCAAATGATCCCGATGATTTCCAATTTTGTAATGACCACCTAGGGCTATAAAATGAATTTTCTAATTCGGCTTGCTATATAATATTCTCTCTAATATCACCATCTTGCTAAAAAATCAATGTAATTACCTAAAAAAACCATAATAATTGATAAACGGCAACTTTTTGCCATTAAACTACATTTTTTATTTTATAATATATGCTCAAAGCTTAAGGAGTTTATCATTTCTTTTATGTGGAAAAAATTAAACATAACATACTATCTAGCAAAGAAATATTCTTATATATTAGCAGTCTAATAGGATTTAAATCATCCAAAAACTGGAAGATTTTAATTACTCAATCTCGAAGACCGATTATATTTATATAATTGGTCTTTTTTCATTTATCATCACACTCTTTTAAGTGTGATCTCTAATCAAGAGTAACTATTTTACGTCCGTGATAATGTTTTAGTTGCAAAATTTGATGAAGGTTTTCAACATTGCTTTCAGTGACTTTCCCTGCAGGAATAAGGTTTATATCATCACCACATACTTCTTTCATAAATTTCAACATTTCCAATCCTTCAAAGGCCGTTTTGCTTTGCCCTGAAGTCAATATTGAGGTCACATTGGTTATAGCTTTCAACTTTTCTATATCTTCCAAAGGATTACTTACAGTGTCAATCGCTTTATGAATGGTTATTTTCATTTTTTTCGCCCAAATGGCAACATTTTTAATCAAATCTATATCAAGATCATTGTTTTTAGTCGCCCCGAATACGATTTCTTCTACACCTAGTTCAAGAGCTATTCTAATATCTTTTTGAATATCTTTGATATCCTTGGACAAATACTCAAAATCACCTTTTCGAGGTCTTATCATAACCTTAATTGGTATCTTGATGCTTGATTGCACATCTTTAATAAGATTGGCCGAAGGCGTAAGGCCATCTTCATTAAGTTCGGCACACAATTCTATCAAGTTTGCTCCGTTTTTTTCTGCTGAAATAGCTTCAGAAAGGCTTTCTACACAGGATTCTTTTAAAAATTCAATCATTTAGCATTTTTTAACGAAAATAGTTTTCAACAAATTGAATAGATATTGCAATTAAAGGTAAATAAATCTATATTTGCAGCCGCATTTAAAAACAAATTAGAAAGTAAACATGCTAATAATCAACGTAAAAGGAGACGAATCTATTGATAGAGCTCTAAAAAGATATAAGAGAAAATTTAAGAAAACGCGTTTATTGAAAGAATTGCGTCGACGTAAAAACTTTACGAAGCCATCTGTTGTTAGAAGAGAGACGGTTTTGAATGCTGAGTACAGAGCTAAAATGTACGGATAGGAAACTATCACACAACCACGGAAAAAGTATATTTAAATAATAATTGGGCTGTATCGTAAGATACGGCCCTTTTGTATGTTTAAAATTGATAACTAACCCAAATCGTATTTTAATCGCAAATCAAAGCGCCCGTAGAGCGAAACGCCCGTAAATCAAAGCGACCGTAAATCAAAGCGTCCGTTTATTCAAGCCGCCGTAGAGCGAAGCGACCCGTTAAACAAAGCTGCACCCAGTTCTAACCATTACCTCCCATACCACCAGATCCGCCACCTCCTTGCTGTCCTCCACTTTGTCCTTCTCCTTGTTTCTGATCAGAGTTTTTGATTTTTGATCTTCTCTCCTTGAAATCGACTTTCCCAAACTTGTATCTGAAATTTATACCAATAGATCTGAACGGAATTTGAAAACTTGATGTTTGCCTAAAGTCATTACCGGTAATATCAGAATCAAAACTTTTAAATTCAGCGAATGGTTCTATGATTCGAATTCCTAAACTTGCATTTTTGAAATCCTTTCTAAAACCAATTCCAAAAATTGAAAAACTAGGGTTTTCTCCTTGAAGCGTAAAACTAGGCGCTTGAAAGAATCCAAAAAAGTCAGCTTTTAATGTTCCACTGAAAGCAAACTCTCCATTGGTAAACAACCTATAAGACAAGGCACTGTTAGAAACTTCTTGTCCTTGGATCATCCCTGTAGCGTTATAGGTATAAACATCACCACCGCCTCTAATCGTGAATTGACCAATACTTTTTGTGGTAAATAAGTTAACTCCAAAAGAATTATTCTCTCCTACATTATTAAAAGTATTTACAGATAGGTTTTGATCTGAAATTGTGATTTGTTCAATTATAGCCGTTGTCTTTTTATAATAGAATGTACTGAAAAAAGTAAAACCCAGTAGGTTACTGTTGTACCCAATTTCATACTGATTCGTAAGCTCGGGTTCAATTATAGGATTACCAACTGTAATATTTCCAAGGTCGGTTGTATTTCTAAATGGATTGATAAATTGAAGACTTGGTCTTTGTATTCTTCTGCTGAAATTAAACTTTAAAGTCTTAAATCCTTTCAGTGTTTTTGAAACCGCAAAATTTGGAAGAAAGTTTTCATAACTGTTTGTAAAGTTTTGGGCGTCTTCTGCGCCTGCTCCACCTATCTCCGTTCTTTCATACCTCAACCCTGTGACAAAATTTAATTTTTTCCAAAAGAAATTATAAGATGCATAACCAGCATAAACGTCTTGATCATAAAGAAATATGTTAGATCTACTAAGATCAATGACATAGGCATTGTCAATAAATGGTTGAAATTTGGAGTCACTATCTATATTCCTTATAACTGCCTTTGTTCCGATTTCTATTTTATTAGATTTTCCTATGGGGTGAACATAATCTACTTGGCCCGTGAGTTCAAGATTGTCACCATCATTTTCTATAATTTCATTTCTAGAAATAGAGCCTAAATCTATAACTTCATTGTTCTGGTTTTGAATGTTTGCAGAAACTTGTATAGCAAAACTTAATTCCTGTTTGTCATTTCCTTCAAATTTTTTGGTAAAATCTGTATTCCAGTCATAGCCACTTGTCAAGGTATTTCCGAAGGTTGTTCTTTGAAAGGAGTTTCCTCCTAAAAGACCACTATTGGCACCATCTCTGTCAAATCCAAAGCCTCTCAGAGTCAACGATGAATTTAAAGCATTGTAGGCATTAAAATCGTAGAAGGCACTAACTGAGCCATTAAATCCAAGTCTCGCAGTATTTGTTATCCCGCTATAATAATACGAGGTGTCAGCCATGCTCAAGTCAGTGCGTAGAAAGAAATTGTTTGCGTCAGCAGGTATTGAGTAAAACATAGAACCGCTCGTTGTAAACCCAAACCTACCTTTTCCAACATTAAGGTTTGCGAACAAACTGTTTTGTCTGTTTCCTGCTGAGGCATTGACTGAGCCAGCAATTCCTTCAATGTTTTCTTTTTTTGTTACAATATTGATGATTCCAGCACTCCCTTCACCATCATATTTTGCTCCGGGAGAAGTAATTACTTCAACCTTCTTAATTTGATCTGCTGGAAACATTTTTAGTGCTTCTGCTACATTGCTGGAAAACATACCCGATGGTTTACCGTTGATAAGTATTCTAACATTTTGAGAACCCCTTATGGACACATTACCATCAAGATCAACAGATAAGTTAGGAACCTTTCTTAAGACCTCAGTTGCGTCACCACCAGCAATGGAAGAGTCATCTTCTGCATTAAAAACGATGCGATCAACCTTAGATTCGAAAAGTGATCTCTTTTCTTTTATTTCAACAGCATCTAAAAGGTAATCTGTAGATGTTAATTGAATTTTTCCAAAATCATAATCTGGATTTTTAGGTGTTAACTCAACATCAGAAATTCTTTTATCATTGTATCCTAAGAATGATATGATGACATCATATTTACCTGTTTTAACTTCTGTAATTTTAAACTTTCCATCGTCCTCTGTTAGGACACCATTTATTTCTTTTGTTTTACCGGCCTTAGACAATACAACTGTTGCAAACCCAATATTTTCATTGGTTAGAGAGTCCACAATTTGGCCTGTTATTTTACCTTTTATTTTCGACCCTTTTTTACCACCAAATCCAGGGAATTGCGCATTAAGGGATCCTAGAAAAATTACAAAAATGGAAAATGTAAGTAGTTTTTTCATTGTATTAGTTAGTTGAAACATAAATATCGGTCATTATATAATTTTGTCTGGCAATTTTTAGATAGTCATATAGAGTTTTTCTATAAAAGCTGCCTGAATTAGATGAACATAAAAGATTCAATAATGTTTTAGATGTTCTGATAGGTATATTACATTATTGGGATAAAGAGGTCTACCAAACATTTTTTTTCAGGATGATCATTGAAGTTATTGTGATATATTTCAAATGCTGGGGCATCTCTTTTCGAAAATCCATTTTCATTCATCCAATTAAACAATCCCCTCCACGCTTTTGAAAATTCCTCGACTGATAGTTCAATATTAGCAATTATAAACTTTCCAGAAGGTATTGATTTTGGGATAATAGTGTTATCCTTTTTTACAGGTGATTCCAATAAAAAGAAAGCATTCTTTCTCACTTTATCGGCTGATGTCATTTTGTAACTATCATAATAAATCGTGCCCATTTTGAAATTAGAATTATTGGTTAATCTCTTCTTATTGGCCCATTGGATTAATTGGCCAAATTTTTCTTCAATGCCTTTGTCCCCAATATGATAAATTGTGGCTAGATGCTTTTCCGCAGAATTTTTAATAGAAATACTTCCTTGCGTTAAGATCCAATTTTTATTGTTTTCCATTTCACAAATATAATCATGAAATGGCTTTAGCAGTTGTCCTATATTGCTTTTGATTTGTCTGATCTTACTGATTTCATTATTATAATACATTCTAAAATCAGAAGGACTTTAATTATAGTGATTTTTGAAAGATTTTGTGAACTAAGAATTGCTTGAAAAACCTAGTTTGTGACTTATCTCAACAGCGCTTAGTCTTTTATCCTTTATCAATAGGATATGCAGCACGTTCGGACTTAAGCCTTTTGACGTAATAATTTAAAGCCTCTTGGGTGTATAGCTTAAATAATCGATGGAAATGAAAAGATGAAATGAAAGCCCTTTGTGATAAATTAAAGAGTGATAGATTTTTCTGTAGATTATTGTCAATTTAGTCAATAGTGAAAATTAATCTTTTTTCTATCGTGCTTTTATATAATGTTATAGTTTTATAAAAAAAATTATAACTTAATTGTATAAGTATATGTCGTAGACCTTTTTTTCTCGTTAGGCTCTTTTACAGTTATATTCTTTTTAGTAATAGTGTATTGAATACTATTGACCTTAGGTTTGGATTCCGGAGTTGCCTTTTTCTTTTCAGCAACCTTTGGTAAGGTGAATTTTATCTTAGTCTCTTTGTTAAATGACACTCTAAGTTTCCTAGGCTCTTTTGGTATTTCCCATTTGAGCATTTTTAGGATTCTAACAGCTTCTTGATCACAACCATGTCCTATGCCCTTTTTGACTTTTACTTTTGAGACGTTCCCTTTATAGTCAATTTCATATTTACATAAAACAATGCCTTCCGTTTTGTTTTCTATGGCTTCTTTTGGGTATTTTAAATTACCATATATAAACTCTCTGAAAGCTTTGTTGCCTCCAGGGTAAATAGGTTTTTTTATAAACTGGTGATCTTTCTTTTCTTTCATTTAATCAGCTAGGTTTTCTCCAAGTTTCATGAGTTCATCATAATAGAAGTATTTTGGTTCAGCTTTATTCCAAACTTTTGTTTTTAGTATAGTATATGCTTCTTTTGCCTTTTTAGTTTGACCATCAGCAATATAAGCCTTCGATAATTCTAAGAGGAATGTACCTTCGTACGGATTCAAAGCTAGGCTTTCAATACAATAGCGAATGGCTTCTTTGTTGTCACCATTCAATCGATGTAATTCTGCAATCCAACCACCAAAATTGTCTCTATTCGATTCAGTGGTATCAATGTAAGTTTCAAACATTCTAATTGATTCACTATACTTTTTTTCAAATTTACTTTCAATACCTTTGACTAAGTAGTCCATAACGGGAGAGGTTTGAGTAAGTATAGGCCTACAATCTGGAGAAGTGCCATGCTCAAATTTTTCCTTATCTTGGGTAACCATGCTAACTAAAAAATCTGTTACACAATTAAAAATTTCATATAAATGAGGAGCCATTGTTTTTATATCATCACTTATCTCATAAATCCTTTGTTCTTGGCCCATATAAGCATAAACGGATGACAATTGCAGGTGTGTAAATATTGCAGTTGTTTTATTAAGACCTGGAGATAATAGGTTGTAATGAGCTAATGCAGCTTCATTGAATTTTTCAACCTGACCAGTTTTGCTATAAACCATTATTTTTTGCAAATAAACAGCTGCACTATCCTGAGATAGTTTACATTGACTTAAAGCTTGATCTAAATTCTTTTCAGCTTTTTCAAATTGTCCTGTATAATTGTAAACATTTGAAAGTTTAACAGAAAGATCATGATAGTTAGGGTTCAACAATGAAATAGATTCATACCATTCTCTTGCTTTTTCAAATTCACCTTTTTTTAAGTAAATATCTGCAAGTTGTTTGTCCTCTGCTCGTTTTTTATCAGGAAATAGTGCATAGTATTCATCTATATACTTTTCAGCTTCATCAAATTCTTTACGGCCTATACAAATGCCAGCCAATCTTTTCAAAACTCTTGATCCGTGACCATTGTTTAGAGCGTCAATACCCACAGCTTTTGCTTTTTTTGTATTTTGAACAGTCGTGTAAAAATCTAGCAATTGATTGTAGGGATAAAAATCTCTAGGATATAATTTCTTCCAACTTTCCATCAAAGGAATAACTTTATCTCTTTGATCATTATACTGATAATATTGGTTTCTAATTTTAAATTTTTGTCTTTCTGGTAAATTTTCAGCAAAGTCCAAGGCTTCTGATATTGATAATTTTGAAGAGTCAACTTTCGAATTTAACATGTATGCTGTGGCCAAGTTTGACTTTAGTGAGGCGCTTTTCGGATCTATTAAATTTGCTTTCCTGAATGTATTCAACATTGCTTTACCACCATCAACCGAGTGATCAACTCTTTTAGCATAGATTAATTTAAAAACTTCTTCTTTGTCTGATATCAAATTAGAGGCAGGTAAGTCTGTAAAAGAATTATGATCTTTATTGCTTTCTAAATACAAGTTGTTACTTAACTCTTTGTTTAAGATATCCGCAATTTCGAAAATCGAGTTTTTCTCAAATGCTTTCTCCCAAAATATTTCTCCTGTTTTTGCCTCGTAAACTTTTACATTACAAATTCCATTGGTATACTCTCCACAAATGAAAAAATCTACAACGTTTTCTTTTGCTATTTCTATGTAAGTAGATAAGGGAATGTCATTGTCATCTGTCGAATGATTATTGGATTCCAAACTGTATTCAAAACTGCCAGGGCTTAGACAAAAGAATCTAACGTCTTGTTCCAAGTCTGTTTTAATTAATGTTGGTATTGCCATTTTTTTCCAATACTCGTCATCCTTTTCACTTTTATTTAGAAAAGGAAAAACCGCAAAAGACTTTGTTTGTTCCATTGCTGGAATCATTCTAACAATTGTATCACCAGTTTCCATCGTTACAGTTACTTCAGTTGGTGATGCGTTCATTTCACTACCTCCCCCATAAAGCCCAGCAAATACTAAGGCAAGTATGAAATTTATTGGGATTAGAATCTTTTCGTATTTCTTCCAAACGTCTTTGCCAGGTGCGCCATGATTGTAGATAAAGACACCAACTGCAGGAATTAAAATCATTGCAAAAATTAGGAAGCGGTCAATGAAGTCATTATTGAGACCATATCTGGTAGTTGCAAAAATAATGAACTGAAGTATACCCCAACAAATACCAACATAAGTAGCAACGAACTGAGGGACTCTTCTTTCCCATAGATTTGCAAAAAATGATTTATTTTGATTATCTGACATTATATCCAACTTTGTTGAATTCAAAAGTAGTTCATATTATCAAATTGAATACATTGCAACCTTAACTATTTAATAATACTTTGTTTTTCTTTGAAAATAATAACTGTTTTCGGACTATTGTACAATTAATTGGCATTTTTTATAGAAATACATAATGAAGGCATTAGTAATATCAGGAGGAGGTTGTAAAGGAGCATTTGCCGGAGGTGTCTCTGAATATCTTATAAATGTTCAAAAAAAGGAATACGATGTTTTTGTTGGATCATCTACAGGAAGTTTATTGATTCCTCATTTGTCTATTGGTCGCGTTGATAAGATCAAACATACATATACAAATGTTTGCCAAGAAGATATTTACACAGTGTGTCCATTTATAATAAAAAAACATAAGGATGGCTCAATTAACAAGGTCTCTATTAATCACGCCAACACACTAAAAATGTTTTTCAAAAAGGAAAAGACATTTGGAAGTCATAGGGCATTGAGAGACACCATTGAGAAATCTTTTACAAAGGAAGATTTTGACCTCGTAAAAAAATCACCAAAAAAAGTTATTACTGCTGTATCTAATATTTCAAGAACCGTAGTCGAACACAAATATGTCAAGGATTGTGAATATCAAGATTATCTGGATTGGATGTGGGCTTCTTGTAGTTTTGTTCCTTTTATGAGCTTGGTAGAAAAAAATGGATACAGTTATGCAGACGGTGGTTTTGGAAACTATCTCCCAATTGAAGAAGCTATTGATTTAGGGGCTACTGAAATTGATGTTATTGTTTTAAATCCAAAACGAAGTCCAAAGAAAACCATTCAAGTCAGTAATGCATTCGACTTACTTATAAAAATGATGCTTTTTACACAAAAGCAAATTGCTTATAATGATGTTTTGATTGGCCACTTAGAAAGTATTTACAACAAGGATGTTAAAGTTAATTTTATGTTTACACCTTATCTATTGACCGAGCATTCTTTTTATTTTGATAAGAATCAAATGAGCCAATGGTGGCAGGAAGGATATGATTATGCTAAGAGTTTGGATAGGTAATTTAGAGCCATGCGCATCCTTTCGAAGTGACTTCTGGTAATGGACCGATATTTATCAATGAAACTTATTGTAGCCCAGGACGAAGATATCATAGGTTGTGGTCATCAGTATGCAGAAGGCATTAAGAGGCATGAAGAAGAGGCCTACTTATTTTTGACTTAATGTGGATGTAGAAATGTTGCAGGAAAAATGTGACAATAGCAAAGAACGGAGATCAAAAGAGTATTAGGGCAGTTGTTTAGCATTAGGTGACTTTGATAAAAAAGGATACAAAACTAAAGTATCAATGACAAAACACAATTGTTCAACGTGAACTTCCTGGCGAAGGTCAGCGACCATTCGCATTGCTTAAATCTCTTAGCGTAGGCCTTCAAACCCTCGCCCAGACAAATTTAAAAATCCAACTCAAGAGTATCTCCAGGATTCAAATTTGATTTTTCCTCAGTAGCTAATTCTTTGATTTTTAATATCTTAAACTCACCTAATTTATTACCAATTGCTTTCATACCTTTTACGTCCATATATCCTGCCAATTCCAATTCGAACTCATGAAGTTCTTTGTCCTTTTTATATGTATAATTTACTGTTGGATTTGATGAAGTTGTAGCCAAGTAAAGCTTAGAATCTTTATGGTCAGAAATGAATGAAATAGCTTCGTCACTTGTTTTTATTTCAGGAACAAATCGCTTGATCATTGTCCAGCCTTTATGTCCTTCAAAATAAACACAATTAATAATAGTATTTTCATACATTTGAACTATCTCTACTAAATTTTGAGCATCAAATCTTTTATCAAAATTCAATTCCGTTGTTTGATACGTTCCATTTTTATATACAGCTAATATGATGTCACCTGTGTCAAATTCGCCCAAATACTTTCCACGATCATCTTTGTTTAATCTACCGCTCACTTCATCAATCCAAATTTTCTGTGCGCCCAAAGAAGAGTTACCTACTTCAAGTTGAAGTACTTTTCTAACTGGATATTTTGTGACGATATTACCTTTAGATCCTCGACCTTTAATTTCAATATCAGCAAAATCAAATTCGAAAACTTTTTTCTTAGCCTTACATCCCGCAGTCAATTGAATTTGTACCAACTCAGTTTCACCATTAGGGTGCGCTTCAAAATATATGCATTTATTGCTTTTGTGTCCTGTCGTAAGATCATAATCTTTATCCCGAGTTATAGATATTACGTTAAACCTCTTGGCCATTGCGCGACCAGTTTTGGCGTCGATATAAATCATATTATAGGTCGTCCTATCATCGCCTTTTTTCCATACGTTGGTATATAAAATATTTTTACCCATAAATATTTTATCGCCAATCTTTACAACCTTCATTGTCCCTGCTTTTGTAAAAGCAATAACATTGTCGATGTCAGAACATTCGCCAATAAACTCTTCCTTTTTAAGGCTTGTCCCAATAAATCCTTCTTTACGATCGGCATACAGTTTGGCATTCTTAGCAGCCACTCTTGTAACCTTAATGGTATCAAATTCTGTTATGATCGTACGCCTTGTCTTGTCTTTACCATACTTGGTAAGTAAGTTCTTAAAGTAAGCTATAGCAAATTCTGTCAAGTGCTTTAAATCAAACTTCACCTGCTTAAGTTCATCTTCTATAGCTTTTAGCAATTCATCAGTTTTAAATTTATTATACTTTGAAATCTTCTTGATTTTGATCTCAGTAAGCTTAACAATATCCTCATGTGTTATTTCTCTATTTAACTTAAGACGATTTTCTCCTTTTTGAGCTTTGTCACTTGGTGTCGCAACATACTTTCTTAAGCCCTTGTCAATAATTTTAATGACTTCTTCAAATGATTCTGCCTCTTCAATGTCACGGTAAACACGATTCTCAATGAAAATTTTCTCTAAGCTTACACCATGCCATTTTTCTTCTAATTCGTGCTTTTTAATTTCGAGTTCTTGACGCAGTAAATCCTTTGTATTTTCTGTGCTTGTTATAAGCAGATCTTCAACACTAGTAAAAACCGGTTTATTGTCAATAATAACTACAGCATTGGGAGAAATCGAAACCTCACAATTTGTAAATGCATACAATGCATCTAATGAAACATCTGGAGAAACGCCTATTGGTAATTCTAATATGATTTCTACATCAGCAGCAGTATTGTCAATTACCTTTTTTATTTGGATCTTACCTTTGTCATTCGCTTTTAGAATACTGTCAATAAGTGAATTTGTAGTAACACCATAAGGCAATTCTGTAATGGCCAACGTGTTTTTAGAACGTTGTTCAATCTTGGCTCTAATTTTCACTTTGCCACCTCTTTGTCCATTGTTGTATTCTCTTGGATCTATAAATCCTCCAGTAGGAAAATCTGGAACAAGTTTTATTTTTTTGTCTTCTAATATTCTAATGGATGCCTTGACCAGTTCAACGAAATTATGAGGCATAATCTTTGTCGATAAACCTACAGCAATACCTTCAACACCTTGTGCCAGGACCATAGGAAATTTCATAGGGAGTGTAATCGGTTCCTTGTTACGACCATCATACGAAACTTGCCAATCTGTAGTCTGTGCATTGAATGCAACTTCCAAGGCAAATTTTGTCAACCTTGCTTCTATATATCGTGGAGCAGCTGCGGAATCTCCAGTCCTATAATCACCCCAGTTTCCTTGAGTTTCAATTAAAAGGTCTTTTTGACCCAAATTAACCAGAGCACCACCAATGGCAGCGTCACCATGTGGGTGGTATTGCATTGTTTGACCAATTACATTGGCTACTTTATGAAAACGACCATCATCAATTTTCTTCATGCTGTGAAGAATCCTTCTTTGAACGGGTTTTAATCCATCTTCTACGTTCGGAACGGCACGTTCTAAGATTACATATGAAGCATAATCAAGGAAATACTCCTTATACATGCCTTCCAGTGATATCAATCCACCCTCTTCTAAATCTATTTCTGTTACTTTACTCATTCTGTATTTGTGCGTCTATCTAATTGACAATCAAGCAATTTGCAGTTATAAGCCACCATATTATAAATGATACTTATATCTATGTGCTTGATTTAGATGCAAATATAAGGAGATATCTATTTTATAAAAGATTTTACTTATCTTTAAACTGAATTAGTCCCTATCTACGTCAATTTTGCAAATAGTCACTCCTGTTAATTAATATTTAATAATCGGCAGCATCTTAGGTTAAACTATCGTTATGTAAATGCAAATTAGTTTATACAC
Organism: uncultured Saprospiraceae bacterium; assembly: GCA_905480605.1. Classification (GTDB taxonomy): domain Bacteria; phylum Bacteroidota; class Bacteroidia; order Chitinophagales; family Saprospiraceae; genus RFSX01. Next base: position 6,550 of record CAJQRD010000040.1, on the reverse strand, counting down.
CTATATGAGTGCTTTATATTCGCCCCCATGGAAATAACTTTGACTATCCAACAAAGCGAAAAAGATTTTATTTGTGCTTGCATTAACAATGAAGAATGGGCGCAAAAGAAACTTTATGAGGATCATTATTCCCAAATGTACCCTCTTTGTCTGCGCTATTCTCGTGACGAGGATGAAGCTTTGGATATTTTACACGAAGGTTTTATTAAAGTTTTCCGACATATTAGTAAGTATACAATCGGAACATCTTTGACAGCTTGGATCAAAAGGATTATGGTCAATACAGCAATTGACTTTTATCGAAAACGCGCAAGAAGACGCGTGGAAAATATTGATAATGCCAGATCTTTAAAAGTTGTTGGTCCAGATGCTGTAAGCGATATGGCTGCAAGTGAAATTATTTCAGCTTTGCAGGAATTATCTCCAGCCTATAGATCAGTTTTTAATCTTTACGTGGTAGAGGGTTATTCCCATAGAGAAGTAGCGAATCAATTGAATATTTCAGAAAGTACATCTAGGTCTAATCTTGTAAAGGCACGAAATAAATTAAAAAACATTTTACAGGCCAAAGGTATATTGTATGAAAGATAATAGATTTGATGACATTGTCAGAAGTAAACTGTCAGATCTTAAATCTGATTCAACTCCCAAGTGGAATCAATTTTTAGAGAAAAAAAAGGCAGAGGATCTTGTTGAAGCAGATATGTACTTCGATAAGAATGTACGCAATTCTATTTCTAAACATAGAGTTGAATACAATGCTAATCACTGGACGTTACTAAAAGCTAGAATAAATTACTTGGCTAACTTGAAAAATAAAATCAATGGTTTAAAGTCATTGGAATTGGCAGCTTTATTTTTAATTCTTTTCGTTTCTTATTCTAATTTAGATCATAAAGCAATATTGACTCCAAATGAACCTTTGGCTGATTTGAATAACAATAAAGTTAATTCTCCTACTGATAAGAGTACACTCCAAAAAAGTTTGATTGATATTCAAGATAATATATCCAAAGACAACACAAATAATTCAGTAAATAACCTGGAAAAAACAATTGCTAGAAATGCGAATTCTGTTTCGGCTAGTAACGTTCCTGCAAGTAATGAAATAACTAGAAGCTTATTGGTGACAAGTAAAAATATATCACAGAGCTCTGATGTAAATGCTTATAACAAGGGAATTAGTGTTGATAGTTATGATAATAATTCAGGTAATAGTATGGACGTAGCAAGTAATATAAATAATAATTCCACACCTTTGTTTCCACCTGTTCTAAGTGAGAATGAAACAACTTTGTTTGAAAATGCCTTCTTAGAAAACTTGATATCAATAAATGCTACTGAGCCTACATCTATAAATTATCAAAGGGCTACGCCATCCATTGCAAATAATATAGAAGTTGCGCCTTTACAAGCAAATACTTCTTGGATACATATCATTACTTCTTTTGATAACAATTTGATATTTACACCTGACGATTTAGCGTATAATACCACATCAAGAAAAACAGAAATGTTTGGATTTACTTTTGGAGCTTTATACTCTAGGTTACTTGGAAGATGGGAATTAGAAACTGGATTAACCACAAGTACTTATAGTAAGCCTTGGGACTTCACTCAACAATATGGCAACTTCAATGGATGGTATAAATACTCATTGACAAACATAGAAAATAACTTTGTAGGTATTCCTTTACAAGTGAAGTATCACTTTCTTCAAAATGTTGATTGGTCAATCTTTGGAAAGACTGGTTTTACTTCTGAGTTCGTGGTGAATAGTGAATACACTTCAAACAACCAATACTTGGGAGGAGTACCAGCCCAACCAGGCAGTCCTCCGTTAACTGAGCACTCAGATGCACCTTTTGAAGAAGATCATAATTTCTCTAAAGGTTTGTTTCAAGGTGGGAGTATTAATGATAATTTGTTTGTAAGAGCCAACATAGGATTAGGCCTGGAAAGAAATATTACATCTAATTTATCAGTTTACTTTTCTAGCGAGTACCACATGAATGTTGTCAATAAGCACATAGGACCTAATAATGACAAGATCAATAAATTTGGTTTTATTGTGGGAGTAAAGATGTTGCTTAAGTAGGAACAATGAACTTAATGCATTAATGTCAACAACTTTGTTTACCGTAGTTTATAACGTAGATAAATGATTCAATAAGTGTAGTGTTTTTAATCTTATAAATGTTGAAAGAAATTTTTCTTAACGATTTATGAAATGTATCCTGTTGTTTTGGAAATCAGTACTAATTTATTTTGGTTACTGATTGTTTCAAAATGAAATGAAATTTTCTATTTGAAAACATTTGCTTTAGTAATTCAAATAAAACGTCATGTATCAATTCGATAAAGGATCAGAATAAACATCAAAGCTCATTTTTTTGTTTATAAAAAAATTGCGAAATATAAGTTCCTTGGTATTCATTGAATTCATCAGATCATTGAAGTATTGAAATCATTTTAAAAAGTTAGGTTAACTTTTTAATTCTATCCATATCACGTTTCATGTCCTTTTCCTTAATGCTTGTACGTTTGTCAAATGACTTTTTACCTTGGGCAAGAAACACTTGAACTTTGGCAAAACCTCTTTCAGAGAAGTATATTTTATAAGGCACGACACTCATTCCTTTTTCAGTAACACGACGTTCAATTTTTTTGAGTTCTGTTTTTCTTAATAGTAATTTTCGGTCTCTTCTTGTTTCGTGATTGTTGAGGTTGCCAAAGTCATACTCAGCAATAAAAAGGCTTTTAATAAAAAGTTCTCCATTTACAAAATGACAATAAGCATCACTCAAGTTGGCGTTGCCAGCTCGTAAAGATTTGACTTCAGTACCTTTCAGCATAATACCCGCTTCGAACCCTTGTAAAAAAGTATATTCGAATTTCGATTTTCTATTTACTATTTCTTTCGTCTTTTCCAATGATTATAATTTTTCCATTAGGAAATTGGTCATTTTGTTATAGAGGTGCAACCTTGCACCACCACCAGAAATACCATGATGTCTATTCGGATAATAATAAGTATCAAACTGCTTGTTGGCTGCTATCAAAGCGTTAGCCATTTCTACACTGTTTTGAAAATGAACATTATCATCACCCATTCCATGAATTAAAAGATAGTTGCCTTTTAACTTATAAGCAAAATTAACTGGTGAGTTTTTAGCATATCCATCTGGATTCTCTTTCTCCGTTCTCATGTATCTTTCTGTATAAACAGAATCATACCATCTCCAATTTGTAACTGGCGCAACTGCAATTGCTGATTTGAAAACGTCATTACCTTTAAGCAAACATAGAGAAGACATATAACCTCCATAACTCCATCCAAAGATACCTATTCTAGATTTGTCAATATATTTTAATGCTCCTAAATACTTAGCAGATTCAATTTGGTCAATTGTTTCGTAATGTCCTAATTGAAGGTATGTCATTTTTTTAAATTTTTCACCTCTTCCTCCTGTTCCTCTGTTGTCAACACAGGCAACAACATAACCTTGTTGCGCTAGCATTTGAAACCACCAATAGTTTTGTCCTTTCCAACTATCTGTGACTTGCTGACTACCAGGACCACCGTACAAATACATAAATACCGGATATTGACCATTTTCGTCAAAGTTTGCTGGTTTTAACATCCAACCATTGAGTGATGTACCTTCGCTGGTTGTGAAGTCAAAGAATTCCATGGTTTCCACTTTCTCTTCATTTTGAATTTTTTGGAGACTGTTATTATCTTCAATCGCTCTCACCATTTTATGCTTGTTATTAAAAACAGTATAAGTAGCCGGTGTATTAATATTACTATAAGTATTGATGTAATATTCAAATGTACTGCTGAATTGAGCATCGTTTGTTCCTTTTGAACTTGCAATGGTCTTCTTTTTATTTCCCTTGATATTAACCTTATAAATCTGTCTTTCTAATGGACTATTTTCAGCGGCTTGATAATATAACGACTTGGATTCTTCATCATATCCATAAAAAGATGTAACATCAAAGTCACCTTGAGTGAGCGGTCTAATTTCTTCACCATTAATTTTATGAAGATACAAGTGATTGAAACCACTCTTCTCACTCGACCAAATAAATTCTTTACCATTTTTAAGGAAACGAATATCATCAGTTATATCAATATAATATTCATTCTTTTCTGTCAAAATGACATCTACATCTCCTGTCTTTGAATCAGCTGCTAATATGTCTAATTGATTCTGGTGTCTATTCATTTTATAAATAAACAGTTTATTATTATCTTGAGTCCAATGCAACCTTGGTAAATAAAATTCCTTAGAATCATTTATTGAAACGTTGATTGTTTTTTCATTGTCTAAGTGATAAATATGCGCACTTACAATAGCATTTTTCTCTCCAACTTTTGGATACTTGAATGTGACATATTCTGGATAAAGCTTATTCCTATAGTTAGTCAAAGTAAATTCTGGGACTTCGGTTTCATCAAATTTTTGATAAGCAATTTGCTTGCTATCAGGTCCCCAGAAAAATGCTTTTGCAAAAGAAAACTCTTCCTCATATACCCAATCTGCGGATCCGTTTATAATATGGTTCATTTTTCCGTCTGATGTTACAGGAAGAGTAATACCATCTTCTATATTCATATAGTAAATATCATTTTTCCAAACATATGCTATCTTGTTTGCATCCGGTGATAAGGTAGCATATGATATTTTATCATCTTCATTTACAGCTTGTAATGAATTTTCTTTTCTATTATAAATATGAAAGTATGCCTTTGATGATCTTCTGTATATTGGTTCTGATTCAGATTTAATTACAATCAAACTTTCATCCTCATTAAATTCATAACTTCCAATTTTTCCTGAAAAGCCTGAAGTTTTATCCATGTTATCTCCTGACACTAAGTCTTCAACTTTTTCTCCAGTTGTCAAATCATACTTTACAATTGTATTGTTTTCTAATCTCGTATAATGACGCCCATCCTTCATAAAATTAAAACCAGGAACTCTATTTGGAATATATTTATAGTCTTTCCATATTTCATCTATGGTAATTGTTGATTGGGAATTTATCGTCATTGATAAACTCATAATTATAGTTAGCAGGAGAAATTTAGAAAAATTCATTTTTTAAGTATATTGGTTAATGAAATAGTTCAATTCTAATTAACAGTCGCAAATATCATTAAAATATGATTACTAAGTGTCTTAATTGAAATGATCAAATTAAAAGGTGAACAGATGGTCGGTTATATTATGTCATTGGTTATACATAATTCAACTGATAAGGACGGGAATTTATAATGAAAAATAAAATTCAGTCGTCAATTAATTAATATATGTATTATTTAATAGATAAGTTGACAAGTCTTGTATATGAGACGTTTAAATATTGTTATGTTTAAGGATATAAAAAATAATTAAAGTATGAAGTTTAAATCTACACGACACTTTTTCGCAGTTTTTGCTGCCACTATTCTATTTATCTCATTTTCAACAGAACATCCCACAGGTAGAACTGGGGCCCCTGGAGATGGATTATGTACCGATTGCCACGGTGGCGGCGGTGGTGGTTTTAGTGGTGAAGTATCTTTAAGTGGTGTACCATCAGATGCGATACCTGGTCAAGTTTATAATGTAACGGTTGATGTTGAAGTTACTGGAGGGTCGCCTGTTAGAGGAGGATTTCAAATTGTTGCATTAAGAAATAACAGCGATACTCAAGCTGGAACATGGACTAACAATGATGGGAACAGTTCATTTCGAACAGGGAGCGGACGTACTTATTTTGGCCATCAACCTGCACAAAACTTTGGTGGAGGTTCAAGTTTAAGTTGGACAGCAGATTGGGAAGCACCTGCTATTAATGATGATGTTACCTTTTATATGGTCTCAATGCTTGGAAATGGCAGTGGGTCTGGAGGGGATAATTTGCTTATTAATGAATTTGTAACAACGATAGAAGTTATTGATCCTATTGAAATCAATTTTATAAATATAGTAGAAGTAACATGCAACGGATTAGAGAATGGATCAGCGCAAGCGATGGTATCTGGTGGTACTTCCCCATATGATTATGCTTGGGACAATGGAGATGATACTGCAGTGGCCATGAATTTATCTGGGGGCAGCCATTCGGTGACAGTTACCGACGATACTGGAACTCAAATGGTAGGTATGGTATCAATTCCAGAGCCAGATGAAATAGAAATAGAACCTGAGGTTATAGATATTTCTTGTTTTGGTGAAGAAGATGGTATGGCTGAGTTAGATATTTTTGGAGGTACGGGGTCATTTGTTTGTGATTGGGGAGGTTCAATTGGAGAAGGTTGCGTACAAGAAGAACTTGGGTCTGGAGTTTACTTTGTAACAGTTACAGATGAAAATTCTTGTGAAAATATCGTTGAATTAGAGATTGAAGAACCAGATCAACTTATTATAAACTTAAGTTCTATGGATGTAACTGCAGCAGGTAATGACGGAACAGCAATTGCAAGAGCAGAAGGAGGCACAGCTCCATATGAGTTTGTATGGTCAAATGGTGTTACCTCAGTGACAAATCCTAG
>CAJQRD010000039.1 GCA_905480605.1 uncultured Saprospiraceae bacterium | reverse complement strand
AGTCAAATCCCTGCGCCAACAAAACTCCACAGCCTCCCACAAAGACTTCTGGGCAAATGAAAATCTAGAAATCTATCAAGATGCTATCGGAACCTTCATTCATCAAGATGATATTAATACGGCTTTCACCTTCGCAGAAGAAAACAAGTCTAATCTTCTTATTCAATCACTTAATGATATAGAAGCCAAAACATATGCAGGCATACCGGAAGAACTATTAGATGAAGAAAGGGAGTTCAGAGCTAAGTTACAATTCTATCAAAAGAAAAAATTTGAATTAGAAAATAGTGATGATATTGACTCAAGTAAACTTCTGTCTTATGCTGAAGTGATTACCAAAACAGACTTTGCCATAGAAGCGATCGTCGATACTTTAGAAAATCAATACCCAGAATACTACGAAATAAAATACAATGAAAAAGATTTAAAGGTTGAAGATATTCAATCGTTACTTGATGATGAGACCGCATTTATAGAATATTTTATTGGCAAAGATTCATCATATGTTTTTACAATAACGAAAAACGAAGTGCTTGTCTCCCCTCTTGAAAATATAAACGAAAAATCAAATATTCTTTTAAATTATTACAACAACCTCAACAATCCATCTACCTCCCTAGACAGCTTGAATTATTATTCTTCAGAAGCTTATAATTTAATTCTTAAAAATGCAGTAAAGGAATTAACTCCAAATATCACAAACTTGGTTATTGTACCTGATGACATACTAAACAATCTTCCTTTTGGGATGATGAAAAATATATCTGATGATACATATATCGGTTATCGATATAATATACAATATCAGTATTCAGGGAGATTGTGGAGATTGCTTAAAAATAGAAAATCCGAAGACAAAAAATACGACTTCTTAGGATATGCATATAACACTGAAAATCTAAATTTCTTAGCAGATAGGGCTTGTACAACAATGGAAGTAGGCAATCTACTATGCTCAGAAAAAGAAATCAAAAGCATAGCTGATATTCTTTCAGAAAAAGAATTAAACCTCAACGTCAACAATAAGGAAGACATCCTCAACATTGCTTCAGGTGCCAAGATAATTCATCTGGCCACACACTCATGTCTTGACAGTGAAAACTCAGATTACAGTCGCATATTTTTCGATGATGGCTATATCACAAACATCGACTTGCAACTTCAAGAAATAAATGCAGACTTAGCCGTACTAAGTGCTTGCGAATCGGGCTATGGCGAACTCGTAAAAGGCGAAGGCGCCATGTCAATTTCCAAAGGCTTCTTTCATGCAGGATGTAAGAGCACACTTGTTAGTCTTTGGCCAGTAGATGATTGTTCAACTTCTGAGTTTATGAAGCATTTTTACACCTACTTACAAGAAGGAGATAAAAAAGACATAGCACTTAAAAAAGCCAAACAAACATATTTAGAAACAGCACACCCTTCTCGAACACATCCTTACTATTGGGCTGGGTTTATATTGATTGGAGACAATGCGGAGGTATGGAGCAATACTAGCAGTTGGAATTACTGGATTGGTGGATTGTTGGCTTTAATTGTAGTCGGTGGGTTCTTGTATAAGAGAGTGAGTGCTGAATAAGTGAGATGTTCAACTTAAGTATAAATAAAGATCGTAGGCAGAGCCTTGCGATCAGCATCGTAGGTTATACATTAATCCAAACCCTTCAAATAACTTTCAATACTTTGTTGTTCCCTAGTGGAAACAAAAAGAATCTTGTATTCAGAATCTATAACTATAAAGTTGGGATATGACTCATTGCCAAAACGCGAATCATAGGCAGTAATTTTCTATCCATATCTACCTCTTCAATTAGAGAATGATTGGGCAGGTTGTAATTTTTGACAATGTCTTTTACGGTTTCAGTATCGCCATCTCTATTTTCTGAAAGCAATAAAATATTGTAAACACCAATATTGTCATTGACGTTGTTTAGCAGTTGGCTGGTCTCTTCTATTTTGCTCATACACGGATGGCACCAATGACCCCAGAAGTAAAACAAATGGTAGTCTTTATTTTTCACCTCTTCCAAATCAACATTGTGAAAAAGAAAAGCTTCATCAAGTTCGGCTTCATTAATGTATAAGTTCTTGACTGTGCCGTACATTTTTCCAGCAGGATCAATCCATGACAATGTCAAAGTATTCTCAACAGGATCATAGTCACTAATTTGATAAAACGATTTTCCAATTTTGATGGGATTGTTTCTTACCACCCTTTGACCATCTATAACAATTCCAAGACCTGCCAAGCTTTTCCAAATAGAAATATCATAGTCCTTATTATTATAACTTAGAATGCCTTTTGACCTGAGGTAGTAAAACACGGTAGAACTATAGCCTCGTGTAGGATGTGAATCGACTCTAACGTCACATTCAATTACCAGGTTCTTTTTCGTGTCGCTCATATGTTCAAACAATAATTTGATTTGATTTCGAACTCCCAATTTTGTATGGATCTCAGTTCGGTCATCAAAAACACCATCTAGGTTGTCATCATATGAAATGACAATATCATTGTCATTATAAATATCGATATGAATAGGCGTATGTTCTGAATAACTGTACTTGTCCTTGAAAAACTCATAGCCATTCAAGCATCGCCTTATGGATTGATCAACATCAAACCTTGCAAAAGTCTGACTACTGTCTGAAGATATAGGAAAGTAACCGGGATCAAAGGTAAACCAATGCCTATTTGAATCATGAACTACTTCATCTTCCAAATTAACAATCAAGTCAGTATTGTCTTGCGCAAATGCGAAAAGGTTAATTGTAATTATTATAAGTAGACCTAACATAAGTTGATTGCTAATTTATAGTTAGAAATAAGGTAAATGATTTATTCCATTTTAAATACTAAACTAACCCTTCTTTAATCAAAAAAATTGTCATGTTTTCAAATTATTCATCCATTGATTCCTGAGACCCCATAGATCTAGCTCTGATAGCACTTTTTTTTAAAATTCATTTCAAGATGTTGATTTTTATATGCAAATACTTTTAAGCTGAAAAGAAATTTTTCCAAACCCATTTGTTTTATTGGTTTTAATGATTTCTCCATGAGCAATCTTGATTTTCTCATTGTTTATTACAATAACTGAAGGTCAATAACTGTCTTTCCCTACCAGTATCAATTCACCAATTTTTGTTTCTCCATCTTTTATGATATAACCTGATAAGTTATTGTATCCTTTAATTGAATTTATATTCTTTTTAACAGATGTATTTCCAGGTTCTCTAGTTTGTAATAATGCAATTTTCTCTTTTGACAATTCATAATATTTAGTTTGTCAAAGTTAAGACACTCTTGCCTTCTAAATCCTGTAAGCTATATTGTATAAGTCCAGAATCATCGTCTCCTTTTTCAATTTGTACAAAAAAAAATTATGCTCTTTGTTAACTAAGACTTGTTCATTTTTTATTTTACTTTTTGTGCATTATTATTTGTTATAAAACAAATAATAATGCGATTGTGGTAAATAGTATTTGTTTATTCATTTTTAATAATATTATTTAAAATATCAGTGCTTTGGGGCTAAAGAAGTTTACTACATTTTATTTTCTAGCATAGTTTATTATGAAGATAAGTTTTCATGATATCTTAGTATTAAAAGCACATCGAATTGCTTGCAATAAGCAATGCATAAGCTAAAATGTATCAATTATAAATCTAGAAATTATTAATTGGCTATTTTCTTTAAAGATCTCAACAATTTATAATACTAAAATCTCTTACTCTGTAAAAAGGCTTCCAATAGAATATGTTTTTGCTTTCCCGCTTATGATAACTCTGTCTTTCATATTCTTACATTGTAATTCTCCCATTCTTTCAGATAATTGAAGAGCAGAAAGTTGATTCTTTCCCAATCTACTTGCCCAAAAAGGAATTAAGGAGCAATGTGCGGATCCAGTCACAGGATCTTCTAACATTGAAGCTTGAGGAGTGAAGAATCGAGAAACAAAATCGCATTCATTTCCTTGTGCCGTTACAATTAATCCACCAGGATCAAGATTGATCTGATCAAATATTTGTCTCTCAATTTTAATATTTATGATTTGTTCTTCAGTCTCAAAAACCAATAAATAATCACGTGATTTAAACACTTCCTTTGGTTGAATATTTAATGCACTTTTAATCACTTCAGGTAAAACCGATACTACTGGCATTCTTGAAGGGAAATTCAAATGATACAAACCTTGCACAGCTGTAACTGATAACTCGCCACTTAACGTTACGAAATTCATTACATCATTAGGATAATTTATAATAGATTTCAAACAATGAGCGGTGGCTAAAGTCGCATGTCCACATAAGTCCATTTCGATTTCCGGTGTAAACCAGCGCAACAATATCTTATCATTTTGAATAATAAAAAAAGCCGTTTCTGCAACGGCATTCTCTTTTGCAATTTTTAATAAGATCTCATCTGAAAGCCACTCTTTCAAAGGGACAACACAAGCAGGATTGCCACCAAAGACCTTATTTGTAAACGCATCAATTTGATATAGTTCGAGTTTCATGGTTTCCGAAAATATATTTAACAATCAATAAATATAGTCTTTAAGAAAATTATTTATTTTCCATATTACCCATTGCTTTTTGAACAACAGTTTTCTTCTTGAAAATTATAAGATAACTGCCAATGATATAAGGCAAACCCCAAAATAAAATCATGCGCAAACTTCCCGACCAATCTGGAAATAGCTGAAACATGTGCGATCCGCCAGCCATAATCAAACCAATATAACTATACCCCATCCATATCATATGGTGCTCTACCCAATTAGGTTTACTTCGAAATGCCAATGGAAAACTTAAGGCAATCGCCAAAGTGGCAAAACTCACTATTGACAAAGTGTGGTAAATACCAAAATCTCCAAAGAGATCAAAAATAAAGAAAGAAGTTATCAAAAGAACAAGCATTGATCCAGCATACACGTAACCTACTTTCTTATGTTTTACTGTTCCTTTTGGAGTCAAAAAAATGACTCCTCCTGACAGCAAAGCAAGTATAGAGGCAACAGTGTGTACAAGTAAGTTAGAGTCCATAAAAAACGTTTAATTGTAAAGTCATAACCCATTCACTAGTAAAACCGGTGGCTATTTTCATTATTGTAAATATAGCATTTTGTTTATGGAACCCTATAATAGTGCTTAGAAGGTGATATAAGCAAAAGGGAAATTGAGTTTAGTGCATAAAAAAGGGACTCCTAGCAGAGTCCCCGAATCTCTTTGGCCACTTACCATCATTTCTCAGGTGGTACTGAAGTCGTAACCGAAGGATCTCATGAAGTAAACTGACGCTAAAGTATAACATTTTTTTAATTACACATATAAAAAATTAATATTTGTTAAAATATTATGTGTAAATATTTAAAACAGAAATGTATTAAAAACATAATCAACTGTAAATGTGCATCTTATACTAAATGCACTTTAACAATTACATATTAAAAAAAATTAAATATTAATTATTTTTATGTACAAAATGTATGGTTATTCAATAGAATAAGCAAATTATCGAATACTGAATCATTAATTTTTAACAAATTTATGGGTGCATTTCTTGCCTGTTCCTATATGTTTAGCTAATATATTTTACTGCCCGTTAGTCAATGTATTTGTATCAATGTTTAATGAATTATTAGATGCATTTATACTCAAATACTCCTTTCCATTACTATCAATTATTTGAATAGGTTACCTCCATAAAGTCGTTTTGGATGTTTAGATAGCTATTGGAGAGTTAAGGATATGCGGAAAAACAATTTCATTATTACTTGCAAAAGAATTGGGCAAAAAAAGTCAGATAAACAGGCTACTTACCAGTGTCAATAAAGTTGCTGATCAAAACTCCTTTATTACATAAATATTAAATCAAACTTTCTTACATTTGACAAAGTGATCAAAACTGGTTTATCTTAATATATTCTTTACAAATTCCATATCTTGTATCCTTTCAAACCTTCCTAGTTCACCAAATAAAAGTCTTTGTCTGTCTTGTGTGTAAAAGAAGTTTTTCTTTAAGATATCAACTATTTTATTTTATATTTTACTGCATTTTTAATTTTTGAATATGCCCCTACCGACAACACATTCTATGAATCAACACTGACTTTTATATGTGAACTTATTGTATTATTTACAATGGCATTCTTAGCGTAGCTTGTCTTTACGTTAAAACCTTGCTTACAGTTAGATTAGCCAATATTTTGGTTCTTACAACAATACTTTTTTCAGCTTTCATTATTGGCTTATATGCTATTGAAGCTTTACTTTCTTCAATAATCGCATTTGCAATAGGAATATTCATTTCTCCATTTTCGCTTCTAAACCTATTTGAATCTACAGCTAAAATAGAAATATTTTTAAAAGTCATTGACTCATCTTGATTCAATGAAAATAGTTTTATAGAGTTATAAAAAAAAGATGCTGAAATAGTACCAAGCAATTCAATCAAGACTTCACCATTGGTATTAATAATCAGTTAAGTGAAAATACAGACTTCAGAATATTCTGTATAAAGCACAGCCTAGCGTATATTGTCATAATTAGCTTTGAGCATTACAAAGTCAGAACTAAAATATCGCCCACTGTTTGATCAGCCAAAACCGATTCTTCAAAAATTTGACATGGCAGTTAACAGTCTTCCGTATATTCAATATAAATGTTTTTGCCTGTCTACTATGATAACAATAGAGCCTCAGATAAGAACAGAATAGCTTTTAAAGCAAAACAGAATAGAAGTGTGAATAGGAATATTGACGTTCTCAATAACAACGTTGTTGATCTCATTTTAAATAAGGTATTAGTAATTATAACAAGTAATTCAAAATTACTTGATACGTATAACTATTTACATAAGTAAAAAATAAAATAGCTGATAATGAGGATTTATTACTAAGTGATTAAAAATCTCTATTGTTTATTAAATTCAGGTAAACTATCTTCGTCAAAATTTTAAGAAATGAGCGCAGTTGCAATAAAAAATGCCAAAGAACAATTATTTGATAATGGATTTTTAGATCTTGAGGTAGACCCAACACTGGATTTAATCAAGGAAATAAAGAAACTTAAAAAGCAAAAAAATGCTGTATTATTAGCTCATTATTACCAAGATAGTGAAATTCAAGACATAGCAGACTACATTGGAGATAGCTTAGGCCTTTCGCAACAAGCCGCTTCTACAAAAGCGGATATGATTGTCTTTGCAGGTGTTCACTTTATGGCCGAGACGGCCAAAATTCTCAGTCCATCAAAAAAAGTAATCCTACCAGATCTAAAAGCAGGTTGTTCACTGGCTGATAGTTGCCCAGCTCCCCTATTCAAAAAGTTTAAGGAAAAATATCCTGATCATGTTGTTGTCAGCTATATAAATTGCACTGCAGAATTAAAAACACTGACGGATATATGTTGTACCTCTACCAATGCTTTACATATTATCAATAGTATCCCAAAAGACAAGGGTATAATTTTCGCTCCAGATAAAAATTTAGGCAAATACTTAATTAAAAAAACAGGTCGTGATCTAGTTTTGTGGAATGGAGCCTGTATGGTTCATGAAGTTTTTTCTAGAGAAAAAATATCAAAATTGGTTAGACAAAATCCAGATGCAGAATTTATTGCACATCCTGAATGTGAACCACATATACTGGCAAAAGCTGACTTCATAGGCTCAACGACTGGCCTTCTCAATTATACAAAATCTAGTGATTCGAAGAAATTTATTGTAGCTACAGAATCTGGAATTCTACATCAGATGGAAAAACATTCTCCAAATAAAATATTCATCCCTGCACCTCCAAATAACTCTTGTGCTTGTAATGATTGTCCACATATGAAGCGTAATACTTTAGAGAAATTGTACCTGGCTTTAAAATACGAATTGCCAGAAATAATTTTACCTAACTCCGTTTTGAAAAAAGGAAGGGCTTGTATTGACCGCATGCTAGACATCAGTGCCAATGCAGGTTTGTAGTCAAGTCTTAAATCAGACTTATTCATTAGGTAAAAGAAAGTATTGGCTTCTTTTGCTCTGAACACTAAATTAATTGTTTTTATATTCGCCAACAATTAATTACATATATGTTCTTATTCAAATATATACGTTTAAGTTTTTTCATTTTGTGCCCATACTTGCTATTGGCTCAAACAAGTGATGCCCTTAATTTACGATCTAGATTTCAACTGGATATCAAGAAGGCTACTGGGCCTATTCAGTTGGATGGTAAGCTAGACGAACAAAGTTGGACAAACGCTGAGGTTGGCAGTAACTTTTGGCAAAAGCAACCATTTTTTGATGATAATGCTGATCCCAAAACAGAAGTTCGAGTTACCTACGATGACGACTATTTGTATTTCGGTGCTATTTGTTATCAAAAAGAAGATATCGTCATCCGATCATTAAAACGTGATGAATTTTGGGATAATGACGCTATAGCAATAATCTTGGACCCTTTAAATACGAAAACAAATTCTTACCTATTTGGTACCTCGGCTCAAGGAGGTCAGTATGATGCCTTGAGATCAGAGACAAGTGGCATAAATCGAGATTGGGATAACAAATGGTATTCGGAAGTAGAAAGAACAGATGACTATTGGACTGTTGAGATGGCCATTCCGTTGAAAATAATCAGGTATGAAGAAAACGTATCTGAATGGGGATTAAATTTTGTTAGAAATCTTCAATTGGCAAATGAAAACCATAACTGGACAGCAGTACCTGAATCATTTTGGCCTCATAATCCTGCTTTTGCCGGCCAAATGAATTGGGATAAAGCTCCAGAAAAAAAGACAGGAAATTACAATATTATTCCATTTATTATAGGAAGTGTTTCAAAAGAAAAAAATGATAATACGCGAACAAGTTTTGATGCAGGACTCGATGCGCGAGTGGCTCTATCATCTACTCTTAATCTTGATGCTACTGTCAATTCAGATTTTTCACAAATAGAAGCAGATGAACTTGTAACGAACTTGACAAGATTCAATATTGGTTTACCGGAGAAAAGAACTTTTTTCCTTGAAAATTCAGACTTATTTTCAGATTTTGGTCTAGGAGATGCAAGACCTTTTTTCTCTAGAAGAATTGGTCTTGACGCAAGTGGAAGAGCTGTTCCAATTATTTATGGCGCCCGATTAACAGGAAATGTAAACCCTAACTTTAGAATTGGCCTGATGAACATTCACTCAGGTACTACTAAGGAATCACTAGGGCAAAACAATACAGCCATCTCAGTTCAACAGAAATTTGGTAGATCTTTTGTGCAAGGTATGCTAATCAATAGACAAAGTTTTGATGGATTTGAATCTGTTAAAAATGACTACGGTCGAAATGCAAGTATAGAAGGAAGATTTGTATCTCAGGATGGTAAATATGGATTATTTGGAGGTGTTCATCAATCCTTCAAAAACCAATACTCTGAGAAAACAGGAATGTACAATTTAGGTTTTAAATTTACAAACCCACAATGGGGAATTCAAAACAACAACGTTCTGTTACAAGACAACTACTTTGCAGACTTAGGATTTATAGCAAGAGTTAACAATTACGATGCAGCCAGAGATACTGTAATAAGAAATGGATATGCACAATCCTATACCTCAATTGATTATAGAATAAGACCACAAGTTGGGAAAGTAAGAAGACATAATTTTGGATTTGAAAACCTTTTAGTTCTAAATCCAGATGGCAGTTTTAATGAAAGAACCAATCGTATAAGATACTTTTTAAGTATGAATAATGGCGATGATTACAAAATTAGAATAAACAACAACGATATAAAATTACTATATCCATTCAGATTTACCTCCAGTGATTTTGAGCCATTACCAGCAAAAAGATATAATTTTTACGATATCATATTAGAATTTGATTCGGACGATAGGAAAGATTTTTCATATGGCATATCTGCACAATACGGAGGCTTCTATAATGGTAATATCAAAAAAATAGAATTGGATGTCAATTACAGAATTCAACCGTGGGGTAATTTTGGAATTTCATATCAGCGCAATGATTTGGAATTTCCAGAACAATATGGTGACAGATCAATTTCTGCTGTCATATCCAAAATTGAGATTGCATTCAATCGCGATTTGATTTGGACTTCACTTTTCCAATTTGTTGACCAATCTGACTTCGTAGGAATCAACAGTAGGTTACAATGGCGCTACTCCCCAATGTCCGATTTATTCTTGGTTTTCGTAGACAATTATGACGTTCTAACGGGTAGCAATAGCGGATCAACACTCAGTTCAAACAATAGGGCACTGATATTAAAAATGAGCTATTGGTATTAAATGATTAATAATTATAATGATGAGAGCATTGAAGGAATAGATCAATCTTAACATTAAAGAAAAAAAAGGTGCAAATTCGAAGAATTTGCACCTTTAGTTATTAAGTACTGACTTAAAAATTATATCCTAGTGTTGCAGTACCAAATTAACTGAAAGATCAAAATTGTCATAGATCATTTTGTCTCCCAAACCATCAAAGAAAGATCCAGAACCATATTTGATTCCATATTGAGTTCTTTCAATTGAAATAGTAGCCTTTGCTGCATGATCTTTAACATCTGCAACAAATTCTATTGGCTTCGTAATTCCTTTTATTGTCAAATCAGCCGTGACAACAAAGTTACCTGCTTTAGGATCCTTTTTAACATTCGTTATTGTCAAATTAGCAGTTGGGTGATTTGCAATTCCAAAAAAGTCATCAGAAGATAAGTGACCAACCAATTTAGCTCCAGGACCTGCAGGAAGATCGGTACAAGCCATTGATGTCATATCAATAACAAATGATCCTCCAGATAAGTTACCATCTTCCATTTTCAATTCTCCACTTTTAATCTTTACAGTACCAGTGTGCTGACCTGTAACTTTTTTTCCAGTCCAGTTAACTGTACTTGCATTAACATCAATTTTTCCTCCATGTATAGGTTCCGTTGATGCCAAAGATAATGTAGTAACAAAGCATAATGCTGCTAATAATAAATTCTTCATTTTTAGTTATTTGATTATTTATTTAAATTTTATTTACTCTAATTTTATCTAGAAGACTGTTCAATGTCTTAACTTCGTTTTCTGTTAAGCCTTCGAATATTGAATTCATAATATTCATTTCCGCACTTATTAATTTTAAAAGCTTTTCACCTTTAACACTTAACTCAACGTCAACCAACCGCTTATCGGTTTCACAACTTGTCTTTTTAACAATACTTTTGGTTTCCATTCGATCTACAACCCGTGAAACATCAGAATTTTTATCCAGTAACCTTTCCTTTATAAATGATATTGAAACCGGCTTCCCAGCTCCTTTTAATATTCTCAAGATATTGTACTGCTTCATTGTCAGATCAAAACCCTTAAAGAATCCTTGTAATTCACTGATAACCAAGTTGTTTGTAAACATTAAGTTTACACCTGCCTTCTCATAAATACTATCAAAAGGCTTTAACTGTTTTATTGCTTTCTCAATTTCCACACCCAAATAACGACGTTTAAACATTAATGTTCAAACATCGATTAATTTTTTATTCATTTTTTTACTAAATAGAGATCAGCTCTGACAGAGCGGAGCTAAGTATTTCAACTTAATAGACTTATAGTCAGCTTATTAAGGAATAAAATAGTTTTTAAAATAAAAATTAACATGAGGGAGCTCCGCTCTGTCAGAGCTGAGCTTCTGCAATAGAATTCAAATTTATACCCATCACAATTCAAACAATTAATTTACCTTTGTGCAAAATTTAAAAAAATATGTCAGCAATAGATAAAATAGATCCTGCATTGATCAATATGGCAATGGAAACAGCCAGTTATGATCAGGATATTAATATCACTATCGAAACAAACAAAGGTGATATCAACATGGTGCTCTATGCAACCAAAACACCTAAGACGGTTTGCAATTTTGTAGAATTGGCAAAAACTGGATATTATGACGGTTTGCTTTTTCATAGAGTTATCCCTGATTTCATGGTGCAAGGCGGTTGTCCAATGGGAAGAGGAACAGGCGGACCAGGATACCAGTTCGAAGATGAATTTGTTCCTGAGTTACAACATGATTCTCCAGGAATTTTATCCATGGCGAATGCTGGACCAGGTACCAATGGCAGTCAGTTTTTTATCACTCACTTGGCAACACCTTGGTTAGATGGTAATCATACCGTTTTTGGAAAAATCATTGATGAAAAAGATCAAGAAACTGTAAATGACATCAGACAAGGTGACAATATCATTACAATCAAAATTCATTAATTGATAAAGAACATCATATTCGATTTAGGTGGTGTCCTAATTGATTGGAATCCAAAAAATGTATTCCACACCATATTTTCGACAGAAGAAGAGGCTCATCTTTTTCTGTCGAACATATGTACTATGGACTGGAATGTTCAACAAGATGCTGGCAGATCATTAGAAGACGCAACATCATTTTTACAAAATAAATACCCCGAATGGCATAATGAAATCGCAGCATATTATGGCAGATGGGAGGAAATGCTAACAGGACCGATTCAAGAATCGGTCGACATATTAAAACAGCTTGTAGAGGACCCAAACTATAAAGTTGTAGCATTAACCAATTGGAGTGCCGAAACATTTCCAATTGCACTTGAACTTTATGATTTCCTTCATTGGTTCGACGGCATAGTTGTTTCTGGTACAGAAAAATGCATCAAACCAGATCGAAAGATTTATGACATTATTTTAGACAGATACAACCTCGTTCCTGAGGAATCTATCTTTATTGATGACAATATGCACAATGTTGAAGCTGCACAAAACTTAGGCATCAATGCCCACCATTTCACTTCTCCGGCTGGTCTTAAAGTATATTTAGAAAAATACTTAGCCTAAACTTAACTTCTAGTTTTTATAGAATCGATTTCCAAAGTCACCCTACCATCAAATGGGTAAATAAAGAATTCAATAAAAAAATATTCTTAAAAACACCTTTTTTAATGTGATATACATGTTGATATTATTACATATTGTTGTATTTGCTAGTTATTAACACATCCCCTTTTACATTTTTATAATTTTTAATTATTATTTACTTTTCTGGTTGTAATCAATTGACCCTAAATCAATACTTTAGTTTGTTAATTACTTTACAATCTGAATAAACTTAATATGAGTATTTCATTAAATTTTAACACCCCAAAAAAAACAATTCAATTAGTTACATTTCTAATTTTACTATCGTCCTCCTTTGAGGTCAAAAGTCAAACTTCTGATTTTGATGGCTTAGATGGACTCTCACTTACACTTTCAGATGGATCATTAATGACTGGCGCTACTGGTCTTGGTATGACTGGACCTGCTGGAGCACAGGGGCCTCAAGGTCCACAAGGTGACCCTGCAACTGCAGACGGAAATGGCATCTATACAGGAGATGGAACTGTTCCTTCAAACACAACTGTAACAATTACAGATGTATTAAATTTTGATGGAGACATCGCATTGTCTGGACAAATACTAGGACTTTCAGACGAAAGACTGAAAAATAATATCGCACCTATTATCAATGCTTTATCTTCACTTTCTCAACTAAATCCTACGACGTATAACTTTGATGTTACAAAATATGAGAACCTTAACCTTCCAACTGTGAAGCAATATGGTTTATTAGCACAAGCTGTTGAAAAGGTAATTCCTGAGATAGTTTCAACGACTCAATTTAAAGGCAACCAAGAATTTAAGTCCATAAATTATAATGCTTTAATCAGCATTCTTGTTGGTGCTATTAATGAGCAGGAAACTAGAATAAAAACACTCGAAGAAAAAATGGATAAGATTTTAAAATCATTAGAAATCAAAGAATAACTTTTTAAATTAAATATTTAACATGAAAAAATTATATAATTTTTCTAGTATAGTATTGTTTGCATTATTATCTTTTAATTTAAATGCGCAATGTGGTAATCTTTATATTGAAGGAATTGTAGACGGCGACCTTCCAGGAGGAAACCCTAAAGCAATTCAACTTTTTGCAAATGCAGCAATTGCAGATCTTTCTATCTACGGTCTTGAAACTGCCTCTAATGGAGATCCTGCTGTCGCTGAAGAATTTACTTTTCCATCAGACGCACTTAACTCAGGAGATTGTATTTGGGTTACAAGTTCAAGTACAAATTTTTCCTCTTTCTTTGGCTTCAGTGCTTGTTATACAGACAGTTTTGTCAACGGAAATGGTGATGATGTATACCTATTATATTGTTCTGGCTCTATCTCAGACACATATGGACCTGCAGGTACTGACGGTACAGGAGAAACTTGGGAATATACAGATGGTTGGGGTAATGCAACCGATATGGTTCCTAATGCAACATTTGATGATACAGAATGGACTTACTCCGGAACAAATGCGTTAGATGGAGAAACATCTAATGCAACAGCAATGACTCCCTACCCGAATGTTATGGTTAATTGTCCTGCTGTACCACCTTCGATAAGTATTGATGATGTTTCTATTATTGAAGGCAATTCTGGAACAAGCACATTAAACTTTTACAGTAACGCTTTCTGCAACAGATGCTGCTGATGTCACATTTGACATCAACACAGCTGATGATTCAGCAACAACAGCAGATTTAGACTATGTTGCCATTGCTGGAGGTATGGGTACTATAACTGCAGGCAATACAACTACAACAATTGATGTTACGATCAATGGAGACACAAATATAGAAACCGATGAAACTTTTGATGTAGTCTTAAGCAATATATCAGCTAATGCTACAATTGCGGATGGCACAGGAATAGGAACGATTACAGATGATGATACACCTATTCCAGAAATTATTTTGATTTCAGAAGTATCCGTTTGCGACCAGCAAGTTGAACTTTTCAATGCAGGTACAACTACTGTAGATATTTCGCTATGGAGACTTTGCAATTTTCCACAATATGATGCTTTGAATGATCCTTCTGTTACTTTGATTAGTGGCTCATTGAACTTAACGGCTGGGTCATATGTAACAGTTGGATGGCCAGACATTGATGTCAGTTCTGGGGAGATTGGTCTTTATTTACCAACTGGTGGCTTTGGTGATCCTGCAAATATAAAAGATTATGTACAATATAATTCTATCAATAATACGAGAGCAAGTGTAGCTGTAAGTGCTGGTGTTTGGGATGATGCAGCTTTAGATGTTACAGCTCCAACAGGAGCAAGTTGTTCTACTATAATTGCTAATGCTTCTGATCCTACCTCCTCTAATTCTACAACTTGGTGTGAGGCCGCTGCTTCAACTATTGACCCAGCTGCTGCTAATTCAAATTGTGATACGGGAATAACTTGTCCTAATGTAGGTGATATTATTGTTACTGAAATTATGCAAAACCCTACTGGTAATGATGACTTAGGCGAGTGGTTTGAAGTATACAATACCAGCGGCGTTGATATTGATTTAGAAGGATGGACCATTTCCGATTTAGGTTCAGATAATCATACAATTGCAAACGGTGCACCTTTAATTGTTACAGCTAATGGTTATTTGGTTTTTGGTATAAATGCCAATTCGGGAACTAACGGTGGACTAACAGTCGATTATGAATATTCTTCGTTTGGTCTTTCAAATAGTGACGATGAGATCGTACTTACATGTGATCCTCTTGGAGCTCCAATGGGTATAGACACTGTTGCTTACGATGGTGGACCAACATTTCCCAATCCTGATGGTGCATCGATAACATTAAATCCAGCTAACTTAGATGGTGTCGATAATAATACTGGTGCTAATTGGTGTGAAGCAACAACACCATATGGTAGTGGAGACTTAGGAACACCAGGTATGCTTAATACTTGTACTTCTCTTCCTTTGGTTTCAATTGATGACCAATCTTTAGTTGAAGGTAACCCAGGAACTTCGATACTAACATTTACTGTTACGTTATCAGCTACTGCTGCCGCTGATGTTACATTTGATATCGATACGCAAGATGGTTCAGCAACAATTGCTGACAATGATTATCTAGCTATTGTTAGCGGAAATGGTACTATTACTGCTGGCAATTTAACCACAACAATTGATGTGACTATTAATGGAGATGCTATAATTGAAGCGGACGAAGACTTTGGTGTTTTACTTTCAAATGTTTCTACAAATGCCGTAATTTCTGATGCGTTTGGCAACGGTGACATTCTAGATGATGATACACCTCCGATAGTTTGTCCAAATGAAGGTGATATTATTATTACTGAAATTTTTAATGACGCGAGTGGTGCAGATGATGATAAAGAGTGGTTCGAAGTTTATAATACGTCTGGATCTGACATAGATATCAATGGTTGGACTATTTCTGATTTAGGATCTGATGATCACACTATTAACAATGGTGGACCTTTGATGGTCACATCTAACGCTTATTTAGTTCTAGGTCAATCTACTAATATGGCTGATAATGGCGGAATCACAGTTGATTATGCATATTCAGGAATTGCATTAGGTAATGGCGATGATGAATTGGTTTTAACATGTGACCCTATGGGTGCTGCTATTGGAATTGATACCGTTCAATATGATGGAGGACCAAACTTTCCAAACAATAGTGGATCAAGCATTAGTTTGAATCCTAGTAATTTAAATTTTATGGACAATGATCTAGGATCAAATTGGTGCGAAGGTACAAGTCCATTTGGTACTAACGGAGATTTGGGTACACCTTCATTGGTAAATGATGCTTGTCCAACACCTCCAGAATTATCAATAGATGACGTGGTTATGGCAGAAGGAAATTCTGGAACAACCGTTTATACTTTTACAATCACTGCTTCAAGTGTTGACGCAGCTGCAGACATTACTTTTGATATCAACACTGCAGATGGAACAGCTACCTCTCCTTCAGACTTTACAGCTATTGTAGCTACTACTGGAACAATTACAATGGGAACATTATCTACAACTGTAGATGTCACCGTTAATGGAGATACTGATTTGGAACCTAATGAAGCTTTTGGAGTTGTAATTTCAAATGTATCAGCAAATGCATCCATACTTGACGGTACTGGAATGGGAATTATCAACGACGATGACAATTCTTGTCCAACTGATTATGCAGGACCAAATGCATTGACAGGAACAATTACAGGAATTGAAGATTATGAAACAGATGGTGCTATTGAGTCAACACAAATCATTGATGCTACGGCTGTAATTGATTATGATTCAGC
>CAJQRD010000038.1 GCA_905480605.1 uncultured Saprospiraceae bacterium | reverse complement strand
GTAACTGCACCACCGCTTAGACCTTCTTTAAACAATGTAATTGAGTTCGAAAGGTCAAAACATCCATCTAGTTGACTTACATTGTTTCCTACTGCAAGTCCTTGTAATCCTAGCAAGTAACTTATGTTCCATATGTTACATGTTCCACCCCCTGTATTTTCAAAAGTAAATGGTTCGTCCAGAGGTAAATCTAATATGTTGCCAAATGTATCTGTAACTATCCATTGCGTTGTGTCACCTATAAACCCACTCAAGTCTACAAAGATAGAATCCAATATTGCGTCATCTACATTTATAGTATCAATCAAGCTTCCATCTTCGAAAGTTAAGTTACCTCCCGCAACAGCATTTCTATTCACTGTCAATGGGTTAGATAAATCAAATGTTCCAGTAAGGTTTATGATTGTATCTCCAACAGTTAAGTTTCCTGGAATTGTATCGTATCCAACATTAAACAATAAACATTGTCCCACACCAGCCAAGCTCAAATCGAATGGAGCTGCGGTAGGCAGGTCAATTATTTCACCCATGATATCTGTAAAGATCCATTGGTTAAAAGTTGCATTGGTATCAGCTAACATCACAAACAGGGAATCTACATTTCCAAAACTTAAACATATATCTACAGTTGTATTTCCATTTAAGTCGGTAAGTGTACCACCATTTAACCCTTCTCTGGTCACAGTAATTGCATTTGATAAAGCAAAACATCCCATGACTTGCGATACATTGTTGCCGACTTGCAATCCTGTAATGGCATTGGTGTGACTTAAATTCCAAATTTGGCAAACACCACTACCTGCATTTTCTAATATGAATGGGGGAGCAGTTGGCAAATCAAGTATGTTGCCTAACGTATCTGTAACGACCCACAATAAAGTGTCTCCTTCAGTTCCACTAAGAACAACATCAATTGAGTCAATGATACCATCACCTATCAATATTGTTATTTCTGTCAGCCCTGTTGACGTTTCTAAATCTCCTCCATCAACAGATGTTCTATTGACAGTAATTGGATTTGAAAAGTGAAAGAATCCAACAAGGTCATTGATATTGCTGTTGACATCTAATCCTAACAGTCCATTCGAATATGCTAAATTCCAAATTCTACAAATACCACCACCCGCTAATTCCAAATCAATTGGAGGAGCAGAAGGTAGACCTAAAATTAAGCCAAAGGTATCTGTTACAATCCATTGCTCATTAGGACCTTCATTGTCGGATATTAAAATGTCAATTGGTGTAGTTATGCCATCTCCAACGCATATATCAATTTCAGTCAATAAATCATCTGATGAAATAACTCCTCCATTAAGTATTGTAGGAATTCGTGTAATTTCTATATTGTTTGAGAAGTCATGACATCCAACCAAGTCATTAATGTTTTCACCGATTGTTAATCCTGTCAGTCCATCAGCATAAGTGAGATTCCAAATTTGACAAACACCACCACCTGCATTTTCAAAATAGAAAGTGTCAGTTATTGGAAGCTCTAATATTACACCAAAAGTATTAGTAACTACCCA
The DNA here is from genome assembly GCA_905480605.1 of uncultured Saprospiraceae bacterium. Lineage (GTDB taxonomy): Bacteria > Bacteroidota > Bacteroidia > Chitinophagales > Saprospiraceae > RFSX01. Next base: position 75,597 of record CAJQRD010000038.1, on the reverse strand, counting down.
TGCGAAATTTTGCCCTACAGTATCGATTAGAGTTGCAACAATCGTATCTGTAATTCCTTCACCTACAACTATTGTCAATTCAGTAAGTCCAGTGGTTGTTTCAATTGTACCACCAGTTGCAACAATTCTTGTAACTTCAATTGGATTTGAAAACATATGATTACCCATTAAAGTATCTACATTTTGTCCAACTACTAAGCCCGTTAATCCTGCTTCATGGGTAAGATTCCAAACTCTGCAGATTCCGCTCCCTGCTCCCTCAAGATCAAACGGTGGAGATGCTGGCAAACCAAGAATCACACCTGTTGTATCCGTGATAACCCAAGAAAAGACTGGTCCTAATGTATCTGTAAGTATTACGTCGAAAGCATCGGATTCACCATCACCAGCACATGTACTCAATGATGTAAGTGTATCGATAGTAGTTAATGTACCTCCCATTAATCCTTGTCTCACAATTGTGATTGCATTTGATAAATCAAAACAACCGATTAAATCTGATGCATTTTCTCCTACGCTCAGTCCCTGGATTCCAGTTGAGTAACTTAAATTCCAAATAAGACAAACACCACCTCCTGCATTTTCAAAAGTAAATGGGGGAGAGTCAGGTAAATCTAAAATAATACCTAATGTATCAGTAATAACCCAAGTCATACTGTCACCTGTTGCATTGGTTAAGTTTACAAATATTGAATCAATAATTCCATCACCAACAACTATTGAGTCTGTTAGCATACCGTTTGGTAGTGTGATGTCGCCACCAGCTAAAGAATCCCTTGTTAATGTAATACTATTTGAAAAATCAAAAGCACCATTTAAATTACTGACCAAGCTGTCAATTTCTAGTCCAGTCAAGCCATTGTCATAGCTTAAATGCCATATTTGACAAACTCCAGGGCTTGCACTACCAAAGTCGAATGGCGGGCCAATTGGAAGGTCTAGTATCAATCCAAATGTATCGGTAATTACCCAAGCTGAGTTAATTGAAGATGTATCTGTAAGAATAACATCAATGCTATCTGATAGCATATCTGATAAACAAACAGTAATTTCAGTTAAGCCTTCTGGAGTTTCTATATTTCCACCGTCAATAGCTTCTCTTATGACAGTTATCGGAGTTGACAGATCAAAGCAACCTGTAAGACCACTCACATTTGCTCCTAAGTTGAATCCACCAATAGTATCGTTATATGATATATTCCAAAGTTGGCAGATACCTGCTCCGGCATCTTCGAAATCAAATGGCGGGGCACTTGGTAAACCTATTATGTCTCCACTTTCATCTGTAATTAACCAATTTAGAGAATCACCAACTGCACCCATTAAGATAACATCAAACGCATCTGATACGCCGTCATTGGCAATTATTGAAATGGTATCTTCATTCATATCTGTTAATAAAATACCACCATCTACTGCAGATCTTATCACATTGATAGCATTTGATAAATTAAATGTACCAGCAATTCCTGAAACGTTTTCACCAACTGTTAATCCAGTAACTGGACCAATTGATGACAAGTGCCAAATTTGACAAACACCAGTTGGTGCCGTCCCAAAATTAAAAGGAGAACCTATTGGCAATTCTAAAATGACACCTGTGTCATCTGTGATTATCCACTCTGATGAATCACCTGCAATTCCTGTTAGAACTACACCTACAAAAGAATCTTCTTGATCAATTATGCAAAGTTCAACTTCAGTGGTTCCATCAATAGTTATTATAGATCCACCATTCACTTCTGTTCTTATTATTGTTATTGCATTTGAGAATTCATAACAGCCTTCATTATTAATTATGTTTTCTCCTACAGTTAAGTTTGAAACAGTGTCAAGAGAACTTAGATGGTAAACCAAACATGTTCCTGCTCCTGCGTTTTCAAATGTAAACGGAGAACCATCTGTAATATCAAGAATAACTCCTAGTGTATCTGTTATTACCCAATCACTGCTGTCTCCAATGGCATCAATCACACTGATATTGATACTATCAATTAGATTGTCCCCGATAATTATTTCAATAGTATCTTGTCCAGTTGAAGTAGAAATAATTCCACTATCAACAAAGTCTCTTATAACTGTTATTGCATTTGATAAGTCATAGCACCCGATAACATTGCTCAATGTACTGTCAACTTCTAAACCTTCAATCGTGTCCAGATAGGCAACGTTGTAAATAAAACAAGTTCCAGTAGGCGCATTTTCAAAGTTGAAAGGTGGCATTGTTGGCAATTGTAAAATAACATTGTTTTCATCTGTGATTACCCACTGATTGTTATCTCCAACATTATTAATTACCATTGCAAGTATTTCATCGTCATTTCCGTCACCAGAACAAACATTGAATACTGTAGCGCCTCCGGGGCCTTCAATTTGCCCTCCATCTACTTGGTTTCTTGTCACCTCAACTGCATTTGATAAGTTGAAGGCTCCAGTTATTCCAGAGACATTTTCTCCTACTGTTAATCCAGTTAAAGTATTGATAAAACTGATATGCCAAATTTGACAAATACCAGCAGGTGCATTTTCAAATATAAATGGAGGTGAGATAGGGAGATCCAATATCAAACCATTTGTATCTGTAATTATCCATCCTGTACTAGGACCTTCGTTTCCTGATATTACTACATCTATACTATCTATTATGGCGTCACCAACACAAACTGATATCGTTGTGTCTCCGTTAATCAACGTTAATGTACCACCCTCGAGTAGTGTTCTGGTAACAGTTATTTCATTGGAGAAGTGGAAGCAGCCAACTAGATCATTTACATTTGATCCAATATCAAGTCCAGACACTGAACCATTAGATGAAAGATTCCAAATTAAACAAACGCCTTGACCTGCATTTTCAAAATTGAATGGAGGAGCACTAGGCAATTCTAAAATCATACCAGTTGAATCTGTGATTACCCAAGTGGCATTGTCACCTATATTATTTGTTAAATTTACATTTATAGCTTCATCTACGCCATCTCCAACAATAACATCAATTGTTGTCATTCCATTATCTAACAATAAACTACCGCCATCTACCTCATCTCTAATAATTGTTATCGCATTTGAAAGTGCATAACATCCCCCCAAGGAGTCTACATTGATTCCAGTTGAAATGTCTGTTTCTTGATCAAGATATACAATGTTGTATACAAGGCAAGTTCCTTCTGGAGCACCTTCAAAATTAATAGAATCTGACCCTGGTGTATTTATAATAACTCCATTGATATCAGTCACAACCAATTCTGAAGATTGACCTTGAAAATTGGAAGCCGTAAATACAATAGGATCATCTATTCCATCGCCAGAGCATATTGTAATGGTATTTGTGTTTTGATCAGATGTTAATTCTCCACCGATTATTTGAATACGTTCTACGGCAATTGAATTGGAAATGTTAAAACAACCTGAAATATTATCTATGTTCTCTCCAATTTCCAAGCCTGAAATATTATCTTCAAAACTGATATTCCATATCAAACACGAGCCTTGATTCGCATTGTCAAAATTTACTTCATTACCAGAAACTACATCTAGTATTTCACCATTAGTATCTGTAATAAATAGTGTACTAGAAGTACCGCTTACTTCATCAATGTCAACAATAAACTGATTGCCTGTCACATTGGTACAAATAGCCAAAGATGTGTCATTGTTGATTGATATATCTCCTCCATTTACTTCTGGAAGCATAACTTGAATTGCATTGGAAAATTCATAACAACCCTCGATGGATTCTAGTCTTCCTCCAATAACTAATCCTGAAATACCATCTAAATAGCTTATGTGTCTTATTTCAACAGAATTGAAATTCATTATTGAGATATCAATTGGTAAGGTATCACTTAAGGCTACGATGAGCTCACTAGGTGTAATCACAAGCCAAGCCATATTTTCTCCAAACGCACCTAATATATTAGGAGAAGTCATTAAACTATTGCTTTCACACGCGGTGATTGTATCTTGACCTGCAAAGGATATTGTGCCTCCATTGACTATTGACTTGATTAAATCAATTGAATTTGAAGAAGCGATACAGCCTTCTAAAGTGGCAACGTTCGTATTTACAACAGCGTTTAAATCTCCATTATGAGAATAAGCAGTAATTGAATATTGACCCTCACTTATATTTAGAAAGTCAAGAGCATTGCTTTCTTGTACAGAGATAATTATACCCGTTTCATTTGTTATAACATATGTTGATTGAGTACCAGTTGCTCCAGTTAAATCTACACTAACCAAATTGGCCATTGAGTCAAGAGAGCAAATTAAAATTGGTTCTCCTGAACTTGATGATAATGAACCGCCTATAACTTTACTGTTGTTAATTGAAATAGCATTAGAAAAATCAAAGCAGCCCGTTAGGTCTGCTATATTTTCATTTAATCCTAAACCAGAAAGATTGGTTTCAAAAGCTATATGATAAACATTGAATAGTCCATTTGGAAAATTGTCAAAATCGAATGAACCTGTATCTGATATTTCTAATATTTGTCTATTGTTGTCTGTCAAAATCCATGAAAAATTTGCACCAGATTCTAACGCAACCTCAAACGATCTAATTGATGAAGTAGTATCAGAACTGCAAACTGTTGTCGATTCGCCGGTGGTTACCAATCCACCATTGACATCGTTGCAGCCACCCACAATTGTTAGTTCATCAATGTCCCAAGCTTTTACAAGCGCACCATTGCCAATTAAGCAATAAGGTAAAATTTCAATATTGAAAGTAGTTGTATCTGAAACTGTGAAGCCATTCAGTACTGAAAAATCAATTGAAAATTGAGACCAAACTCTAGTTGTTGGAATGGCTTCGTTTTTATATAATTCTATACCATCTACCAAAACTCTTATTCCTAACAGAGTAGGGTAGTTGTTGATTCCAGTAGATCCTTCTAAGAAAGTAAAGTTTTCTGGTGCTTGGTGGTAGAAAGATATTTCCTTTAAAGCTCCAAAACCACTTATTTCTGGAATCACTTGCACATCAAACCTTAATGATTTGTCATCTCCTGCAACATAATTACAATTGTCCAATCCATCAATACACATGGCATTGTTTACAAATCCTGGGGCACAGGAATGTCCATTGATTTCTGGATTATTACGATAGACGGAGCCTCCAATCAATTCAAGGCCACTACAATCTGGATTGGCAACACTAATGGCTGTAAATTCAGAAAAATCAGTGCTTGATCCTCCAAAAAAGGAAACGCATTCATCGAAATTGACATGCAAAGTTGGTTCAGTTTCATTAAATGAAAATGAAGGTTCAGCGTATGTATTTAAACAATATACTGTACTTAATAATACGCAAGCGAACTGAATCGCTTTCTTGAATAAGGTTTTTGGCAACATGTTACGTTATCTTTAAAGCTATGAATATCAAAAGCTGTACTAAAAAGTCTTATGACCTGCTTGGCTTATACTATTAAACCACAAGTGACAAGTACTTTACTATTTATTATCGCACATAAGCGTATACCAGCGAATATTTAAATGTTCAATACCATAAAAAATGATAAAACATTTAAGGATTACTGAGCAAAGCAAAAATATATACACCTGTTTTGCGCGTCAAATCAAATTAATTTTAACCAAACTGCACTGGGATAGATGGTTAAGTTGGTATGTAAATCGGGTTCTATAATAGACAGTTTTAATTGCCTAAGCAAACAAAAATAAGCAATATATATATTAAAATATAGAATAATGTGTTAAATACCTCAAATTAGGTATTAGGTATCATTTTTTCAAAATATAATTGAATAGAATTACTTTTTAGAATAACGTTTTTCTTGTCTAATTTGCTGCGCATAATTGAGATGTGTTTGAAGTGATTGACTCTAATTTTTAGTCAAAAAAACTTCATTTTACTGATTTTGGATTAAATGCAAGAACGTAAGTCTATAATATATTCCCAATACTGCCCGAAGCAAGTATATATGCATATCTATACTTTATTGCCTTATTGGTTAATTGAATCAATTTAGTTCTGCTTTCTAAGTATTTTGATTCTCTTGAATTTACAAGAAACAAGGAAGATTCTCCTAATGAAAATTTTCGACTTTCCCCTATGAGCATTGTGTTGTAATCATTTACTATTTTGCTTAGGAGCTTATGTTGAATTACTGTTTGATTTACGTTATTTAGGTAAAGATCTAACTTTACTATAAGGTCTTGATTTTTTAGTTTTTGATTATACTTAGTATCTTCTATTTTGATGCTATTGAGTTGGATTTTTCCCCTTTCCTTTCTTTGTATTAGAGAATAAGAAAGTGTTGCACCAAATTTATAATTGTTAATTAGAAATTCATCAAATATGGATGCGTCACCTACTGCTACAAGAGGGTTGTAGTTGATACGTAAATCGGGTTTTAAATCTTCTTTGGCTAGGCGTTGATCTATCTTTAGATTGGCAATTTTAAAATCGTAAAGTAAAATTTCAGGATGTGTAAAAATCCATTGATCTTGAATTATAGATAAACTATCTAATTGCTGGGATAAAAAGTTTATATCTAATACTTCTGGAGAAATATTCTCTTCTAATTCAACAGGAACATCTCCATTAAGCCACAGGAAATTATTAAGATATATTTTTTTATTTTCGATTTCTTGGAGTGCCTTTTGATTTTCTAATTGGCGCGTTTGTAAATTAATGAATGATTCTAAAGTATCAATTGCTGGTTTGTCACCATTTATAAAACTGCTTCTTGTTCCTTCAAAGCGAACTTTTGCAAGACTGAGGCCTTCAAGGGTGATAGATAGTAATTCTGAAGCGGCTTGCAACTCTAAGTAAGCTAAACTGGCGTCATAAACTATGTCATTAAGAAGTAATATTTGTTCTTGTTCTGATGCTGAATTGAAGATTTCAGCCTTCTTTAATTCTGCTCTTCTATTATCTATTATTAATCCTTTACCTAGAGGTACTGAGATACCAGCATTCCAGATTCCACGTGATGGAATAAAGTCACTTTCATTTAGAAACTCACCACTATTTCTATCATAACCTGCATTTAATTCTGCACCAAACCAAGTAGGCACTTTGACTTTCCCACTTGCTATAGAATAATAATTTTTATCATCAAATGATTTTTTATTCCAGCTTCCTTCTATTTTAGGGTCGAAACCTCCTTTTGCCATCAGACTATTGCTAACCGCTATTTCTTTTATCAAATTCGCCTGATAAGTAACTGGGTGGTGTGTTTTTACTATCTCAATATAATTTTGAAAGGTCAGGACTTGAGTGTCCTGACCTAACAGACAAATTGCCTGTATTAAACCAACTAAAACTAAAACTAATCTCATTTACTATTTGATTTTATATACTCTAATGTCAACCCATGTACTTTGGGTTTTTCATTATCATCGACTTGTACAAATACAATTTTATCAATTGAAATAATTGTTTTTTGGCTGAATAAATTTCTTACCAAACACTTCATGGTGATACTGGTTTTTCCGATTGAAAGAAATTCCATACCTATTTCAATAACATCTCCTTGTTTGGCTGATGAAACAAAATTAATTTCTGAAATATACTTAGTGACTACTTTTTGTGTTTTCAATTTGGTCATTGTATAAATGCCAGCTTCTTCATCAATCCACATTAGTAGTGCACCACCAAATAGAGTATTGTTGGCATTGAGATTCTCTGGCTTTATAAGTTTTCTTGTATGGAATTTCACGTTATAATGTTTGTTGATGAATCAGATTATTTTACTTTTTTCAATGGGACTTTTACCTTAACATTTTTTGATTTTTCGTTTTTATAATAGTCGGCCGGAAATCCATTTAGTTGACGCCATATTTCATAGCCAATCTTAACATTGTTGAGTAATGTTATTGTATTTGCTCCTCCACCAATTCTTACTTCTTTGGGCCACGGATTTACACTATCATCAGGTGCGATTAGAATTCGATATTTGCCATTTTTACTAATTATATTATTTATTGCAAATATTTCGCCCCCAAATGTTCCATAACTGCTATTTGGCCACCCACTAAAAATAATCGCGGGCCAGCCATCAAACTGTACTCTTACTTTTTGTCCAATTTTTAATAAGGGCATGTCCATAGGCTTAATGAAGGTTTCGACAGCAAGTTTGTACTCATCAGGTATGATAGTTAAAATGGCGTCACCAGCTTTAATAATTTCCCCAATTCCTGTTTTGACAGCTTCTGTAACTGTGCCATTGACAGGGGAAGTGATGTAGTAGTTGGCTTGCCTTACTTCATAGCTGTTGTAGTTTGATTGTAATTTATTTTTAGTGGCATCAGTATCAAATTTTGATGAAAGGGCAGACATGCGTTCCGACTTGGATTTGGCAATTTTATCATTATAATCATTGACAATTGAAATATAAGTTGATTCAATATTTCTTAATTCATTTCTATGTGAGTTAATCTTGTTTTTTATGGCGATTACCTTTGCATTTGTTTCTTGTAATGAAAGTCTTTTGACTTCTAAATCAGTGAGGGACTTTAGACCTTCGTTGTAGAGCTGTTCTATACGATTTAATTGATTAAGTGCAATTTCTTTCTTTGTCATAGCAGCTACTAAATCAATGCTATCACTTTGAATTTTTAGATATGTTTGTTCTTCTTTAATTTTGTTTTGCTCAATCTTCGCATTTTTTGAATTTATAAGTGCTTCAAGCTGATCTTCTAAATTTGAAGCCTTTTGTGCATATGCTTTCGATGATTCATTTTTAGCTACAATTTGGATATTTGTATTGTTGAGAATTTGAGGATCAAGGTATTCATCTTTAACCTCTGAAATCTGAATGATTGTATCTCCAATACTCACTTGTTGCCCTTCAACAACAAACCATTTTTCAATTTTGCCACCAATAACAGCTTGTACAGTTTGAGGCCTATCATTTGGGCTAAGAGTTGTTACATTTCCATTAGCTCTTATATTTTGGGTCCATGGTAAAAACATAGCTAAAAAACCAATGATAAAAAAAACAGTCATGATTTGTATAAGAATTTTAGAGACTGTTCTTTTCTCTAGTATTTTAAAAGACTCATATTTATAAAAATCAATTTTTTCGTTAATTCTTATTAAACTAATGTTTAGCATAGTTAAATTTTTGATACTGTGTCCGAAATAATTTTACCATTATCAAGGTGCAATGAGTGGTTGATATATTTCATCCAGGTTTTGTCAACGGCTGTGATAACTATTGACCAAGATTTTTTTGAAGTTAACTTTTGGATGATAACTTCTTTTTCTATTGCTGGTACATGATCTAATGGATCTTCCAATAAAAGAAGCGTTGGGTTACTAACTACTGCACGCGCTAAAATTATTTTATTGACCGCTGATCTTGGGATACGTTGTCCTTCTGGATCTAGACGAGTATTTAAACCAAGAGGCAGGGTCTTAATAAAATCTTCAAGATTTACCATTTCTATTGCATCAACAACATCTTGAGTTTGTATTGTATCTCTACCCATTGAGATATTATTTAAGAGAGACCCTTGAAAAATTTGATTATTACTAAGAGCATAACCAATGTGTTGTCTTAATGAATTACCATTTATAGATTGTATTGATAAACCATTGAATGTAATAACACCTTCTGTTGGATCATTAATTCCTGCTATCAGACTCATAAGTGTAGATTTTCCAGATCCAGAAGTGCCAGTAATTATAGCTGATTTGCCAGATGGCACCTCAAAAGAAATATCGTTTATTATATATTTATGACTGTCTGGAAATGCAAATTTTAAATTGCTTACCATGATATTCATGTTATCAATGTGGTTTTCAAACATAAGCCCTTCTTCGTTATCGAGTTCCATGTCTGTTACATAACCAATTTTTTCTAAGGCAGTCAGAACATCATAGATTGAGTCAAGAGACTTGATTAATTTTTCTACACTATTTATTATAAGAATGATTATAATTTCAGCGGCAACGAATTGACCAATGTTCATTTCTTGACGAAAAACCAACAACCCACCAGTAATGAGCAATCCAGCTGCAACTAATACTTTGAATGCGATTAAACTAGAAAATTGATTGAGTAGAATTTTAAAATGACTTTCCCTTGCCTTAATATAATTTGAGACGCTTTTATCTGTGTTCCGCAAAGATACTTCAGGATTTTTAACCAATTTGAATGACATTTTTGTTCTTGCAACCTCCTCTAGCCAATGTGCTACATCATATTTGTGCTTGGATTCTTTGAGACTGGTTGTTAAACCTTTTGGTCCTGTAAAAACGAGTATCGAATATACCAAAGCAATTAAGACTACTCCAAAAAGTATGAAGAATGAGTGGTATAAACTCAATACAATTAATCCTGCAATTATTTGAAATGCAGCTAAAGAGAAATCAATTAATATTTTTGGTAATCCTTTTTGAATAGTTATTGTATCAAAAAACCTATTTGCAAGTTCTGGTGCATAGTATTTGTACAATTCACTGTATTTAATTCTAGGAATTCGATAGGCAAATTCAAATGAAGCTCTGCTGAATATTTTTTGTGCTATATTTTCAACTATCCTTAATTGCATCAATTGAAATACACCTGTTAGAGCAATACCAATTAACACAAATGCCACTAGGATTATCCAACTGGTTGAAACCTCCCCTCCTTGAATAAGGTTAATAATGGCTTGAATACCTAATGGAAGTGATAAGTTTACCAAACCATTTAATAAGGCATATATATATACCTGAGTAATTTCTCGTTTATCTACAGAAAGTAATTTTTTTAAACGAAACATTGGCTTGAACAGGTTCGTAGTTTTCTCCATTTATGTTATTTGACTATTTACTCTTTTATAAATCATAGCTTTTTCGTAAGAGCAATTGAAACTAGTTATATAATATAACGATTATGTGATTAAACTGTGTTTTTTTGATTTCTTTAATTTGTTTTGCTTAAGGTATCGGGCAATGTCCTTGCTCGATTTACTCCATAATTGTTTAAGGTTTTTGGATTTATTATTTAAAATAATATCATGGCCTGGTATGCCCAACTTGATTGTAGATTTGTATTCAGTCGGATTTTGGCCCTCTTTTGAGACAAAAACCTCTGCATAAAGTAAATTAACATTGAATTTTTCATCAATAGTTCGAATTTTCCATTTGATAAATCGAATGTACTTATTTGGTATCTCGGCCTGATTTCTGACTATTAAATTCATATTTATTAATTATGTAAGTAAATATTAATCATGATGTTAGTAATACTAACAATAAAGTTAGTATATTGTTTCTCGTAAGTAAAGAATAATTAGCTTTATTTTACATTAATAAGTTAAAGATGCCTTTAGAGTTAAAGTTTAAATTGCCAGAGAAATTATATTTGAAGGATCCTCAAGAGTCTACATATGGCCGAAAGCTCTTGACCAATAGTGTATTGCTGTTTGAAGAGATTGGTTTTGAAAATTTCACCTTTAAAAAACTGGCTAAAATTATTGATTCATCAGAAGTTTCGATATATCGATATTTTGAAAACAAGCACCTTCTATTGCTTTATCTTAATTGTTGGTATTGGGAATGGGTAAATTATCTGATTGAGATAAAGACATTAAACATTCAGGATCCAGTAAAGAAACTGAGGAAGTCAATTCATTGTCTAATATATGCTTCAATAGAATCTGAATTAACTGAGTATATCAATGAAAATAAACTTCATTTAATTATTATGAAGGAAAGCTCAAAGTCTTATCATATTTATAATATTGATAAAGAGAATGAAGATGGGTTTTTTATTCCGTATAAAAAACTGGTTGAAAGGATGGCTGATATATTTAAAGAAGTAAACCCAAAGTTTAAGTACCCAACATCAATAAGTGCCACTGTTTTTGAAATGGTTTTGAATCAAAGTTTTTATGTAGATCACCTACCAAGATTATCAAATCTGAAAAAAGGAAAATTATTTTTGAAAGATCTCGAGAAGATGATTAATTATACTGTTGACAAATTATTGGCTTAGGTTATTTTTCCTCCATTCGAAAGTTTATTTCTGGTTTGAATTTTTTAATCAAACAAGTCATTATTAACTGTCTTTAAACTGAATACGGTATTCACTTGGAGTTTTACCAAATTCTTTATGAAAACTTTTACTATAGTAATTTACATCAATGAAACCTACTGCCCAAGCAACTTCACTTATAGTTAAGTTTAAGTCGGATAATTGAGGTTTAGACTTGTGCAATCTGTACGATCGTATATAGTTACTTGAAGTTCTGTCTGACACTGCTTTCAATTTGCGGTGGAGTTGCATTCTACTCATGTGCATTTGATTTGCCAGTTCCTCAACATTAAATTGAGAATTATTCATATTTGCTTCAATGACAGAATGAATTTTATGAAGAAAACTATTTTCTCTCTTTAATTCTTTTGGACTATCAATAAGTGAAAATTGGCTGAATTTCTTTTGAAGGATTATTCTTGTTTCGTTTAATTTTTTCAGTCTTACGAATAATTCTTCTTTTCTAAATGGTTTTGTTAAGTAGGCATCAGCCCCTGTATTAAGTCCTTCCATCTTTTGATCAAAAGCAGTCTTCGCTGTTAGGATAATAATAGGGATATGATTTGTCTTCTCGTTGGATTTTAATTTTTCACATAATTTTATACCATTCATTTTTGGCATCATTAAATCACTAATAATCAAATCTGGAATTAGAGAGTTGGCTTTTTCTAAACCTTCTAGCCCATCATATGCTTTTTCTAGTTTGTATTCATCTCTCAATAATTGATCTAAGTAATTGACAATGTCATGATTGTCTTCAACGATTAGTAGCACCGGTTTTTGATCTATTAATTCAAATGGATCATCTTCTTTTACGGTACCAATTTTACTTTCTTTTTGAATTGAATTTGGATTAATAGAACTTGAGGTTTCCCTAGGCAAATCAATAGTGAAAATAGTTCCCTTACCCAATTTACTCGACACATTAATCGATCCCTTCATCAACGCAATGAGTTCTTCTACTAATGATAGACCAATTCCTGTTCCGGCAGTGGTTTCCGTTTTTGACTTAGGTTGAAAAAACCTATTAAATATATTAGGTAAATCCTCTTTTGAAATTCCTTTTCCGGTATCTGATATTTGTATTGAATCGATGATTTTTCCTTCAATTTGTTTAGTATTTAAATTGACTTTTATATTTCCATATTCAGGTGTGAATTTTATCGCATTAGAAATTAAATTTGTAAGTATGGTGTGCATTTTTTGCTCATCTAGCTCCATTTCTAGAAACGGAATGCCAGTTTCAAAAACTAAAGAAATATTCTTTTTTTTGGCGCCACTGGACAAACTATTAACTGCATTCTGTATAACATAAATTAAGTCTTTCTGAGTTAACTCAAGTTGGGTTGTTTTGCTTTCAAGTTTAGCCAAGTCCAACATTTGATTTACAAGATTTAAAAGGCTGCGGCTATTTCTTTCTATAGCATCGTAACCTTCTTTTATATCTTTAGGTTGAATTTTATTTTCAAGAGAGTCTTGAAATAACTCTGACACACCTTGTATTATTGTTAATGGCGTTCTAAATTCATGGGTAATATTTGTAAGCAGTTGGGACTTAAAGTCACTTAATTCTTTGATCTTTATTGCATTTTCTTCTTCCCCTCTTAATATTTTAAATCGATATGAAAGACCAAATGAGAAAGCGATAATTTCTCCCATTATTCCAATTTGTGATAGTGTCTTAGAGATAGCTACACTATTTACAACTGAAAGGATGTCATCCAACAAAAGTAATACTATAAAAGAACTTCCGATTATTAAATATAAAGCTGCTTTCTCTTTTTGTATTAATTTGAAAATAAGAAAATATACCATGACAAAATACTCTAACACTAGAAACACAAGGACGACTTGATCAGTCAAAGGTTCATTAAGAGTGATATAATAAAAAGCAATAGCCAAAGGCCAGAAAATAATTTTTAAGTGTACAATTCTTTGTAATACTTTATCCCAAAAAGGCAATATGACTTTTAAGTTTAAGAAAGATCTTACAAATTGGAAATAAGCGATATCTGCAATTCCGACTCCAGTCAAATCAACAAACTGCACCATAAAAGGATATTCTTTTACTAAAGGTAAATTTAGTGTCAATTGATAGGGATCAAGAAGAAAGGTGGATAATCCTAAAATAAATAATCCATGAAAGAAATATGCATTAAATCGTGTGCTGTAAAAAAAAAGGAAGTTGAGTAAAATCATAGTCAGTAGAAACCCAAGAAATAACCAATCCTGCCAAGATGAAAATAAATATGTAGTAGATTGGAAGAGATCATATTTATTAAATCTAATGTCAATGAGATGTTTATGTTGATCTTTCCTTTGGTATTTGATGTAGAAACTTAAACCTTCAGATGGGTCAAAACTTAGATTGACTCTTTGAATTTTAAAATTCAAGTCGCCCTCTTTTTTTGAACTTGCACACCATTTTCCAAATTTCTTATGTGTTATTATTTTTCCTAAATGATCAACAACATATACCGAGGCAAAATCGGCCTCTCCAATAGAGAGCTTCCAGTCTTTGAAAAAATGATTTAACTCTTCTGAGGATTTAATCTTGAAATGAACCCAATGACAACTCTTGATTGCTATTTTTTTTGATTTGTCATAGATGTTGAAATTGCGAATTGAAGAATTTAAAATGGATTTTTCTAAATCAAAGGCGCATTCAGGATCTTCAAGAATATAAAGGTTTTCATCAATTATATATTCGTCTTGAAGTTCATCAAAATAATTTATATTGATTTCTTTTTGACCAATAAGATCATTGCATAGGACGAGAATATTTATAAGTAAGATAACTCCTAATATATTGGGGTTTGTTTTAAGCACTTTGTAATATAGTTAAATTCTTAAATTTAACTTAGGTGTTGGCCTTTTTTTATGCCAACACCTAAGACTAGAAAATCAGTTAATTCTATTATTCTGTTATAAAGCAATCAATATTTTCTGCTACCATTACTTTAGTGTGGATCATAGCAATTTTATTGTTTGGGAAGTTCACTTCATAGTCAGTCCAATTAGCATCACTTGATGATCTTGGGTCTGGTCGGTAATAATCCGTATTTATTATTTGAGCACCAGATTCAAATGCACTATTCATCCGTGAATAATTTCCCGTTCGAGCTTGTTCTGTATCTGAATCGGCTTGAGTCCTTACAATAAAACCTTGATCTATAAAATCTTGTATTTCTGTCAAATTAGTTTCTGGATCATTGATGTTTAAAAATGCAGCTTCGTCTTTAGTTGAGTCAGTGAATACAAACATGTTTCTTCCGCTTAGTGATGGATAGCCATCTATATAGTCATCGATGACTTCATTTCTTGCCATAAGAACAAACATTATTTTACCTCTTGAGCTTGACAATTTTGGCCAACCTGAGGTCGTAATTGCATTTCTAAGACTTGAATTTGATCCTCTGACATCGTCTGGTTTTAGAATATGATTTTGGTCTGATGCAAAGACCATATTGATTTCATTTTCAATTTCTTCTGTAGCACTTCCAGAAAAATCTAATGTTGAAGTAAGTCCAAATCCTGGCAACATGGTCGCTGGGTTATCTTCCTTTGCTTCTATTAAAATTGTTACTGGTAAGTGGTTTGGATTTGAATTTGACCACGATTGTAATGCTTCTAAAGCATCAACAAAGGTGAAAAAATGAGTGTGATAATCGAAATCGGGAAAGTGTAGAATCTTTAAACCCGGGGATAAGAGTTTTGCTTCTCCTGAATTAGGATCTAAGCCTACAAAAGTATTTCCAACACGATTGTTAAATAGCCCACCAACAGGGTCTCTATAAACATCCAATTCAAAACTTCTCAGCCCATAAATATTCAATTGGTCTTCTAATGATTCATGTGAATAATCCCAATATGCTGGATCAAAACCTTCAGGCAACAAATCTGCGGATGCATTCATGAAACCAACTATTTCAGGTTGTGTATTTTTCCTATAGCTATTGTGACTACCTAAGGTTTGATATTCATTGATTTTTAGATTTTCAATCTTGTCTGAGCAAGTTTCCATTTCTTCTGGCATGGGTTCTTTTGAACAACCTATTCCTAACAACAGACAAATCATTAAAACGGACATTAAATTATTTTTTTTCATGGCTTAATTTTGTGATTAGCTTTACTAAAGCTGAGTGATATAATTTTTTAAATTATTGTTATGATACAATATTAGCATGACTTTCACTTAGGAAGAGGTATATATGTAACGAGTACTAGTACATATGTAACATCCCTTTATTTAAGGAGTATCGCAGGCTTGGAAAATTTAAATTATAGTTTAAACATAAGCATAAGAGAAGGAGGAGGTAAAATAGGTTTTGCAATTTTTATCAGTAATAATGATTAAGCAATTAAAGAGTTGTTTTTTAATCCTTTGTTACATTAACCCTTATAAAAGTTACATTTAAAATGAGTTTTAGGATAAAGGGAAGGCTATATTTGAGACATTACTTACGCCTAAATATAAAGACAATGTTGAATACAACTTTTTTTAGACAAACCCTCTTGGTATTTTTTACATGTCTATTTATTAATGTATCCTTTGCACAAAAAAAATCTCAAGATTTAAGTGGGGTCATTTCTGACAAGTCAACCAATGAATTATTGATTGGAGTTCTTGTTTATGTGATGGATTCTTCAAATCAAATAATTGCTACTACAGATGAAAGGGGATCTTTCAATTTGGAAAATGTTCCTTTGGGGCGAGCTAGAATTCATTGCAGTTATTTAGGTTATGAAACATATATCTCTCCTTCTTTTATGGTCAATTCTGGTAAACAGGAGTATTTAGAAGTTAAAATGGAACAGGCCACTTATGAATTCAACGAAGTAGTGGTTTCTTCATTTCTTCGTGACGATCGTACTCAAAACAATATGGTCTTATTAGGTGGAAGGTCTTTTTCAGCAGAAGAAACAGAAAGATACGCGGGAAGTATTGCAGATCCATCCAGAATGGCAGTTAGTTTTGCTGGCGTGCAAAGTAGCAACGATATCGACAATGATATTGTAATCAGAGGTAATTCTTCTATTGGCGTATTATGGCGTCTGGAAGGAATCGATATTCCAAACCCCAATCATTTTTCTAGAAGAGGTTCCTCAGGAGGAGGAATAAGTGTTTTTTCTGTAAATATGCTGCGTAATTCGGATTTCATTTATGGTGCCCCACCTGCAGAGTATGGCAATGCAATGGCTGGAATTTTTGATATGAAGTTTAGAAAAGGCAACCAAAAGGAGAATGAATATTCCTTTAGAGCAGGCATATTGGGCTTAGAGGCTACAATAGAGGGGCCCATTAAAAAAGGCAAGAGTTCCTTTCTTGTTAATTATAGATATTCAACGTTAGGGATATTAAATAAGATGGGTGTACATCTGGTAAATGCCAATACAGATAATACATTTACAGATCTTTCATTTCATCTCTATTTGCCATCTAAAGACAATAAAAATATAATTCAAATATGGGGAATCGGAGGGTCTAGTTCTGAACTCCATAGGCCGATTCATGATTTTAGTCAAATTGAAGAATTTGATAATATCGTCGAAACGGATTTTAAAACATCTATGGGTGTGGTTGGCATGTCTTATACAAGTTTGATGAACAATGAAAAGTATCTCAAATACAATATTGCATTTATGGGAGATGACATTACGCACAATAAAGACACCTTGGATTTAGATAGGACCCAAAGTTTTTTAAGTGATGAATCATATAAAACAAATAGAATAACCAATACTCTTGAATATGGATAAAACGTAGGTAAGGATATAGTTCTTAAGTCAGGGCTGACTGTTGCATTGTTAGGAAATAATTTACAATATTCTGAGTATGATAGGGTAGACAAAACGTTTTACGATCGCATTGATAATAAATCTTCTTTTGGCGAATTAAGATTGCTGCAATCTTATTTACAAACATTATGGAACATCTCATCAAAGTTGTCATTTACTGCGGGAATTAATTTTATGCACTTTAATTTGAATGGATCATCGTCATTGAACTATAGTGCTTCGGGGGCTTACAATTTTGAGAATGGAAACAATATTTCAATTTCATTTGGGAAGTACGCACAAATGTTACCAATTGGAACATACTATACAAATATAGAGAATCGTGATTTATCATTAATGAATTCATTGAAGGCGAATATAGCTTACGGTTGGCAAATACAAAATGATTTAAAGTTATCAATAGAAGCTTACTTTGAGAAACTTAGTAATGTCCCAGTAAGTAAGGATGGAGTGAATTATTGGATGCTTAATGATTTAGTTGGTTTTAGTACTGAGGAACTGGTGTCTGACGGCCTAGGTAGAAATTATGGTGTAGAATTAACGGTAGAGCATTTTTTTAATAAAGGATTTTTCATGTTGGCTTCCGGGTCAATTTATAATTCAGAATATAGCCTAGGAGACGATCAATATTACAACACAAGGTATAATGGAAAAGTCAATTCAAGTTTAATGATAGGAAAAGAAATCACGCTCAATAATGATAATGTAATTTCACTGAGTTTTCGGAACCTAGTATTTGGTGGACAATGGTACAAACCTGCAAACGAAGAGATTTCAAAAATTATTAGAGAGTACTTTGATGACGAATTAAGTTTTCTTGCAATTCAAAATAAAACCTATTGGAGATCTGATTTCAGGTTTTCTTACAGAAAGAACAATAAAAAGAATTCCTGGATCATTGCATTAGATGTTCAAAACCTATTTAATATTAGCAATACGAGAGATGAAATTTGGAACATAAAATTGCAAGATTTTCAGCATGAAAACCAAGTTGGATTGATCCCAATTATAAGTTTTCAAGTAGATTTCTAATATTAATTTTCATTTTTAAAGACGATGATAAGTTCAGATCATTGTGAAAGTAATGTATTTAATAAACGTAACTATCAGTTCGGGAATCAATTGCTTGATAGCAATCAGATTTCTTGTGATGATTTCCTGAAATCAGAAAGCAAAGTCCATAAAAGTCGACAATTCCTCTTAGATGTTACTATTGAATAAGATTCAAATTATTACTTGATCCCTCTTTTAGATATTCACAGCTTATGGGTTATAACCAAGACTAAGAATTAATTATTCATCACATTAACTCAACAAATTGACTTCATACAACAAGCGAGAAGTATTCCAGGTTGACTATTAAAATTGTTGCCAAAATGCTCTAAAAAGATCCGTTTAATCTCGCAATTATTGCTATTCTGCTAATAATCAGGGTATAGTATTCAAAATGTTACAAAATTCACCTTTAATGTTACATTTGCCATGGTAGATTTTCATGTGATATTATGAATATTAAATCATCAATTCGATTTAACTCATTTAAAATAAAACAATGAAAACTATTAATTTTTTAAACCCAATTTCTTCAATTATTATTTGCTGCTTTATCTTTTCTATACAATTAAACAGTCAATCACAATCTGATTCAAAAGAATTCACTGACGCATACTTTCCTAAAAAAAATAAAACAATGCTGACGGTTGGTACTGGGATACCTTATGTGGGCATTGCAGAATACTCTTATGGATTTACCGACAAATTCTCAGTAGGCCTTTTAGCTGGAACAACTACAATTGTCCCTGGATATGGATTAAGAATTAAAGGTGTATTGTTTCAAAAGTCGGAAGGCTTTAGAGTATTTATTAAAGCACCAATTTTATACTACCCCAAAACAAAAGATCTAGGGGGCGAGCCTTGGATATTGACTTGGCCTTCAGTAAATGCTGAATGGAAACTCAGTTCAGGAATACGGATAAGTGGTGGGATGGGTCTTGTTGCCGCGGCCTGTTTCAATGACCTTTTGGGCATTGAACATCCACACACAGAATCACAAATTTTTGACAGTAGTCATCATGAAGAAGATAATCACCACCACTCACATGCTCCTGTAACAAACAATACTATGGTAAAGCAAGAAGGATTTATGGGTAATGTTTGGAATACCATTCAAACTGGAGTGACAATACCAGTTTCAAAAAACTTGATTTTTCAATCTGAATTTGCAGTTGTATTGGATGGAAACAAGCTAGCGGATGAAGCATGGGTTGGAAGATATCCAGTCATAGTTTTTCTTGGAATAAGTTATCAATTCTAAAATTTCATCAACCGATAACTAATATTTTTAAAAAACAATTATGAAGATTCAAATTCGAAATTTCTTTCTTAATACCGCACTATTATTGTCAATGTTTCTTTTTAATCCAACTTTATCTTTGGCTCAAATACATGATAATAATGTCTGGCAGGTAATTACAATAAATGGCAATGAATATCACGGTAAATTGATTTCTAAATCAGATTCGACAGTTGTGTTGGAAACAAAAAATTTAGGAACCATCACCATTAAAGTTGATAATATCAAAAAAATAATTCAAGTAGAAGTTAAAAACATAGTTGGCGATCAAGTGTGGATGGATAATCCTCAGGAGAGCAGATATTTTTGGGCTCCCAGTGGATATGGTCTTAAAAAAGGAGAAGCATATTATCAGAACGTTTGGCTTTTCTTCAATCAAGTTGCGGTAGGTGTCACTGATAATTTTTCTATTGGAGCTGGTATAGTACCGATCTTTTTATTTGGTGGTTCTTCAAGTCCTATTTGGATTACCCCAAAGTTTTCGTTTTACGATAAAGAAGAAAGTGCAAGTTTTGGAGTTGGAGGATTGTTTGGAACAGTTACTGGTGAGGAGGATTCTTCCTTCGGTATAGTTTATGGCTCGGCTACCGTGGGCAATAGAAATAAAAATTTCACTTTTGGTTTAGGTTATGGCTATGTAGGAGATGATTGGGCAAGTCACCCAACTCTCAGCTTTAGCGGCATGATAAGAACAGGAAAACAAGGGTACTTTATAACTGCGAGTTATTTTGTAAGTGCAAGTGACGAATCGCTTGGTTTGATTGGCTTAGGTGGTAGAAGAATTTTCAATTCTGTCTCTTTAGATTATGGAGGGATAATTCCAATCGGAGGAGATGGATTTGGGATTATTCCATGGTTGGGTTTGGTGGTTTCATTTGGTAAATAAAATTACAATGAACAGTATAAAAAAAGCCCAGGACTCCTCCTGGGCACTCAATCTTATAATATACTTTCAAACCATTTTGGCCATTACAAAACTCAATACGAAACAACAACCATAATGCTTTAAACAGTACTTAGAAATTCATCTCTGAATATGATGACTTAGTTTACTTTTTGTTTTTTAAAAGCCCAGGACTCCTCCTGGGCTAAACTCAATCTTATGATTTACTTTTAAACCATTTTGGCCATTACAAAACTCAATACGAAACAACAACCAAAATGCTTTAAACAGTTATTTTACAACCATGAACCGTTCAGTTATGACTGCGTTACTTGACTTCATTCTTAAGAAATAAATACCAGGAGCCAAATCATTGATTCCCATTTGATAAATATCATTGTTATTCATTTCCATTTGTGCTGACACTATTATTTTTCCATTTCCATTAACTACTTGCATTTCAGTTACAGGTCGTTGAGTATCCATGATCTTTATTGAAATCATATCAATTGCTGGGTTTGGCGAAATACGAACATCAATTCTTTTTTTGTTGGCTTCAAGTGAACCACATATTGTAGTTGCGCCTTCTGTCCAATCAGAGACTTCATCACCTTCTCCATCGTAGTAGATACTTTGGCCAGATGTGAAAGAAGGCACAAATGCTCCAGCTGTCCAAACACCACTGAATACCGCCCTTGATTCGTTTGGAAATCCAGCATCCCCCCATTGTACATAATCAGATACTATACCAAATGTAGCATTCCCAGTTGTCGTATATAAAGCCAATTCACCAGCCACATTTGACATAGGGAAAACAACTAAGCCCACCTTGTCTCCAGGATTAAGAATTCTAGATGCATTGCCACATTCTACAACCAAATCACCTACTCGATAAGAGTTAAAGCCTTGACTGATCTCGTAGTCATTTATATCAATCGTATCATCACTTATATTTTCTAAGTCAATTATTTGTCCACTATCACTTACTCTGCTAAATACTATTGAAGCATCTACAATATAGTCACCACATATATTTGTATTCCCTTCGTTCCATGAGTCCGAAGAATAACCTGCTCCAGCAAAATAGATACTTTGTTGTGGTGTGATTGTTTCAACGAAATCGCCCGTTGACCATAGGTCAGCTGCTATTGCTTCATCACTTCTTCCATGTCCAGTTGATCCCCATTCTACATAGTGTATCATGGCATTTGGATTGTCAAAATCTGCTGCATTGTAAATAGCCAATTCACCATCGGTATTTGATATGCTTAGATTAAGACCTTTAACTTCACCAGGTGCCATAAGATTATTGAATGAACCACATTCAACTGTAGTTACACCTATTCTGTTGTATATATTTCCTGTTTTGCATATCCAATAGTCAGTTACATCTATTGTATCGTTCGAAATGTTTTTTATATCAAATATTTGAGACGATTCACCAATTCTATTTAGTACAATAGTCAATGGAGGATTGTTTCCAATTGTACCACAAGGTCCATCTGTGTCAAATCTCTGTACAGTTACGAAGTTAGATGATAAGTCAAAACAACGACCTGCAATTTCTGGTTCAACCAAAGTATCACCAATTGATCCACTAAAAACACTGTCAGTTGCAAGACCCCAAACTCTACATTCTCCAGATGGAGAACCTTCGAAATCTACTACGGTTGAATCTGGTAGTGCAAGTATCACATTCAGTGAATCAGTAACAATGTATTGATAAGATATACCGTCTCCTGTTGTTGCAAAAGTAATTTCATCCGCAGTACCATCACCAACGCAAATGTCGATGCTTGTGCCACCACCAGAGACGCTTACATCACCGCCATTGTTGAAAATTCTTGTAAATGATGCACCTTGAGATAAATCAAAACAAGAATTTTGAATAGTATTGATATGAATTCCTGTTGTCAAAGTAATTGTATCGTTGGAAGCTAAATTCCAAACTATGCAACTTCCTCCAGGCGCACTATCAACATCAAAATTTAATGTATCATGTAGTGCTAATATTACACTATCAATGTCTGTCACTATAATTTGTTGCATAGCTCCAGCCTCACTTATAACTTCACCAGTTACAAAATCTGCCTCACCGTCACCTACACAATATTGACTGCCAAATAGGTCAATAAACCCTCCATCAACTAAACATTCATCAACACAAGGAGCTGAGTTAAGAACAATAATATTTGATAAGTCAAAATCGCCAGATATATTTCCAATATTCTCACCTACCGTTAATCCTGTAATGACACCATCATAAGCAATTTGATATAAATCATAAGCACCTATAGGACTCAAGTCGAATGTCAATGGTGGATCTTGATCCAAGACAGAAACTATGGCACCTTGATCATTGGTAAGTACCCACCTAAGAGTACCTAACGGGGAACCATTTACTATAACATCAAACAGATATCCTCCACTAACATTTTCAATCCACTGGCCTGCATAAATTATATCCAAATTTCCATCGCCATTTACATCAGAAAATATATTATGCAACATTCCAGTTCCAATAGGTTCTTGCGTAAATGTATCATCGCCATTATTTAAAAAGAAACCTCCATCAGCAATAATGTCATTATCGCCATCATTGTCAAAGTCATCAATATCATATAATACACCACTTACAAATTGTACAAGTAGTGTTTTGTCATATGAACCTGAATTGTTTGTATACAAGTACATATTACCTGAAGAAATTGCAGTCACATCTAAATCACCATCATCATCGTAATCTAAAATTTTGCATCTCGATTCACCACTTGCGGCATCATCAATTGTTATTATCTCATCACTAGTAATAGGGTTCATATAAATAAATAAATCACTACCTAAAGAAGATACTACTATATCCTGTTCTCCATTGTCATCAAAATCAGAGACTTCAGTATCCCAAAGCAAATCTACCGTATCAATAACTGTGTATACAAAGTTGATGCTTCCATCATTTTCGTAAAATCTGATTTCATCTACTGTGTTAAAATCCCTGGCCGCTATTACAATATCAACATCACCATCATTATCTAAGTCTGTGGCATTAATTGAACTGATCATCTGAACATCAGCATCGATTGTAGTCAATACAAAATTCATTGCACCATCATTGATCAATAAATTAACTTTATTTGGAGAAGAGCTTGGACTATAAATAATATCAACATCACCATCCAAGTCAATATCGGTACATTCAAATAAAGCAATGAATTCTCCTGCATCATGTATTTCGGTGAGCGTAACATTGTCAGTAGCCAGATCATATTCAACCCAAATAAACTTATCTGTACTCATAATATAATCTGGGTAGATATCATTGTCTATGTCTACTTCGGATATTCCTCCTGTTAAATTTAAACTGAAATTATGGAATTCATAACCGCTCATTGTAGTCATTCCTGTTGAGTCACCTGGACAATATTCTGTCGCCCCTCCTGCTAATAAAATGGATCCTGCATCTACAGAAGTAGAGCAATTTTCTTTTATTACAGTCACAAAGTTTTCTGAAATATCAAAACAACCACTTGGAGCTGGATCAAACATCAATGAATCGCCAACTTCAGGTAAGAATGCACCCGAATAAGCTATACCATAAACTCTACATATTCCAAAAGGTAAAACATCAAAGTTGAAACTGTTATTCATCGGTAAAGCCAAAATGGTATTGGCTTCGTTTGTTATGACATATTGGAAACTGTCAGAAACAGTATTCATTGTAGTAAATGCCAATGCATTTTGAATATTATCCCCAGCACAAATTGTATCCAAAGTCATACCGTTGGTTAAGGATACCGATCCTGCATTATTTGTTATTCTTGTAAATGATGCTCCTTCAGAAAGGTCGAAGCATTCATTTTGAATTGTATTTATATTCATTCCTAACATGAGAGGTATTGAATCATTAGAAGCTAAATTCCATACAATGCAAATTCCTGCTGGGGCAGTGTCAACATCAAAGCTCAGTGAACCAGGTAAAGCGATAATTATACTGTCAGCTCCTGTTACAATTATTTGTTGAACAGGCCCTGTTTGTCCTTGAACATCTCCAGTTACAATGTCAGAGACCCCGTCCCCTACACAATAAGTACTTCCAAACAAATCTATAAAGCCACCTTCAACTTCACACGGAAAAATTCCACATACTGGACCATCATCAAATCTATTTACCTGTACAAATTCACTGCTTATTGAAGTACACCCTATAGCTAAAGAGTTAGAGAAAGTATCTCCTTCTTCAATGGAAAAACTTCCATCATGTGCAACACCCCAGACTCTGCAAACTCCTGCAGGAGCATTTGAGAAGTCAATTGAATTCATATCTGTGCTAGAAATCACAACATTTAGAGTATCTGTAATTACGAAAGTGTAATTTGATCCTGAAGATCCTTCGACACTTACAACAGCTATATCAGTCAAACTATCAGCAATACAAATTTCAAAAACTGTACTTCCGCCTATATTTAAACTTCCAGCATTGTTGTCTTGTCTGCTAAATGCTGCTGCATTTGAAAGATCATAACAACCACCTGAAATTTCATCAATTTTTGAATCTATTTCGATTGCTAACGAATCAAAGGATGATACATTCCAGACTAGGCACTCTCCCGGTGCAACACCATCTAAATCAAGAGGTAATGTTGGCACTGAGATTATTGTGCTGTCAGCATTTGTTATTATAAATTGTTGAGAATTTCCAGTTGCATTATCAACACTTGCAGTAAGTATGTCAGCAATGCTATCGGTTAAACAAAATAAATTGCTATTAATTGTTACTGTTCCACCAGAAATAAATTCTTTTTGGATTGTTACGAAATTTGAAATCGCAATGCATCCTTGCACCTGATTGAAAATATTTCCAGGAATTGCATTTAAGAGTTGACCGTTATGTGTGACAGCCACTATACTGTAGTTTCCAGCATCGTAATTAACCAAATCAAAAATTGGACTTAAACTTACTTCCAATATTTCCATTGCATCGGAAAGTAAAAAATAGTTTGTTTGAATACCAACTTTATTATTATGTATTAATTCAACAATGTTTGGTGCTGCTTCTTCAGAGCAAATTTGAAAAGATAATTCTCCGTCAGTTGTTTGAATGTCACCTGCTTCTAATTTGTTGTTTACTATTACGATTCGGCTCGATAGATCAAAGCAACCCTCAATATCCTCAAGAGTGTTTCCTAGAGATAAACCATCAATATCATCACCATATGCCAAATGGTAAATGGCATAAATTCCATTGTCTAAAGTATCAAAGTCAACAATATTACCATTCGGAAGAAGAACTATTTCTCCTTGTTGATCCAAAATCATCCAAGTTAGATTAGGGCCAAAAGCATCTTCTATCTCGAAAGTTAGCGTATGGTCTAAGGTATCGTCCTGACATATATTTACATTGCCTAAGACCTTTACAAAACCTGCATTGACATTGTTACATCCTGCTGTAATAGTCAAATTATCTATATCCCATGCTTGAACTAGAGAGCCATTTCCCACAAGGCAGTAAGGAAGAATTTCGAATTGAAAAACTGTTGCTTTTGTAACAGTAAAAGCTTCGACATCAGAAAAATTAAATGTTCTTAAGTTCCATTCTCTTTCAGTATTAATATCACCTTCTTGATAAACTTCTGTTCCATCAACCAATACTCTTATACCAAATTTTGTTGGGTAATTATTAGTGCCTGATTGTCCTTGGAAAAAATTGAACATTTCAGGAGCTTTTTCATAAAAGGAAATTTCTTCTAGAGAACCCATGCCAATTGCACCAGGAATAACCTTAACTTCAAATATTAAAGAAGTTGAATCTCCTGCCATATAATTGCAGTTGTCAAAAGCAGTGATACACATTCCTAGAGACGTGCTATCAATTCCAGGTGTACAAGAATGGATATTCTCTTTAGAGTTATTTCTGTAAACATATCCTGGGCCTGCCATCTCAAGTGAACTGCAATTTTCTACTGGTAATGACAAAGCTGTAAACTCAGAATAATCTTCATTGTAGCCATTGAACCATGAAACGCATTCATCGAAATCAACATGTAAAGTTGGATTGTTCCCATCTTGAAAAACAAGAGGAGAATTACCAATTGCATAGAAACTTACTAAACAAGAAATAAGGAATGAAAGTAATTTTTTCATAATAAAATATGTATTTGCCAATAATTTCGATTTATACTAGCTGATGTATATAATACATATACGTAGTCAGCTACTGATCATTTTTGACCAGAAGGCTCTTTCATATTCTTTTATTACGGTTGTGTAGTTTACTCCATGAAATACTAGTTGGGCTAATACAACGTGGAAATTGTTTGGTCTTGCAACCAAACGTATAAATCGGTTAGGAATGAGACACAAAGATAAAAACATATTACAATTATTTATAATATGTATAAAAATATATTGCATTTTATTCTTAGCAGTTAAAAATATGCTTTTTCTATTTTGAGTGATTTTTGCTCATTTCTGATAGATTTTGAGTTAAAATTGATCAAAAATCGCATAAAATGACATGATTTTGGCTCAAAATCATCAAAATCCAACATATCAGTTTTAAAATATCTATATTTGAATTATGATAGATACTGTGTGTATTAAGACGATTAATGAGTTAATCGTCGAATTGGAGGAACAGGAAAAAAAATATTACCCGCGAATTTTAAAGTCACTACAAATTCCCATTGAAAAGTTTTACAATATAGCAGAATGGGATGCAGATCATTATTCAAGAGTCTGTTTGGCTAAAAATAAAAAATTTGAACTTATATTATTGTGTTGGAATGGTTACGACCAAACACCAATCCATGATCATGATGGTCAAAAATGTTGGGTTTACCAATTGGCTGGACAGATCGAGGAAAAAAGATATGATTTAGTTGATGATAATGAACCTGTAGAAGTTTTGTCTACAAAATTGACTCCACGTAATTTAACCTATATGGATGATAATATGGGATGTCACGCTTTGATTAATTCTTCTCCCAAAAGATCCTTAACTTTACATCTTTATGTTAACCCAATTGAGAAGTGTTCTGTATACTGCGAAGATTCTGAAGAATTCCAAACCAAAGAAATGTCTTATTGTAAAGATTTGAGCGGTTTAGAAAATTAATTTATTCTCCTTTCCTTCTGGTCTTATTTTGATCTAAATATTTTCTGAACTTGGTTGATTCCTTTCTTCAATTCTAAAGAACAAAAATTAGACTGAACCATTATTATTGTAGTTATTATTATAAATACAATAATAATTAGATCAGAACATATGTTGAAAATCTTAGCGATTGGTGCCAGTAACAGTAAAGAGTCAATCAATAAAAAATTTGCAGGCTATACTGCCAATTTAATTGAAAATGCTGAAGTAACAATTGTAGACTTGAATGATTACCCTTTACCCATTTATGGTATTGATTTGGAACAAGAAAAGGGGATTCCAGAAAATGCTAGGAAATTTTCAGAGCAAATCAAAAATGCAGATGGTATAATATTGTCCTTGGCAGAGCACAATTCTAATTTTTCTTCTGTGTTTAAAAACCTAACTGATTGGATTTCAAGAATGGAAGGAAAGACTTGGCAAGAAAAAACCATTTTTCTTTTGTCTACTTCTCCGGGAGGTAGAGGCGGTGCAAGCGCAATGCAAATAGCATTGGGAAGCTTTCCATACGCTGGGGCACAAATAAGCAGCCACTTTTCACTACCTAAATTTTATGAAAATTTTACAGATTCAGGAATTTCAGATTCAGAATTGAATTCTAAATATTTAGAAGCTGTAGCTACTTTTCAAAAATCGATCTCTAAGTAGTAAGATTATCGAAACAGTTTAATTTGAAATAATGAATTTGTTGTTGTCCAATAAATCAGTGTCATTTTTAATGATAATGTAGTGGTACAATCCAGAATTATAAAATTCAAGTTCTAGTATTGGATCGTCTTTAGGGAATGTTTTGGTAACAACAACTTTCCCCAATACATCAAATACTATCAATTTGGTATTTATTGATGACCAGATTTCCGGAATTTTGAAACATAAATTGCCTTGACTAGGATTGGGGAAAACAAGTGATTTATTTATATCAAACTTTTGAAAAGTTGAAAGACCTTCAATATTTTCGTCAATCCAGTTCAGTCTATCTTTGACCCAGTTTTTCAGATAGTTCACTTCGCTTTGGTATGTTTGGCCCACAAAACTATTTGGCCAAATCCAAGAACCAATTGTTGGCCACCTTTCGAAGTTACGATCAGCAGCATCACCTACATGCATTACCAAACTGTCAATAGTTGAATTCCAATTGTCATCAGAAAAAACAGATTGTCTCAGTGAAAACCATCTTGATTCTAACTTATTTGTAAAAGCTGTATCTGATAGCATCCTTGCCCACCAAACATGGTTGACCCAAAAGTCTCCTGGGCAGATCTGATTAAAGTCTAAGGCCCAATTGTCTGAACGTTCCCCACTACAAAAATTTGCATTACCATATCCTAAGTTGTAATCCCAAGCTGGTCCCATTTTTAGCCGGCCATCTATTGAATCTCTATCCTTATACATGTAAGTGCTTATTCTATAACTGTCAAGATTTTTTGTAACCTCGTTTATTAAAATTAAATCAACAAATGAATCTTCATCAATATAATTCTTATAGCCGTTTATATCGTCTAAATAATCATTGCCCATTAAAGCATCTTCAAAATCTGAAATAAAACCTCTGATATAATTTTGTTGTTCAGGAGCTATGTCATTCGATTTTGGATATAGGTGAATGAATTCCGTATTTTGATAACTGTTTTGAATTGGCTTATAATCGGATATCCAAGACCGTTCTCCTGCTCCTTTTTTGTCAAACTTGAGCATGTAACCTCCTGTAAGCGCATCCCCAGCAATGTCTTCTTTCTCAATCTTGCTTATATTGACACGGTTTTTATCAACTTTTATCTTTTCAATTAGCAGATATACACCTCGATATTCTTCATCAATCACAAGTTCACAGAATTTTACACGAGGCGCATAGATCATGAATTTTTCAGCCATAGTAAAAGTAAGCGCATTTCGAATGAGTGTCTTATCACTGTAGGGGCCATGCAGGACCCAGTCGTTTTCTTTTGGAAGACCAAGCAATTTAACATTGTTGTTGGTACCATCTTCGTTTCTGGTTTCAAATCCATAACCTTTTTTTGGAAAAAGATCTTGAGATGTTTGTCCCCTTAATTCAAATCCGATTGGACCATTATATTCAAATGAGGTATCATTTATTGAGTTGATTTCATTTGGTCCATTATTAATAACCTTTAAATCAACAGTTATTTTTGGTTCATCTGGAATTGACTGGCCTTGGGTATTTACGATGAAAATAGGTAAATGACTTTCCCTAAGCTCTACTTGACAAAATAAGCTTGTTGACACAAATAAAAAACAATACTGTAAAACAAATCTTAGCATAATATAACAGATATAGCCTATAAAGAATTAATGCTGTAAGATAAAAGAAAAATATAAGTAATTATGTCTTGAGCTATTAAGCTTTATACTTTACTTATTATTTTGTTGGCTATTATATGAGCAACTATTAAATTCGGGACCCAACTTAACCAAGCTACTATTCTATAAGCCTCTATAAAACCTCCTAGTGACATGGTTAATAAGGGTAACCATATCCTTAGAGTAACTGCAGAGAAACAAACGGCATAACTATACAACATAAAGCGTTGATGCTTGTTTATATTGCCATTTTTAACAGCCATTAATGCTATTATTGTTGTGGATAGCCAAACAAGAGCAGACAAGGTAAACCCAATTCGACAATTCCATCCTCCAGTGGCACTTTGGGCAATAATGAGCCCACACAAACCACTTACCAAAGCAGTATAAATATAAACTTTACCAATTGTACGATGTTTACTAATGTTTTTCTGGCGGAGCTTATTACTGAATTGTATCCAACCAACTAATAGAGCGAGACCTCCTAGAACAATGTGGCCATAGAATGCTATGTTCCATGGCAGGCTGCTTAATAACTCTGGAGACTTTGAACTTAATAGTCCAAATTTTCTATCAATGGTAAAATAAATGATAGGGTATAGTCCAGTCATAATACAAGACATTGCAAAAATAATCCATGCTACTTTTTTAATGTTCATTTTTTATTTCTATCCATAATATAATTAATGCCAAGATCTAAACCATATCTATAATCATCTATGATAGTTTTATCACTGTAGGAATAGGTGCCACTTTTAAGAACCTGATCAGGAGCAATTTGATTGATAATAATCCCTTTTGGTGGTTTTTTCATGAAATCTACAGCTTGATTGTAGTTATCATAACAAGTAGTAAAAACCTTACTCAACTCTGGTCTCTTACTAAAATAAATACTTCCAAAATAATCTGTCCAACTTTGTGAGGTTTTTATTTCCTGCGGACTGGTTCGAATCACTGTGATATCATTAAAACCTTCTTCGGTTGCCCAAATAACAGGTAATGGGTCACTCCAACCTCCATCGAAATACGCTTTTCCCCCAAACTTATGTTTGCCTTTGGTTACAAATGGAAGAGTACTTGATGCAATAACAGAATTGATCCAGTTTTTTTTATCTGGGTTAAGATATTCAGGATTGCCGTATTTTCGATTTGTGGCTACAAAGGCAACCATCTTATCTTGAATGTTTTCTAAAGCTTTGTCAATGTCAAAGGGTACTTTTTCTTTCGCTACTTTTTCTAAATAATCGATGTCCATCATACCTTCATTTCCGAAAGTTCTTTTGAATTTCATGAAGTGTTGATCAACGGCCAGTAATTCTATGGCATTAAAACAAAATCGAAATTGCTCACTTAAAAAGTATGACACAGCAATTGCTCCTCCAGATACTCCAAGGTATCCATTAAAGTTATTGAAATTTTGGCTTAAAAAAGCATCTAATACTCCAGAAGTAAAAGCAGTTTTAAAACCGCCACCCTCAACAATCAAACAAGCATTTCTTCTTTCGTTCATAATCTATAATATAACGTTTCGGTTTGAGTTATTTCCTTAATATTTAATAAATATATTACTATATTAACATCAAATATGTGATATGGGAAAAATAGTTAAGTATTTGTGGATTGTTTTAATTTGTGCTGTGGCACTTTCTTTAGAATCACCTACTAAGGTAGCGTCAGTAGATAGTGGTAACTTCTCAGCTCTTAATGCCAAGCCTCATATTCAAAAAATGGCTGCAGAGAATCATTTTATGGGAACAAGTGAAAACAGAAAAGTCAGGGATTATATTTTGTCGGAGTTTTCAAAGTTAGATATTCAATCTGAAATATTCATTGGGAATACAAATAGCAATTTTAATAATCGATATATTAAGCTAGCGAGGACTGAAAATATTATCGCAACGATAAAGGGTAACGGAAGTAAGCTTGGTAATAATAAAGCAGTTTTAATCGCTGGACATTATGACAGTGTTTTGAGTGCACCAGGTGCAGCTGACGATGTGCATGCTGTGGCATGTATGTTGGAGACTGCTAGGTTGTTAAAGAAATCTCATCATGAAAATGATATAATTTTTTTAATTACTGATGGAGAAGAAATGGGCCTTTTAGGTGCCAAGTCTTTTGTTGAACAAAGAGACATATCAAATATTGGCCTTGTTCTAAATTATGAGGCTAGAGGCAATAGTGGTCCATCTATTTCATTTGAATGGTCAGAAGGAAATGCCTGGTTGGTGAAGCAAGTTAAAAAAGTAGGCCGTAGGCCAATCGCCAATTCATTGTCATTTGAAATTTACAATCTGCTTCCAAATGATACAGATTTTACTTTTTTTAAAAAAGCGGGACTGCCTGGTATCAATCATGCTTTTATTGATGGATTTTCCTATTACCACAATCCTGATGATTCTCCGGAAAGACTGAACATGGAAAGCGTTCAACATACAGGAGAAAACATGTATCATTTGGTTAAGCACTTTGCCAATATTGATTTGTCAAATGTTGTTTCTCACAATGCTTCATTTTTTAATTTATTCACAAGCTTGATAATTTACCCTGCCAGCTGGGATTTGTTTTTTTTGATTTTGACATTACTCTTGGTATGCTTTGTTTTGTATAAACTATTTGTAACTGAAAAACTGAAAATCAAGTCTACGTTATGGGCTATGCTTAATTTGATTTTTGTACTTGTACTTATGGGAGCCGCCATGAAACTGCTAAGTAGTATGTTGTTTAAGTTCTATCCACAATACGATGTTTTTTATGCTGGGCAGTTCTACAATCATAAGATTTATATTATCACTATAGTTTCTTCAACTGTTTTTGTAATGTGGTTGAGAACTTATTTTTATAGTAAAAAACATAACTATATTAATCTTAAGGTGGCTTCACTGATATTACTGCTTTGTTTTACCATAGCTTTTTATTTTTTACTGCCAACAGCTACTTATTTCATGAGTATTCCAACTTTGGCATTGGCACTGATCGTGTGGGCACAAATTAAAGGCAATAAAAGGAGTGCTATTTACAAATATGTAATTCCTTTTGCATTGATAACAGTTCCTTTGGCTATATGGTCACCTGTTATTAATAATTTATTTTTAGCATTCAGTTTGAGTAATATGATTGGGCCGGCAATATTGTCGTGTATAATTTGCTTGGGAATTATTTTGACATTTGATAGTATTTGGAGTGATGAAAAAGTAGTTCCTTCAGCGTGCTTGATTTTGTTTTTCGGCAGTTTGATTTGGGCACATATGACATCTAAGCCGACCAGTGATAAACCATTGCCTTCTAGTTTGATTTATAATTACGACATTGATAATGTTGAGGCACATTGGATATCAAATGATGATAGAATAAACATTGGTAATCAAGACATATTGCAAACTGATAAAATTATAGAAGTGAAAATACCATACCTATCAAAAAGGTTAGGAATCATCAGTAATGTGGATCCTCATATTGTTACTCAGGTGGTAGAACCTGATTCTTTAAATGAATTTGATTTTAAATTAACTTATGACCATGAAGTATTTCAAACAAGAATCTATATTGAGAACGTCAAGAATATAAAATCTTTGTCCATCAACAATCAAAGTGCATTTGTAAGTAAGGATGGAGATGTTGAAGCAACTATAGACGTTTATGGATTGACTCAGGATTCCTTGGAAATAAAAATTACAAAGCATAATTTCAGCGAAGAAGTAGGTTTTGATATAAGTTCTAAGTTCTTAGGGTTACCTGGAAAAGATATTATTCCGGATAATGCGATTAGGCAAGATGGATATAGTTCGATAGTACGTTCAATAAAGATTTAAGAGTATCTTGAATTGTCATCATGGGCTCTTTTTCTCTATATTTTATGAGTTTTGTTTGTGAATAGCGATTAATGTATATATTTTTCATTTTAAGGAAAAATTGACATCTTTTCAGGAAGATGTGCCTTTTATGGCGACCATTACTGTCGTGATATTTGTATCATATTACTTAATCGGCTAGTTGGCATAAACAATATGAAAAAATGAAAAAAATCACCAATACACTTTCGTTAATCTTGATATTTATATCATCAATGACTGGTCAGTTTGACAGTCAACGATTTTTTAATGATGCCAACTCCTTTTTTCAAAAAAATGTAAAATTCAGTTTGGTTGATTACACCAATCTTAAAATGAATGACTTAAAGTCCCTAATAAAACAAATAGAAAAAGCTGACTTGAGTTCGTCAACAGATCTTGAAAAACAGGCTTTTTATATAAATGCTTATAATCTACATGTAATCAATCAAGTTGTGGATATGTATCCTATCAGATCAGTAATGGATAAAGGTGGATTTTTTGATAAGCAGAAAGTAAATGTAAGTGGTCAAAAAATTTCATTGAACGATCTCGAGAAGAATTATTTATTGAGGCCTTACAAAGATGCTAGGTTGCACTTCGTTTTGGTATGTGGTGCTTTAGGTTGCCCTCCCATTTCTGACTTTGCCTATACACCTTCTAAGTTAGAACGGCAATTAGAACAACAAACTAGATTGGCACTTAACGATGATTCTTTTATTAAAACCAGCTTTGGCAAAGTTGAATTGTCTGAGGTTTTCAAATGGTATGCTGATGATTTTGGCGGCAGCAATTCTGGAATAAGGTCGTTTATAAATAAATATAGGAAGACTAAGATTCCAGACTCTGCTAAAACATCATTTTATAAATATGATTGGTCTTTAAATGATTTATCTACGTTGTTGGGAGTAAAGAAGGCAGAACTACAAGGTACGAACGCAAGTAGATACATAGTGTCATCAACTATTCCCAAAGGGTCAGTTGAATTAAAAATATTTAATAATTTGTATTCACAAAGAACGGGATCCGTAGATAACTTAACTGATCGATCTTCGTTTTTTACAACAATAGTAAGTGCATTGTACGGATTGAGTAACAGATTTAATATTGGTATAAATACTAGATATAGGAAAGTACGAAATACTAGTTTACCATCTTCACCGTTTTCTGTTTTTGGAAGCGGGGAGGAGGGAAGCTCGCGATCTGGCTTGACAGCTATTGGACCTCAGATTAGATATGCACCTGTACCCAAATGGACAAATTTTTCTATTCAAAGTTCATTTGTACTTCCTGTTGGAACTGACTTGGCAGGAAGTGCTACACAAGCTTATATTGATTGGACAGGGCCAACATGGAATACTCAGTTTTTTAATGATTTTCCAATTGGGACTAAATTTTCTTTGTTTACTGAATTGGCTGTTTTGTTTGAGGATATAGGCAGTAATGAAAATGGGCATGTTAATAGGTTGTCAACTCCTGTAACTGGAATCTTTAGTTTTACGCCAAGTACAAAGTTAACAGTTTATGCACTTGCTGGTTATTCTCCATATTGGCAATCTGATTTTGATTACTTTTACCAATATGGAATTGGGTCAAAATACCAATTTACTCCAGATGTAGAAATTGAATTGCTTTATACAGATTTTACAAATGAGTTTTTATCAAATACAGGTGGGCAAGCAGAAACAATCAATATTGGATTTCGTTTTAATTTATAGAGTGCTTTTTCTTAAGCATTTTGTATTCTCTTTAGTCATATTTATTTCATTCGCAACCGAAAATATTCAAGCTCAGAATAACAGTCTGTTACCAATTGCCCAAATTCAATTTGATGGTCAGAAAGCAAACAATCTTCAATACCTCAATGACTTATTGCATTTTGAAAAGGGTGACAATATAAGTTTAGTACAACTAGAGGCTGCTCTACAAAATTTAAAGAATTCTCCAGGAATTTCATCCGTATCCGAGGCCATCGATACTGTTGGCGAAAGAGTTCATATTAGGTATAATATTGAAGAAAGACAAACGATTTTGCCAGTTGTAGGTTTTGGCGGGATAAAAGATAACGTTTGGTATAGATTGGGTGTTGTTGATAACAACTGGCAGGGGAAAGGACAGACTTTCCTGGCTTATTATCAAAACAATGATAGTAGACATTCCGGAGAAGTATATTTTAGAAATCCAAGATATTTAAATGGAGCATGGGGGCATGCATTTAGTCTTAGCAAATGGTCGTCTGTTGAGCCTTTATTTTTTGACGAAGGGACTGTGCAGTATTTGTATGATAACAACAGTGTTGCGGGATCTATAATTCACAATTTCGATAGACGCAAATTTTTAGAATTTGGAGTGACATATTTTGTAGAAAACTACAAACAATCAAGCGAGCAATTTTTAGAAAATCCACCTGGACCAAAAGAACTCACAGAAAAGAAATGGCTGACAAAAATTATATACAATCATAACTATTTAAATTATGATTATTTTTATTTGAAAGGATATGACTTTAATGCAATTTTTCAAAAAGTCTTTAATACATCTGATAAGTCTTTGTTTAATAGTTTGCAACTACAATCTAGGATTTTCATACGACCTTCTCAAAAATTAAATATTGCTGCTAGATTTAAATTTGGAATTTCAACAAATAACGATTCACCTTTTGCACCTTTTGTTGTTGATAGTCATGTCAATATTCGTGGAATTGGAAATAGAATTGATCGTGGCACAGCACAACTGATTTTGAATACTGAAATCAGATATACTTTAAGTCATGTCAAAAAATGGGCTATTCAAGGGATTGCTTTTTCAGACCTTGGATCATGGAGAAACCCAGGAGGCAAAATAGGCCAATTGTTTGACAAGAGCCAATTCAGGCAATTTGTTGGAATAGGTTTTCGATTGATATATCAAAAAGTATTTGGTGCAACCTTAAGGGTTGATTATGGTATTGATGTTTTTAATACAAGAGAAAAAGGCCTGGTTGTTGGTTTAGGACAGTATTTTTAATATTCAATGTAAACAATGATTCAATGTGCAATAATGCCAACAATACTGGAATAAATTCATAATCTTCATTCACAGAAGTTTTCATAAGAAAACGAAGGTGAACATAATCAATAATTCTCCTTCTCTTCTTAATGATAAATTATTCCTTATTAATCATTAATTGTTAAACTACTGACTCCCACCACAACCATCAATAATAGCATTGAAAATTGCCCCTACTATTACCTCAAAATTGGCTTCTAAGGTAATTGACATGCCTGAATCATAATCAACCATAACACCTGTTTGAATAGTTTGGCTTGAAGCAATTACACCATCCGTTTCAAAATCCTCACTGATTGATTGTGTTCCAGAAAGTGTATAATCAGTTGGGCAATTTCCTTGATATATTATATCAAAGTCAAAACCAGATGTTGACCATCGATCGTCCCACTCAATATATATAGGTGTGCTGGCTACAACTGGTATATTGGAAATAATTGACGCAACATTGCCAAGGCTTCCACCAGCACTACAATCATCATCTGATGAATAAGCTAAGGTTAAACTGCCACAAGAACCTGTATGTACATATAATCTTGTATTGACACTTTGATTGCAAGATCTAACAGTTATGTTGCCTGTAGTCGGAGGAATGAATTTATACCACGCGGCATGAGTTGCTCCAGATTGGCTTGCTCCTGATCCACATGAAACTGAAGGAACAGTTGTACTTCCCGCTGTTGTAATATTTGTTGCTTGCGCACAAGCATCTGTTATGTCATTAAGTACAATCTGGAAAGTAAAAGAACTAGGATTCCATCTATCATCCCATTCAATATAAATAGGTATGTTTTTTGTAACTGGAACAGCTAGGACTTCTGAAGCATAAGTGTTACTTCCAGGCGTCATTTCGCATTCATCATCATTATTTGCTATTAGAGTTAAACCTCTACATGTTCCAGAGTAAACCCAAAGACGTGTATCAGCTCCACCAAGGCAAGAGAAAATATCTACGGTACCTGTATATGGGGAAATAAATTTATACCAAACAGCATGTGTGGCATTAGCATTATTAGCGCCATTTCCTTGATTTGGATCTGGTGCAGTAAAACTGCCACATGATGTTAAAGTTTGAGCATCTGCACAAATAAAGTTGGAATTATCTGTTGTTATAGTAATAACATTTGAATAATCATTTGGGTTGTCACTTGATGCTTTTACTTTGAAAGAATAGGTAGTCATCGGAAGTAGGTTGCCATCGCTAAAAGTCGTAATATTTGGAGCAACACCACCAAATGGAACAGGCGAATATGTTGATCCACCATCATCTGAGCGTTCAATCAAATAACCATATTCGTTAGAGGCATTGTCATTCCAGTTTAATGTTACAACTGTTCCAAATACAGTGCCTGTTAATCCTGTCGGATTAGCGTTTGCAAGGGGGCTGTGCTCCATCTAAGTCGTAAGCCGTGTGCGCTAATCTTGTTGCCAGTCCTACACCAATTCGAGTATATTGATTTGGTGTAAAAATTCCACCACAGCCATCTGGATAATATGACATTATATTGTCTTCGTCTGGAGTATAAAGGTTGCCATATGTATCTGATCCACCTTCGTCATAAACACATGCAGTAGTAGAACCAGTTGGATCTGCCTCTGTATCGCATAAATAATCTCCATTGGTAGAGCAATTTGAATTACCACCTGTTCTTGGTACATGTTCTGCGTTGGCGTGTCCATTTCCATTTGATGTTCCATTATGGGTATGAGCTAAATTAAAAAAATGACCAAATTCATGAACGAATGTGCCGTTGACTCCATTTAAAGTACAACCATTGTCCATCAAAATTCTTAATGTGATGTCCAGGTTTTGTGGATATCTGGCATATCCACAAGCGCCACCTCCACTATTTGTTGTAATGTTGTTTACAAAAAACACATTGACAGCATCATCAACTTCATTTGCTCCACACATAGCATCTTCTTCAGATTGAGAAAATTCATAATATGCGGTACTTGCTATATAATTAACATTGGCTATATAGAATTCTATATCTTCTTGTTGATAAACAAAATTCAAGTTGGCCATTGCTCGATTAATATTATTGAGTGATATTCCACCAGTTCCATTATCAAGCGTTACAATGTGAATTCTTACAGGCAATTGAGTATATCCTACTGTTTTTAATTTTGCTTTCGGTTCTTTAAGAAAAGCTGCATTGGCTTCCTTGCTTAGATCTCCAGTAGCACAATTGTGCTTGCCGGTGTTTTGAAGGTGAATTGCAATTTGTTCTTCTTTTGTTAATTCTTGGGCAAAAATCAGGTTTACACAAAGACAGAATATTAAAAATGATAGATTTCGTTTATTGATCAGCATTTAATTTATTTTTGGACTACTAGGAAATCAATATATATATATATATATAAATAAAATATTCTTTTTAATCTAAAGTGATGATTTTTTAATTTGGAAAGATACTTTACATGAAAAATGTCAAAATGAAGACTGTATATAGATTATTGAGTTTTTTTTGCGTGCTTTTATGTTCGTTTTACTTGAATGGCCAAGAATTGGAACAAACAAAATGGAAGACAACATTTAACAATTCTAACATTATTGTTGAATTTACTACAGATTCTCTAAACCTTATCATTGGTAATGAGCGATTAGATATTTCGACATATTCAATCCATCAAGACACTTTGACTTTAATAGATCATCCAGGATCCGCATGTTCTGACACCGTAGCTGGTTTATATCTTTTTTCAATTGTAAATGACACTATGTTTGTTGAATTGGTGTCTGACAGTTGTGAAAATCGCATGTTGTTTTTTACTGATAGAGAATTGGTTAAATGTATTACTTCTAGTGTTGCAGAACCTGAGAAGAACAGGCCGATAGTATTTCCCAATCCAAATTTTTCAAATCGATTCTTTGTAAAAAACGCGGAAAGAATATCTTACTATTTTGAAGTTTTTAATTCTCTGGGACAAGTTGTTCAAAGTGGTGAGGCAGTTGATGTTATTGATGTTCTCAGAAATGAGTCAATGCTATTTTTAAATTTAAAAAATAAAGAAGAAACATATTCATATAAGTTGATTCTAAACTAGAATTAGAAATTATATTATTTGATGATCCAATTTGATTTTGTAACATACTCAAATCCTTCTATTCCTTGTAGTCCTCCGGTGTGAATTGCCAAAATATTTACACCTTCTGTAAATTTGTTTGTTTGAATCATATCTAAGGTAGCAAACATCATTTTTGATGTATAAATGGGATCAAGTATAATTTGATATTTTTCATAAAAATTATTTGCAAATTGCTTTAATTCATTAGGAACTTTTGCATATCCGCCAAAATCATAAGAACTTAATACTTCCCAGTTATTCTTTTTGACTTTTAGTCCATTAGAAATGGTTTTCTCAAGTGATTCATTGCGCAGTACATTGACAATCCAAATTTTTGATTTTTCATTTGATGCTTCAATGATTCCACTGGCAGTCATTCCTGTTCCCGCTGACACAATAATATGATCAAATAGAATCTCCTCTTCGAATTCATTTATCATCTCCATCACACCAGTTTTTGCAAGTTCATTGCTTCCTCCTTCTGGAACAATAAGGGGACTGGGATAATTTGAGATTATTTCTTTTATTTCAGAACTATCACTCTTAAGTTTATATTCCAATTTGGGCACATGATATAATTGCATACCATTTTCTTTTGCCAGATTTAACGTTGGATTATTTTCATCCTCATAGGTACCGCGAATTATTCCAACTGAAGGAAGGTTGTAATGATTGCAAATGCTTGCTGTTGCGGCAATATGATTGGAAAAAGCACCACCGAATGTGATTAAAGTTTTGTGATTCTTATCCTTGTATTCTTGTAGATTATATTTGAGTTTACGCCATTTATTTCCGCCAAATGATGAATGAATTAAGTCTTCACGTTTTATGTAAAGGTTTACATTATTGATGGAGTCAATATATTGCACTGGACTTGGGATATTTAATTCAACCATTAGCGAAGCGTTAGCTTATAAGTGTTCTTTGATATTGAGGTGTATTAAGTATGAAGTACCTTCGTTGAGTCTGGAATCTATTTCAATAGTACCTTTCATGTAGTTAACTCTTGATTTGATGTTTTTAAGGCCCATGCTTTTATAGTTACCTTTGACGTTAAACCCAATGCCATCATCTTCGATATGGATTATGATTTCATCAGCTTCTTGGTTAAGTTGAAGTAAGATTTCATTAGCGTTTGCGTGTTTGATGGCATTGTTGAGTATCTCTTGTATAATGCGGTAGATACTAAGGGAGATTGTTTGATCTATATCCGTTGGAATATCAAAGTGTTGAAATATTATTTCTGGCCCTTGTTCACTGTCATATCTATTTAAAAGATCTTTAAGCGCAGGAATAAGACCCAGTCTGCTTAAAGCACCTGGTTGAAGATTCTGAGATATAGTTCTTACTTCTGAAACAGCTGTATCTATCAATGAGGTTGCATTTTTAAAAGCGGGCAACATATTGATGTTTGATTCCTTATTTCTAATATTATCGACTTGTAGTTTAATGGTAGATAATAAGCCACCAAGGCTGTCATGTAAATCTTTTGCAATGCGTTCCCTCTCAATTTCTTGTCCTTGAATCATCGATTGCATTGAATTGATTTGCATTTTATCCTGCAGCTCATTGATTTTTTGTTCGTTGATTTTATTATTTTGTTCTTCAATGATTGTTGCTGTGTTAATCTTTTCTCTATAAAATCTTATTATATAATATATACCAAAAAGTAATCCAGCTAATGCAATTATCAATACAGTCAATGCTCTGTTTTTCTGTTGGTTGGATTCTTGAGCGAAAGCTTTTTCTTTTTTGAGTAACTCGTTTTCAGTATTTTTTTGACGCGTCTCAAATTTATATGTAACATTATTTACTGCAATAACTCTATTTTCATTTAAAATAGAATCTTGTAATTTTGCGTATTTTAAGCGGTATATGTAAGCAGATTGATAATCCTCTAATTTCTTGTAAGCCACGGCTAAATTTTCATATATTTCGAGCCTGTTTTTACTATATGGTATTTCATTTAAATAACTTAACGCATTCAAATAATCGTTGATAGCCAGTGTGTCTTGACTCTTAATGAGACTGAGGTTTCCTCTAAGTGCAAGACAAGTGGCATGGTCAAGTGTCTTATCAGCAATTATACTTTCTTCAATACAAATATTAGCAAGGTTAAGCGCATTTTCATATTCTTGAGAGAATTGAAAGTATTTGATGCGTTCTATCAAATAACGAATCCGTAAGGGTTGATTGTCAATTTCATTTAAGTATTTTGAGACTAAATCTAAAGAAGCTTTTGCTTTTTTAATATCTAATTTTTCAAAATAAATCTTGAACAATTGAAGTTCAACTTCTGACATCTTTTTTTTATCATCTACAGCAGTGAAGTATAGTTTTAATTCTTCAAAAGCGTCAAAAGCATCACCATACATGCCGTTTTCAATAAGGTGTCTTGCTATATCAAATTCAGTGTTTCGAATACTTAGAGTGTCTTTAACAACTT
Source organism: uncultured Saprospiraceae bacterium (assembly GCA_905480605.1). GTDB lineage: Bacteria > Bacteroidota > Bacteroidia > Chitinophagales > Saprospiraceae > RFSX01. Next base: position 32,704 of record CAJQRD010000038.1, on the reverse strand, counting down.
TGTAGTACTCTAAGGCCCTGGAAAGATATTCAAATGAACGTTCATAATTCCTTCTGCTTTCTTCTTCAAACTGAGCGAAAGAAGCATATGTATCAGCTAGTTTTTTGAAGTCTTTGTTTTTTCTAGCGATATTAAGTTGCTCATTAAAGTTGTCGTAGGTTTCATTTTTTTGAGCAAATGTATTGGTACAATAAAAGCAAAAACAAAAAGTGATGAGTATATGGTAAATATTTGGCATTCTATTCAGGGAATTAATCGCATATAAATCAAAGTAGTGATAAATATAAGATAAAGATGTGAGTCATAGCAAGGTTCTAAGTTTCTATATATCTATGTCTTTAGTAACTTCATAGGAGAAAAAAAAAAAGCTCTCATCTTTATGAGAGCTTCTTCAATTTTGCAATAGTCAATCCCAATGAGTTAATCTTTAAGTTTTTGGGAACATAAAGTAATGCTGGATTGACATTTATATGATAAAGTGGTATTTCTGGTATTAATTAAAAAAGAAACCGGGATTTATCTTTGGCAAATGGGGTATAACTTTAACAGTTTCTCATAAAGCACCCGACTATCCCGATCTCAATCGTATTAACTAACCTAGAATTCCGAAAAAACCAACTAAACTATTCTAGAAAATATTTGTGTGATGCTTTCATCAAGCACTGTTAACTAAGTAACATAATGTAAAGGTCTAATTCTTTGGATTAAAATCCATCATTGTATTCACCCAATCGTATATGGGGGGATACCCCCAATTTTTTTCCGCTATTAATACCATATCTTTACAAAACCTTAATTGCAAATTATAAATTAACCTATGACTAATATTTTAATTGCTGATGATCATGCTATGTTTGCTGATGGTATTGCGTCAATATTGAAAAATGAGGATTCCATAAAAGTTGTCGGTCGGTGTTTGGATGGACCTAGCGTCATTGACTTTCTTAAAAGTAATACTGTTGATATATTATTGCTTGATGTAAACTTACCAGGAATGAGTGGTATCGATGTCTGTAAAGAAGTCACAGCCAATTTTAAATCTACCAAGGTACTTGCCATTTCAATGTTTAATGAAGAAAGTTTTGTTACTGAGATATTAAACAATGGAGCGATGGGCTACATCTTAAAAAATACAGGACGTGAAGAGCTGTTCCTAGCCATAGATACTGTTTTGTCTGGCAAATCATATTTTAGTGATGATGTAACACAAACTATAATGAAGGGCTTGATGAAGCAGCGCACAGCATCTAAAAAGTCACAGCCTGAATTGCCAAAGATCTCAAGAAGAGAGACAGAGGTATTGGGTCTTATTATGAAGGAATTTACAACACAAGAAATTGCAGACCAACTATTTATATCCTTAAAGACTGTAGAATCACACAGGTCAAACTTATTGGCGAAGCTTAATGCAAGAAATACAGCAGGATTGGTTAGGATTGCAATGGAGAATAATTTAATTCCAAAGGAGGAGGGATAAAACTTAAGTGAATAGTACTTTAATTTAATTACACTACTTTGTCTGTAAAGGCACTATGACATTGAAATACATCCCCCAATCATTCAGTTTAACCACTGTAATCGTTCAAAAATCCTATAAATCTAATTTTCGTCTGTATTTTAGCTATATTATCTATATAAAACCTTAATTATTAGGTAGATGTACATATTTTTGCAGTCGATTTTAGTTTTAGGTACCATACTTTTAGGTACTCTTGATAAGCCTTGCTATGTAGAATTATAAGAAGGGCAATTACCCAAAGGCTATCGAAGAATTCAGCAATTCATTATTTTTTTTAAAGGAGAAGAAACACCCCAATAGACAGTATTTCTTATATATACGAGCACTTGCAATTCTGCTATATAAATAGAATGAATATAGATTCTACATTGATTGTTCTAAATGAGGCAGAATCTTATTTTTTAAATAGCAGACATTATAGCCATTATGTCAATTTTAAGATGGCTAGAGCCGAAACTACCACGATGCTTGGTGATTTTGATAGTTCAAAGAAACTCTTTGAAAAATTAATTGCATTTGAATATTCTACCAACTAAGTTAAATTAAGGTATTATTTGAGACTGGCAGCTCAGTACTTAGGAGTTCCTGATAAAGACAAAACCTATTTTTTTATCAATGAATCATTAAGGTTGGCAGCAATAGAATGGGATACTTTAATTCTAGGTAATATCTATAATGCGTATGGTGGGATTGAATATATTTTCGGTTCAAGGCACAAGGCTATAGATTATTATATTAAAGCAATTCCATATCTTAAAAAAGACAAGAAATATTACTTTTGGATTGCTATCTATCTTTATATTTAGGTTGTATAAGAAGGTTCACTCACAAAATGCAGTTATAAAAACAGTATTGGATGAAAAAGACACCTTTCTTAGAGAAATACACCATAGAGTTAAAATACACCGTATTACACTACATCCCTTTTGCTAATTTCTATACTTATCATTTGGAGTCTCACCTTTATTTATAAGTACAATACTTTTTTCCAATCGGCTCAATTGAGTGGACTCACGTTTGGCACTGCCTATATAATCGAAGAATTCTTTTTGGCGAGCAGTAGTAAAATTTCCAAATTTTAATTTAAGGTCAGGGTTGTTTTTGAGCGCATCTTTTAAAACTCTAGGCATTTGTATTTTTTGCGATTCGGGTTTTACTTCCTTACCATCTTTTGCATTTTGAATGGCTTCTTTTATGTAAGATAGGATTAGTTTTTTGTCAAGACTGCCAACTTCAGAGAAGCGCATATGCCGCATTGCTTTTGTTTTGCCCTCTTGAGCGTTAACAAGTATATTCTTTTTATCTTGTAAAAAGATACCTTGATAAAACCATAAGCCGAAATGATATTTAAATCCAGATATGCCTACGACATTTTTACCATTGATAGTATAAACAGGCATGCCCCATTTAACTGTTTCCGTTAATTCTGTTTTTAATAAAACCTGTCTGATCTCCATCAGGGATTCTGACCATTGCTCGTGCTTGGTTAAGTAAGCAAGTATTTTATTCTCCTTCATTTTTAGAAAGTACAGTAGTTTTGCGACGTTTTAGCAATTTACCACTTTCTATTAATTCCATCAATTTTTTTACATCTAAAGTTTCTACGTATTCAATTTTTTCAGCCTTGGGCTTTGCGTTGTTGATTTCCTGAGCCTTTAGTTTCTTTAATTTTTTTCTTTAGTTTTTTATTGATAAAGAGTAACTTATTAATATCATCAGAAGGTGAAAACTTCTTAAGTTTATCTATCTTATCATTTAGTTTTGATATTTCGTTTTTGTAACCAAGAGTTACCATAGAATTGTCTCTTGGAAAAGCTTCACTTTTGGCTTGCATCAACAGCGAATCTTGTTTTTTTAATTTAACTTTTGATTCTGCAAGTTTCCTCTTTAAATCATTAATAAGATTAATTGCATCTTTTTTCTTTATTGCTGAAGCTTTAAGATGTTCATTTTCTACTTTGAGTTGATTTACTCTTTCTTGAAGTGAATTATAGGCTTTATTATATCTAGATTCAGCCATATTTTGATTGTGTCTGAGCTGCTGGTTAAGACGCAACATCTCTTCATCCTTTTCGGCTAAATTGTTATCGATAGCAACTTTGTATTCTGAGTATTCATCGACAAGTCGATCCATTGAATCTTTCAAAGTTGAATGCAACTTGGCTGTCTTTTTAAGTTTTTCCTGAAGGAATATCCACGCCATAGCAAATCCAATGGCGGCTGACGCTAAAAAGAAGAGCATTCTTATCAAGTCTGCTGAAATTAACAAATATGTGAGTGATAAATCCATCAATAGTCAAGTAGAGGGCAAGTTAATCAATTACGGTGTCTATGGAAAGGAATGTCCACTGAATTTTGAGATTGGCAAGCCATTGGTCAATTTTTTGTTGAATCTTAGTTGGGCAACCTTTGAAAGCGACTTATTCCCTTACAGAGTTTCCCGGAAAGAAGGGAGTTACACAGAGGTATTGCTCCTGCGGAGTTTCTCAGAGTATTAAAGAGTTACACAGTGAATTTGCTTTGTGAACAGCTAAAGACCTTAGTGTAACTTTCTGAGATAAATTTTAAGTGGAAAGACTGCAAAATCGTCTTGTTCGCATTTAATAAATTCCCCGTTCAACATTGTAGTTGTAATAACTTCATCAAGTTTAAAAAATGCTATTTTTACACAATGAATAATTATCCAAATTATAAGAAAATTGGATTTATAGCAGGACCTATATTGTTCTTTCTAGTTTTATTTTGTCCGGTTACAATAGTCAACCCTGCAACACAAAAAGTAATTGCTGTGGCATCTTGGATGATTGTGTGGTGGATGAGTGAGGCTGTTTCGATTTCTGTATCAGCTTTGTTGCCACTGGTGCTATTCCCACTGTTGGGCATAATGGATATAAAGTCAACTTCTGCCAGTTATGGAAGTCATATTGTTTATTTGTTTTTTGGTGGTTTTGTCATGGCTTTGGCCTTAGAAAAAGTTAACCTACATAAGCGAATTGCATTAAATATCATTAGAATTACAGGGACAAGCCCCAATCGGGTTGTCTTGGGTTTTATGTTGGCAACGGCATTGTTAAGTATGTGGATTAGTAATACTGCCAGTACAGTTGTTATGTTGCCTATTGCGCTTCAAGTTATCAATTTACTTATAAACGACAGTGATGGTTTTACAACTAAGGATCAAAATTTTGCACTGAGTATAATGTTGGGAATTGCATTTTCAGCAAATATTGGTGGAATCGCGACTTTAATTGGAACGCCCCCAAATGTAGTCCTCGCAGGGATAATTGAAAACGAATACAATATTCAAATTTCTTTCGTGAATTGGATGATGATGGGATTGCCGTTTAGTATTATAATGCTAACAATATGCTATTGGGTGATTGTAAAATGGATATATCCTAGTCGACTTCAGAAACTTGAAAATGCTTCAGAAACAATATTGAAGGAATTGCAAAAATTAGGAAAAATTTCAAAGAAGGAAAAAATTGTTTTATCAGTTTTTACAGTAACTATTTTTTTATGGATCACCAGAGTTCAACTCAACAATTGGTTTGGTTGGGCATTGAGTGATACTGGTATTAGTATGATGGCCGCATTGTCAATGTTTACAATTGCACATGATTTTAAAAATGGTGGCTTTATTTTGGATTGGCAAGATACTCAAAAGTTGCCATGGGGCATTTTGATTTTATTTGGAGGAGGATTGGCTTTGGCAAGCGCTTTGGCGAAAGTAGGGCTGATTGACTTGATCGGAAATTCGATTGCAAGTTATCAAGGATTAAGTGTCATGGTTATAATAAGTCTCTTGATATTTGTCATGTTGTTTATGACAGAGCTCATGAGTAATGTGGCGTTGGTTGCGATATTTGTGCCCGTAGTAGCTGGAATAGCAACAGGCCTTAATATCCCCGTCTTACATGTTTGTATTCCAGTAGCGATGGCTTCGAGTTGTGCATTTATGTTGCCAATGGCAACACCTCCAAATGCTATTGTGTTTGCGAGTGGATATATTAAAGTTTATCAAATGGCTCGAGTAGGTTTTATTTTAAATATCATATCAGTGGCATTGTTAATTCTGTTTACAAAATTTGTTATTCCTTTTCTATTTTAGTTAAATGTTGATTAAGATATATTTATCATTTTATTACATTGTTTCTCCTTTTCTCAAACACAACCTATATTCAACCTAAGTAAAATGAGTTTCGTAATTATAGATTGTTAAACAACACCCGACTGGTATTTAATATTACAATTTTTATGAAGTTTGTGACACAGTTCAACTTCATATTTTAAGCTAGACCCCTGAGGACATCCCAAATAGCAGCTATGAAGTTAAAAATGGACTGAATTATAGATTTTAATTGTTTCTTATGACTTGACAGATTGAAAGTTTCTTTTGTTTACTTTTGCAGCCATGAGTTGTACACTTATATCTTCTCCACTTCAAGGGTTTACCACTTTTCAATTTAGGAATGCATTCCAGAAATACTTTGGTGGGGTTGATGTTTTTTATGCACCCTACATCAGGCTTAATGGTAAGTTTGTTATAAAGCCTGGTTATGAAAAAGATCTCTTGGCAAAAAATAATAAAACACTTACTATCATACCTCAAGTTATGACAAACAGTGCTGATGAATTTATTTTTGTAACCAAGTATGTTCAAAGTTTAGGTTATAAAGAATTAAATTGGAATTTAGGTTGCCCATATCCAATGGTGACAAATAAAGGTATGGGTTCAGGTCTGATTTGTGATCCTAATAAAATCGACCATATTCTCGATCGTGTTCATTCCGAAACGGATATTACGGTATCAATGAAAATGCGAATGGGTTATGAAACCAATACAGAAATATTAGGCGTTTTTCCAATCCTTGAAAAGTACCCTATAAAAAACGTTGGAATTCATGCTCGCATTGGTAAGCAACTGTATAAAGGAGGCGTTGATTTAAATGCATTTCAAAGATGCATAGAAAGTACAAGTTTGAAGTTATACTATAATGGTGATATAACCACCGTGGATCGATTTCGCGAAATGGAAGAAAGATTCCCAAGTATTGATCATTGGATGATAGGAAGAGGGTTAATTTCAGATCCTTTTTTGCCTTCAATGATTAAAGATGATACTTTAGAATATCCAGATGATCGTATGGAAGTATTTAGTAAATTCCACGACACCTTATTTTATCAATTTGAAGAAAAGTTGAAAGGTGAGAAAGGTGTTGTAAAGAAAATGCTTAGTTACTGGGAGTACTTTGCAACAACATTTGATAATCCAACGAAGGTTGTAAAGATGATCAAGAAATGTAAAACATTTGAGACTTACGATATTGCCGTAAAAAAAATTATGACATTAGAGTTCTAAGGTCATAATTATTATCTTTTTATTTTAACGATCTTGTTTCGCAAATACCTTTTGCAGTAGACCAGTTGTTCTTTGAGATATATCAGAACGAATACCCAATTCTTTTTTCTCTATCAAATCAAATAAACCAACAAGTGCTTTGGAATTAATATGATCTGCCAAATCTGGGTTTACGTCATTTACAAAAGGAAGAGCATTGTATTTGTTTACAGCATCTGACCAATAGTCTAAGGCTCCAAGTTGATTGAGTGACTTTACCAAAACGGGTTTAAATTCATTGTATAAACTCTGATATGTTCTATCATGAAGAAAATTGGTTGCTGCATTTTTATCGCCCATTAGAATATTCATGGCATCATCAAATGTTATACTTTTTACTGCACCTAAAAAAATAGGTCCTGCTTTTGATGCCGCATCCTCGGCTGCATGATTTATTCGCTTAATTAATTCTTCTTCAAGATTGCTAAATCCAGGAATGAATTTTAATTTATCAATCACTGTATTGGCTTCATCTGGAAGCAATATTTTATAAGCTGATTTGTAATAGCCATCTTTTACAGATAAGAAATCAATACTATTATCTACGCCAAACTGCAATGCCTCTTTCAGCCCGTTAGAGATATCAAGATTACTCAGAGTACCTGAGCCAACAGTGTCGAGCACACGCTGTAAATCCTTAGGGTCACATGATACAAGTGTAAGTGTCATTAAAAAAAGCACAAGAGCATTTTTCATAAATTTGAATTTCTGATAAGCTTATTGAATTATTTCAAACTTACAACTTTTCTATGGATTTGAGAAGTGTGCTTGGATCTGCCTTTGTATAATGGATTAGTGCAATGTAATCTGAAATGATAATAATCTAAGAAATATCCTCTTCACATTACAACATATCAGTGCAAAGCTTAAGGTGGTAGAGCTTTTGGGAGAGCTAAAGCAAGCGTAGTGATCATTCATTAAAAGCAGAAAGAAGGGCCTTGCGGCCTCTTCCAATGTTTGTTAATTTGGCAATACGACAGAATCTATAACGTGGGCAATGCCATTGGATGCGTCCAAGTCAGTTTGTAGGACAGCAGATTTATTTCCATTTTCATCGGTTAAAAGAACTATGTCAGATTCCAAAGTTGCTATCAACTTACCTCCGCTTACCGTTTGAATTTCAAATTTTCCATTCGAAGCCTTAATTCCACTTATAACGTCTTTGGCTGTAAATCTACCTTCAATAACGTGGTAGGTTAATATCTTTGAAAGTTGATTTTTGTTGCTTGGTTTTAGTAAAGAAGCTACAGTACCGTTTGGCAATTTGGCAAAAGCAGCATTGGTAGGTGCGAATACCGTAAAAGGTCCATTGCTTTTAAGGTTTTAACCAGCCCAGCAGTTTTTAGTGCTACAGTCAAAGTTGAAAAATCATCGCTGTTGGATACAATGTCAACCAAGTCGCTATGGTTATTCCAAGAAGATGAATGACTGCTTTTTTTATGCGAATCACATTGTGCATTTAAAGTTTGGAAACTAAAAATGAACATAAGGCTAAAAATAATCGTGTATAATTTCATAATAAAATTTGTTTGTGAAAGTAAAATGTCGATGTATATACGAATGCAATTCAGTTTTGGACTACGCTGGCTGATATATTTTCTTTTTTATTATTATTGATGATCTCGACAAATGGTTGTCATAAAAAATCCTACATTAGTATTTCCGTATGGAAGAACTTTCTATTCATATAACCCAATTGCTCATAAATAAAGATGAGCAAGCCATTGATTTGATCTATGATCATTATGGTGACAATTTGTATGGTTATATTCTAAAAATTGTTACTGATGAACAAATGGCACAAGATGTTCTTCAAGAGAGTTTTATTAAGATTTGGAAATATTCTGATAAATATGATCCAAAAAAATCTAGATTATTTACATGGTTGATGAACATTTGTAGGAATTTAGCTATTGATAAACTGCGGGCTAGTAAAAGATACTTGACAGATGACATCCAAAAGTTAGATTCTGGAGTTTATAATTTTAAAGTAAGTCAAATCAATATAGATCAAATAGACTTAAGAGAAAAGGTAAATGGGCTAGAAACCAAATATAAAGTTATTATTGAAGTCTTGTTTTTTAAAGGTATGACACAAAGAGAAGCAAGTGACTACTTAGAAGTGCCATTAGGGACAGTTAAGTCAAGATTAAAAATCGCGTTGAGAGAGTTGAATAGGATATTTCAATTTAGAAAAAACGAAATAAATATATTTTTAGTTGTTGCATGGATGATAAGATAAAACATATTATTGATTCTGGTCTTTTGGAAGCTTATTTCCTAGGATTGACTGATAACAATCAATCTAAGGAAATTGCTATGTTGCTTAGTTCATCACCTGAGTTAAGGCAACGACAAGAAGCTTTTGATAATTTGTTATTGGATATGACAGGAGCAATGAAGGTTAAGCCACCAATAAATTTAAAATCTAAGATAAAGCAAGCTATTAAAAATGACAATGTCGCAGATAAACCAAGAGCACAAATGCAAGTTGTAAAGGAAAAACCGTTTGCATTTCCAAGATGGCTGACGGCGGCAGCAAGTATTTTGTTATTGGCATTCGCATGGGTTGCATATTCTAATTTTAATACAGCTAAAGATATTTCCGCAGACTTAGCAGAAGTTAGAAAGGAACTCAAAATACAAAAGATTCAAAATCTTGAAATGTCAGGACAGCTTTCTAGATTGGCTGATGAATTTGCCTTTGTTAATAACATAGCAACGAAAAAGTTTTTGTTGAAAGGTAATGCACAGGCAAATGACCTTAATATGATTGCGTATTGGAATGATTCAGAAAAAAAATCAATGGTAGCAATGAGCTCATTTCCTGATCTACCAGCTGGTAAGTGTTTGCAAATGTGGGCTGATGTCAATGGCGAAATGATCAATGTTGGTATTCTAGATGCCAATCAAATGTATACAGGCATTAAGTTCATAGACAATGCAACAAGTCTAAATGTAACAATTGAACCTATCGGAGGAAGTGATCACCCAACTGTAAGTGATTTGGTTGCTAATGTTTTTATTTAATTTGAAATGCCAATATTGATTCAATGATCTAATGATTCAATAAGTAAATTCTCTGTGTAACTTAGTATTTTCTTTGTGACAATCTTTGAGAAAATAAATACCTCAACTATAAGGGAAAAAACAAATTAAAAATAATAGTCATTGATCTAAAACATCCTTTTTAATTCATAATTCATAATCCTTAATCCTTAATCTTTTGCCCAAGAAGTCCATACTGCAATTCATCCACCCAGTCTTTATCTTTTTCATCCCAATAGTGTTTTTTGAAATGTGCTTCTTTTTCGAAACCTACTTTGAGCAGCATTTTTTGAGATGGTAAATTTCTAATGTCTACTAGAGCTTTGAATTTATGAATAGGGTAATTTTTAAAAGTATGTTTTGTCAAAAGCCTAAGTGCTTCTGTTGCATATCCTTTGCTGTGAAATTCCCTGCTGATGGTGCATCCGATTTCAGCAATTCTGATTTCTTCTGGCGTAAATTGTATAGCGCAGTCACCAATCAATTGATTATCCTTAAGCGCAATACCAATTTGCTTCCATTGATTAGATTGGCCAATTGAAATTGTTTTTTGTTCTTGAATAAACGTCTGGGTTTCTTCCAAACTCCTGACACTAAAATCTTGATATTTGAGTAAGTCATCATCTGATCGGTAATTATAAAAGATCTCAATATCTTGGTCAACCAGGTCTCTCAATATTATTCGTTCAGATTCTATGATTGTCATGAGTAATGAATTTGATGCAAAGTTACAAATTAACAAATACGCCAACACTATATGAAGGGCTTGCTACTATTATTCTTCCATTGACAGCAGTCGCATATGCTATAGAGAGCCCATATTTTTTATTAACAGTATAATTTGCCTCAAATCCTATTGATGTATATTCAGTATTGTTAGCAAAGATAGAGGTGCTTGTAATTTGATTGGGCAATGATCCATTTTCTAAAGATTGCAAAACATTTAATCTTGAAATAAACAACCACTTGTAATCATTCAATCCCAAACCGATTTCTGCCCCAAAACGAACCTCATCAGAAAATCCTTTTGTTCTGTTGTTGAATCCTGCATATGCATTTGCATACAAGCCAGTTTTTCCTCCCAGTTGAATTCCTGTTCCTGCGTCTAATTGAAGTAACTGATTGAATTCACCATCACCAGTTTGAAGATTCTTTTGAGAACCTCCGGCATCATTCCCAAGTGGAATACCAAAAAGTATAGATCCTGAAACCGCGATTTTTGAACCAGGTTTTGTAATTCCATATTTTATTTTTAAATCTGTATCACCAATTGAATTGATGGCATCACCAGGTGCTAATATTTCGCCAGTTGTACTAGAAACCAAGTTGTTGTTAAAAGTTCTGCTGAAAAATGGAAAGTAAATTACTCCTGTAAGTCTGTCGGTAAATCCATGCTCAGCATATAGACTTGTGTTGTAAATTCCTAATGTTACATTGTCATCAAGTAAACCCAAATCTGTGTAATGTTGATTGCCAACTGACCACCATTGTGATAGTTTTAAATAAGTTTTTCCTTTGGGCTGAGGCCAACCTCCTCCAGCAAATGCAGAAAAACAAAAGATCAATCCTAATACTATATTTATATATTTCAAATATTTCATTTTATATTATTTAGAATGTTGTATTTGTCTTAAAACTAATGTTGTAATATGAAGCTAAGTTATGTTAATTTATAAATTCTCCATTGCCAATTTTTACATTGAAAGGCTTATAGAAATATAGAATGTGACTGTAGTCATTTATAGCTATTCAATCTTCAATGATAAATTCATGAACACCTTCAAGAATAATAGCCACTCCAACTTCATATGCGTTGGCTGTTGTAGTAGGTATACTGGTAAGATAAATAAAGAAAATTGGTAAAGCAGAAGACGCTCTGTATGTTTCGTCGATACTTAATTTAAGTCTTTCGTTTTCTTCAGTTAATTCAAAGTTACCTTGCAACACATACTTAATAAGATTATGAAAAAGAGAATAAGCTGAAATATTTTCATTTGTTTAGTATTTATATAAGGGTCAAACTGTTCAATTGTTTCTTTTTAGTAGTAAATATACTTTCACTATGTTGATGAATGTACAGGCTTGCTTTCTGAAATGTCGTTTTGGCGATGTTAAGAATGTATATATTATTCGTTTTAATGCTTCTAAAAAAGTAAGATTTGTATCAAAGTTTTAATCACGTATGTAATTTTTAATATTTTATTTTCAAAGTAAAATTATACAGATAACAATTTAGTTATCAAGTCCATACACATATTAGGTGCTTTGAAGTGACAAATTGATTGCAAAAAGGTGAAGATAGAATAGGGGTGAAGTGTAAAATGGTTGTTTATATATCAAAGGGTGTTATTAAAGGTAAAAAAAGCGTTTTCTCTAAAGTGAGGAAGCGCTTTTTTGTTTTAGGGTCACAGTTTTTAGATCCAGTAATATTATTGTTTTTATGAAATAAAAGATAAATAGAAATAAGTGTATAACAAATTAACTATCAAGACTATACATATATCAAGTGCATTTAAATGACAAATAGATTGCAAAAAAGTGAAGATAGAATAGGGGTGAAGTGTAAAATGGTTGTCTATATATCAAAGGGTGTTATTAAAGGTAAAAAAAGCGTTTCCTCTAAAGTGAGAAGACGCTTTTTTGTTTTATGGACTTAAGAATGATGTATTGAAAGTGAGTTCTAATATTATAATTGGCTATTTTATTTTATGAGTTGGAGACATAAAAAACGGTTCAATTCTAATTTGAAATGAACCGTTAAATTGTTTTTTGGTTTTGGTTATTTTTCCAATATTTCAATTCTAGCTTCTAACGCTTTTATCATTTCTTGTTGCTCTTGTATGGCCTTTGTTAAAACAGGAATTAGTGCTTCATAATTCACTGATTTTAATTCATGGTCAACAACTTCTTCACCATCTGCATCAGTTTGAATCGTCGCGTTTACAACTTGAGGAAACTCTTGCTCTAATTCTTGAGCTAAGAATCCAATTTGTTCTTCATCCGACAAACCTAAAAATTTGTACTCTTGGGTATTTTTAAACAAGTAAGTACTTGGTTTTAATTTCATAACTTTAGCTAATGTTCCCTCTCCCAAGACATTAACGTTTTTCTTAAGTCTTGCATCAGAGTTTGTCCATGTTCCTCCTGAAGCTAGAGCACTTCCTAGTACTGTAAATCTGTATGTACCAGCAATATCATTCATAGTTGCCATTGTGGTAATATTGTCCCTCCATCTTTGTACAACTGCATTTGTAGATCCACTTGGTCTTTGAGTATTGACATAGCCATGCGCAGCTCCTGATCTATTTCCAAAATTACAGCCATCTGTATCTCCTTCAACATCAAAGATCGCATCAGGTGTCTCATCACCTATTCCAACATTTCCTGTATCATCTTCTATAAACATGTGGATTGTTCCTCCTGTAGAAACGGTATTGAATATCAATCCTTTAGTACCATTTTCTCTGTACCAAATATTTGCATTTGTTGTTGACTCATTTCTAAAAGCCATACCACTTTGAAGAGCTGCATCAAATTGCATAAAAGCAAAATTAGTATCTTCAACTTCCAAGTCATATAGGCTTTCATCATTATCTCCGGTTACATGTAATCTAGTATCGGGGGAAGCAGCAAAAGCATTTCCAATTCCTAAATAACCGTCAGAGTTCAAAGCCATTTTTGCTAGGCCATTATGTACCCAAACTGTAGTTGGACTTACGCCTTCGTTTCTAAATTGGAAATCTCCATTTCCAGATCCTAATTTTCGTATTGCAAATTGTTTTGTTGTACCTGTATAAAAATTTAAAGTGGTTTGAGAATTTGATTCTAAATTTAAAGCATCAGGATTTGTAGCTTTTACATGCAATCTTGATGTAGGTAAATTTGTACCAATTCCTACTCTATCAGTAGAATTGTCATAAAACAATCCTATACCATCAACTTCTAAGTCACCAGTTGTATTACTACTTCCTAATATATCTACATCTCCGCCCCAATAGTTTAGGAACAGAGTATTTGGATTAGTACCAGATCGAGACTGAATTTCGTTGTTATCAAGTGATAAGTAAAAGCTACCTGAATCACCAATCCAAGTGTATCCGTCAGTTTGTGAAGCATTGTTGGAAGAGCCATTATTGTTTTCTACTCCTTGAGCATTGGTTAAACCAAAAGCTAAAGCGCAAACCAAGCATGTAAATAGTATATTTTTCATGTTTATTTATTTTATAATAAATTTACGATCAGAATACTTAGGTTTTATCCCCCAAAATGGAGATTTTAGAGAATTTTATTCTTTTTTATAATGAAATACGATATATTATACTAATTGCAACATGAGTGATATGTGCTATAAATTAATACATCGATTGTTAAAAAGATTTGGCTGAACAGAGGTTAGAAGGGTATCAATTCTATAAATCAATGGGTGTTACTAGTGGTACAAAAACCGTTTTCACAAAAGTGGTAAGATGCTTTTTTGTTTAGATGTAATTTTACTTTCCTAAGCGCGGTATATTTTTAATAGTGTGATAAGTTAATGCCATCTCAATGCATTCCTTTAGTTCAGTTGTTGGAACCTTATCGTCGAGTTTAAAAACAATTGCTCTCGTAGTTTCATAATTGAAAACATCGCCATACACTTCTTTAAAAGTAGTTACAAGCTTAGACGTACATTTAAAATACATGGCATATTGATTTGACTTTTTTTCTTTCCAATCAATTCTAATGGTACTTCCTTTTTTGACCAAGTAGCTGGGTTCTCCCCATTTAAGTGTTTCTTCTAATTCTACAATAGAAGTAATCTCAGAAGCTGTTTTTAGTATTAAATTTCTTAGATAGTTTAGTTTTGGCTTTATCTCTTTTGGATAGTTTTTGAATTTTGCTGCTACGGTTGGATTGCTTGTAACATTTAGGTTTTTCATTTTTTTAGTGATTTCTTATAGGACTGTTGGAAGTAAAATTATATCATTTAGCATTTTTTATGCTATACTTTTCTTGATATATCTTAGTAGGACATGGGGTAAAATAAAAACCGCATAATAAAGGTTTTAATTATCATGCGGTTTTTAACAAATTCTTTTGTTGTTATTGTTTATCACATCTTAACAAACCTCAGTGTACTCATTTTTTTAGAATCTCTGAGATTAATAAAATAAACACCTTCTGCCAATTCGTTCAATGCTTTAAGTGGTCTGTTGTTGATCATATGTTTTGAAGCCACATCATTGTATATTGCTTGACCAGATAAATTTGATATTGAAACATTTATTGAACTGTCCCAAGAATCCAAATTTGAAATTAGAACATTATCATGTCCTGGATTAGGGAAAAGATTTACATTTTTAACGAGCTCGATATCTTTCGTATTGCTAATAATTCCTGAAGTGAAAGTGTAATTTACAAATGAACCAAAGTCTGTAGCAATAGATTTCCAAGCAACACCTTCTTGCTTAACTCTTACGTAACCGTTGCCATCGTTGTTTGCCCACCAACTTATACCATCTCCGTCAGTGTCAGTCACTTTGATTTGATAGCATCCATTCAAATTCGATAGTGTATCTCTGTATGTTGTATTGTTAGATAATGACCCACCTTTTTTTTCAAAAATAGTATTACCATCTTTATCTTCAACACTATATGAAGTTTCAAATGAGACATTGTTTGTCCGCATCTCAATGATTATATCATCGGTGTAGTGATCAGTAATTTCAATTGGAGTTCTCAATTCATTGTTGCTGGTATACTCGTCATCAGTTGTTTCTATTCTAGCAAAAAACTCACTTCCTTCTCCACCTAAAGTTAAATCTATCCCCGCAGGTAATTCAACACGTTGAAAAGATAAAAAGCTTAAATTTCCTGTCCATTCATATGTTAGTTCAGATACACCTGAAATACCGTATTTAATTATAGCAGATTTCAATTGTTTTGACCCATGATTTTTAATTGTTACTATTGGCGAAGAACAAACTGGGTTGAATCGCCCGTATTCAATATTAGGTGACGGATTGATAATAGATAATATTCCTGCATCTGTTTCTTTGTTGGGTTTGCCATATTCAATAAGTTGAGAATTTACATAATAGCGGCTATCGCCAGACGCGGTGTTAACTGTGTAATCTATAGTTGGTGTTTGTGCGAATTTGAAATAATCTGTCACATCAAAGTCTCGTACGTCAGTAGCCATACCTGGACACCAACCAGCTCGATCGTAAACCCAAGTTCCACCTTGTGGATAAACAGGATTTTCCGAACATTCTTTCCAAACAGACCAACTGTCTATAAAATCTGAGACATTAATTGAGTGAATCCTTGGAATAAACTCTCCTTCTTGTCCGTGACCAGTGATGGCTGTTCTGATTTTGTAGGCGTCTACATTATCATCGTAGGTAAATTGCCTTGGCTCATATCGCCAGTCACTCAAAATATTTTGATAGCCTGTTGATCTTACTGGCCATATTTGATTGATGTCAATTACATCTCTGTCTGGAATACCGTCTATAAATTCAAAACTGATATCCATATCTTCTTGCCATTGACCCCCGGCAGTCATGTATATCCGTTTGCTGTTTTTTAAGATAGGTCCGAAATCAGTAACGTCAAAAGTCCATGTCAGTCCATCAAGTCCAAAGTCTAATCCAATTCCATAAGGTGTGACAAAACTCATCAACTCATATGCCGTAGGAAATTTACTGTAGTAAATCAATTCTCCTTTATCAAAAGAGCCATCTATGTCATAAGTTCTCGTGCCAACGACGTCACCTTCTTCATTGTAAACATTCGCATCTTTAGCTTCATAATAATTGTCACTCCAAACCAATTCCAGGTCAGTTCCATCTAAACGGTAATGATTTATCAGTTGAGGAAAGTTGATCAAGGAATCCAAAGTTTTAATTTCTTCAACTGACTGCATGTAAAAACCACGAATCAATTTGTGGTTGGGCAAGAAGGTTGTTTGACGTGCATCAAAATTGAAAGATTCAGTGTCCCATTTTCTTGTGTTGACGATACCATTTACAATACCAGTTTTTTCATTGCCAGAATAATCTTCAATTTCTGAATCTTCTGAATTAAATTTATAATAAAGCATTAAGTTTGCTCTGTTGGGATGAGCGTCATCCACACTTTTATGCATATATGAATTTATAGTTTGAGCATCCAATTCTTTATTCCAAATTCTCACTTCATCCATATCTCCATAATAGAATAAACTATTATTGGTAATACTTCCTCCAATGTTAAGCGCATTCATGTCTATAGATTTGAATTTTCCTGTTCCAGAATGCCACATTTCGCCATTGAGATAAACTTTCATTTCTCCTGAAGTAGCATTTTTCGTAAACGTCCAATGGTTCCATTGGTTTTTGATTTGGCTTTCATTGTCCGTTGGTCGATTGATTCTGTCATATCCAGAGCCATCATTTCCACAGTCCCAATAAATTTGCCCATTGCTCCAAGGGTGATGTATGTTTATTTGTCTTCTATTAGCAGAATCGTTGCCTTCTAAGGTCGTTGAATTTATAGGCAAAACATCAGATCCTTTTAACCAATAAGAAATTGTTATCTCTTCTTTAATATCGTTAAATGGTTGATCTACTCTTATTCCTCCAACATTTGAAAAGGACTTGTAATAAGCATCAGTTGCATCAATAACTACAGCTCTATTGGTGTTGAAATCTTCAGCACTAAGTTGGAATGATGTATTCTCAGATTTTTCGTAGCTTATTTGGATTATAACATTTGAAGAGTCATCCCATCTGTAATCTTCGTGGAATTTTAGAGTGTTATTTTCAACCGTAAGCGTATAGTTGTCATTGACAACTTCTTGCCAGTCTAGACTTGATGACAATGCCAAGTCAACATCTGTTTCTGATGTTTCTGCGACCTTAACCTTTAGATCCTTAATGTTGGTCTCACCATCGTCGATTGAAAACTCAATGCCTGTAATACGATCCATATCTTCTTCGAGTAGAAAGTCAGCTGAAACGATATAGGCCAGCTTGATGCGAGAAGAATTTTCACCAAAGCTATAATCAGCAGTATCAGATGAAGATGCGATATCAGATTTAAATTCTGTTATAACATTATCGTAGGTTACACGTTGTTTTGTAGACTCATAAAATGTATAGGTAGGATTGTTTGTATAGTTGAAAACATCACCAGCAAAACCAGGCATATTAAACTCATCTGATCTGGTCAATAAAGAATCAACCCTTGTTGAATCCACTACATAAGTATTACAGCTGTAATCCCATTCTCCACAACCAAGGTTTCTGTCAGAACCGGTTGACACCAATCCATCTTTACAACGCATTGTGTAATGCATGAGTATTCTTTCATAGCTGTTGTGGTCCTTATTTGGAAATTCAACAACAGTATCTCTTGTTGTAGATTCGAAATCAAAAGAATTAACAGTTGTGCTTTGGCAATAAATTGAAAAAGGGAGAAATGCCAATAACAGGATTGAAATATATTTAGACATAATGTGTTTGATTGTGTGAATGTCCAAATTAAGGAATATTTTTTAAATTCCTGTTATATATTTTGTTAACTATTTTTATCTGATAAAATTTGACATATGATGTATTTGTATGAGTTGTATTTATAAAATAAAAAAAGCGGCTCCAAATAAATGAAGCCGCTTTTTTCAATATTAGCAAAAGACTAGAAAAATCCTTTTGCTTTTAAGAATGGAGCTAAAACTAGCGCCACTACAGACATTAATTTTAATAAGATATTCAATGAAGGACCTGATGTATCTTTGAAAGGATCACCTACAGTATCACCAACAACGGTAGCTTTGTGAGGGTCAGAACCTTTGTAATACATTTTTCCTTTGATCTCAACACCTTCTTCAAACATTTTCTTAGCGTTATCCCATGCACCACCGGCATTAGATTGGAAGATTGCCATCAAAACACCACAAACAGTAACACCTACCAATAAGCCACCTAACATTTCAGAACCACCGACAAAACCAATAAACACTGGAGATAATATAGCGAGAAGACCTGGTAAGATCATTTCTCTAATTGACGCTTTCGTAGAAATCTCTACACATTTGTCATATTCTGCTTTTCCATCAGCTGCATCAAAAGTTGCAACATCTTCAGCACTCCAATCTTTCATATCTTTACCATCATTCTTTTTCATAACAGCCAAAGCTTTTGTCAATTCAGGAATTGTCTTGAATTGTCTTCTTACCTCAGTAATCATATCCATTGCAGCACGTCCAACTGCATTCATAGACAATGAAGAGAATAAGAAAGGCAACATTCCTCCTAAGAATACACCAGCCATAATTCTAGGTTGAGCAACATCGATTGATGCGATACCTGCAACTTCCATGAATGCTGCAAAAAGAGCTAAAGTCGTTAATGCTGCAGATCCAATAGCAAATCCTTTTCCAATGGCTGCAGTTGTATTTCCTACTGCATCTAATTTATCAGTTCTTTGCCTAACTTCTTTTGGTAAATCTGCCATCTCAGCAATTCCACCCGCATTGTCAGAAACTGGTCCGTAAGCATCAACTGCCAATTGGATACCTGTGTTTGATAACATTCCTACTGCAGCAATTGCAATTCCGTAAAGGCCAGCAAATTCGTGTGCACCAATAATAGCAATTGCTAATATGATAATAGGAATTGCAGTTGATTGCATCCCTACTCCCAAACCAGCTATTATGTTTGTTGCAGCTCCTGTTACAGATTGCTCAACAATTGACATAACAGGCTTTGTTCCTGTTCCTGTATAATATTCAGTGATTTTTCCAATCGCTAATCCAGCCACAAGACCCATGATAATCGCATAGAATACGCCCATGTTTGTGAATGTATCACCTGAGGTTGTTGTCCATACGTCAGGTAATAACCAAGTAACGATTAAGAATGTTGCTACCAACATCAAACCAGCAGATAAGAATTCTCCCATGTTTAATGCCTTATGAGGATCACCACCATCTTTTACTTTTACAAAGAATGTTCCTATGATCGAAGTAATAATTCCAGTTGCAGCCAAAACCAATGGCAGTAACACAGCATTCATCCCCATGAATTCATTTGAAGATTCGTAACCAGTTATGCCGATGTAAGTTGCACCCAATACCATTGTACCAATGATAGAACCTACATAAGATTCAAAAAGGTCAGCTCCCATACCAGCTACATCTCCTACGTTGTCACCAACGTTATCCGCAATTGTTGCAGGGTTAAGTGGGTGATCTTCAGGAATACCAGCTTCTACTTTACCCACAAGGTCAGCTCCAACATCTGCAGCTTTTGTATAGATACCACCACCTACTCTTGCAAATAAGGCAATAGAAGATGCACCAAATGAAAATCCAGTTAATATTGTAATAACTCTGGTTACTTCTGATGCAGAACCTACACCATACATACTTGTGTATAGTAAGAATAGTCCACCTAGGCCTAAAACACCTAATCCAACTACTCCCATTCCCATAACTGCTCCACCAGCAAAAGCTACTTCCAAAGCTCTGCCTAAACTTGTTCTTGCAGCTTGTGTTGTTCTCACATTAGCTTTTGTTGCTACTTTCATACCTATGAAACCAGCTAAGCCTGAACATATAGCTCCAAGTAAAAATGAAAATCCTACCATTATAGAAGATCCAGCATTGTTACCTGACCATGCCATTAGCAATGTCACGATAGCAACGAAAATAGCCAATACTTTATATTCGGCTTTTAAGAATGCCATTGCACCATCTGCGATGTTCTTGGCAATTCTAGCCATTTTATCTGTTCCCACCTCTTGTTTGCTTACCCAAGCAGATTTCCAGAATGTATATAATAATGCTACAATCCCAAATACTGGTATAGCATAAATCAATGTTTGTCCCATTTAAATAAGTTTTTAATTCGTTTTTTAATACAGCGGTCAAAAGTAAGACGATTTTATCATTGCATATAATTATTAACCTTGATTTTGTATTCAATTTCAGTTATTTACACATGTTTGTACCCTTTTTACGGTATAAATGAGTCCAAAAATCAATGTAACAATTGTTTTTATTAAATTAAGATCGTTTAAATTAAATTTTAGATTAGTCTAAAAATATCTTATTTTTGTTTTATTCATGATAAATGAAAAAATAAAAGCGAAGATTGAAATCATTATCAAGTCACATTCAATACTTAGTGTTTTAAATAAGAACAATGGCTACTGAAACGGAAGAAAACTATATAAAAGCAATTTTTAAGATCACAGAGAAGAATCAAGGTGCGGCAAATACAAATGCAATTGCCAAGCACTTAAATACATCTGCGGCTTCAGTCACAGATATGTTGCGGCGACTTTCTGAAAAGGAATACTTTCATTATGAAAAGTACAAAGGTGTATATCTGACAACTAAAGGAATTCAGATGGCAACCCAACTTGTGAGGAAACACAGATTGTGGGAAGCTTTTTTAGTGGATAAATTAGGGTTCCAATGGGATGAGGTACATGATATTGCAGAACAATTGGAACATGTAGATTCTGATGAGCTCATTGCACGCCTAGATAAATTCCTTGGAAATCCCAAATACGATCCACATGGTGATCCAATTCCAAACGCTGAAGGTAAGTTCACATTGAGAAGTCAAATTTCGTTGTTGAATTTGAAGAAATCTGAAGAAGGGACTGTTGTTGGTGTTAGAAATAACGATACCCTCTTTTTACAATACCTCAATAAGCTGTGTATAAATTTAGGTACGCGTATCAAAATTATTTCAGAAAATGATTTTGACCATTCTAAGGAGATATTAATTGATGGCGAAATTCAAACTGTTTTATCACAGAAGGCTTGTAATAATTTGTATGTCAAAAAAACAATCTTATAAATGAGAATAATAAATTTATTATCAGCAATGTTGTTTTGTGTTGTCTTAACGGCGCAAGTAAAACCTAAAGTAGTATCTACTGCTTCAATGATGTACGATATGGTGAATAACATCGCAGGTGATGCGGTGGACAGTCGTGTTATTGTCCCGATTGGAGGTGACCCTCACTTATACGACCCAACACCTAATGATGCAATCTTGGTCAATTCTGCTGACTATATTATTATAAATGGATTGACATTTGAAGGATGGATTTTAGAGCTTATTGCTAATTCAGGAACAAAAGCGGTTGTTGATACAGTAACGCAAGGCGTAACGCCAATACAAAGTGGAAAATATTCAGGGGCTTACGACCCTCATGCTTGGATGGATGTTAGTAATGGACTTATTTATATAAAAAACGTAAGAGATGGGTTGATTAAATTGATGCCAGAAAATAAGGATATTTTTGAAAAAAACTATCAGATTTATAGTGAGAGATTACAAGCACTTGATCTTTATATAGAAAACAGGATTAAAGAAATTCCCGTTCAAAAACGAGTACTTATTACATCACATGATGCTTTTGCTTATTATGGAAAGCGTTATGGGTTACGACTAGAAGCTATACAAGGAATGTCAACAGAGGCAGAAGCTCAAACTTCTGATATAATAAGAATCGTTAACGTAATTAAGGAGTCACGAGTTCCAGCAGTTTTTATTGAAAGTACTATTAGTCCAAAGTTAATTCAGCAAATTGCTAAAGACAACAATGTAGTTATTGGCGGAGAATTATTTGCAGATTCTATTGGTGATGAAGAAAGTGGTGGAAACTCATATTACGATATGTTGAAAAAAAATACCGATACTATTGTTGATGCCCTCAAAGGAGAAAAACAAGGTGCATTAAAATACAAGCACGAATCTAAATCAAATTGGATGCTATATACTTTGATTGGTTTGTTTTTTATAGTTGGAATTATTGTTATGGTAATTAAATTGAAATAATGGTAAGTAAAACACATATTGATGTTACAGGATTATCTGTTTCTTATGGTTCAAAGCGTGTATTGACCAATGTGCATTTAAATATTGAGTCTGGAAATGTTTATGGTGTTATTGGCCCAAATGGTGCAGGTAAATCTACCTTATTTAAATCAATTTTGGGTTTGATTGAATACAGTCAAGGAAAAGTAGAGGTTCTTGGTGATGATATTGATGATGTGAGAAAACAAATTGCTTATGTTCCACAAAAAGATGAAGTGGACTGGCAATTTCCGGCAACTGTTTTAGATATAGTTCTACTAGGAAGATATCCATATAAAAAAATACTTCAAAGACTTAATGCAAACGACAAAGCTATTGCAGCAGATGCTATGGAACAGTTAGGTATTTCACATTTAGCAAATAGACAGATTGGCCAGTTGTCTGGAGGTCAACAGCAACGTGTTTTTTTAGCCAGGGCGCTTTGTCAAGAGGCTAAAGTTTTCTTCTTGGACGAACCATTTGTGGGTGTAGACATTACAACTGAAGAACGTATTATTTCTATCTTAAAAAAACTAGCCAATGAAGGAAAGACCATTCTGGTTGTTCATCATGATCTGTCTACTGTATCAGAATATTTTAATAAAGTTATTCTGTTGAATCAAAGATTAATCGCTTTTGGAGATACTGCAGATGTTTTTACAGAAGAGAATATTGCTAAAGCCTATGGGGCTCAATTGACAATCTTGCATAAGACGGGTTTGAGGTAAAATTAATTAATGGTTAATTATTATTTTATTCATTTATCATCAGATCTCTGAAGTCTGGCATCTTGTATCTGACCTCTGAAATCTAATCTCTGAGTCTAATTTTTAATCTCTTACAACCAACTACTTTGCCTTGTCTTTCTACTACTAATATTTTTTATTCTATCTTGAGTTAATCAATTAAATAATGTTTACAATTTAATTATCTTGAAACTACTATTTATAATTATATGCACTCTAACTTCTGCGCTTGTCATATTTCAATCTTGTAAGACAAAAGCAAATAATTTAGACATTTTAAATTTACCAACAGAGTATAGAACTTACAACGATTTTCTTAAAACCGTAGAATTTTTTAATTCTGCTGATGGAAAGTTGGCTTATATAGATAAAGGAAGTGGTCCTGTTATTTTGTTGATGCATGGAGTGCCAACTTCATGTTGGTTGTACCGCAAGATTATTCCTCAGCTTGTAAAGAATGGATATAGAGTTATTGCACCTGACATGTTGGGATTCGGTGCAAGTGATAAACCAGAAGGTTATGAAATATATTCTGATGAAAACATGGCCAAGCGAACATTGGCATTGATGGATTATTTGAAAATTGAAAACTGGGCTCAGGTTTTTCATGATGGGGGAGGATTATGGACATGGAGTATGCTCAAGCAGGACCCAAGCAGAATCAATCAGATTTTTATGTTAAACACAATTGTGTATGAAGCTGGATTTAAACCACCTATACGAATGAAGCCAGGTAAAATAGCAGGACTGTTTGCCAGAATGTACACTTCGAAGGCTGGACAGAAAATCGTATTGGATCAAACTTTTAAGCAAGGCGTTAATAAAAGTAAAGTTGTCACGAATGAAATGCTGAGGGGATACAAAAAACCTTTTATAAAAAATGGACATGGTGCTATTTATTATTTTTTCACACAGACTGATAAGCCAATTGAAGACTTTTCTGAACTGCATAGATCACTTGATATTCCCACAACAGTTATCTGGGGAAAAAACGATGTCATACTGGTTTGGGAAAATATAAAAGACAAAGTAATGGCAAATTTTAACCTTTCTGAAAAGGACATTCATGTCATAGATGGCAAGCATTTTATTCAAGAAGAACAACCTGGCTTGATTGCTGAAATTATATTGAAGGATATGAAAGGAAGATAAGATGGCCTAAACCCAAAATTGATAGTGTAAGCTCTTAAAAAAATATGGAAAGACAAAAGTCACAGAATCCTAAATAATATGATAGAATTATATTTAAAGACAAATGAAGTAAAGAAAATAAATCTTATAAGTGAAATTGACTATAAGGCTGAGGACATATTTACACTTCGTATTATTGATTCGACTGAGAATGAATTGATAGAAATATCTGATAAATTTGATATAGATATGTCAATTTTTAATCAGAGAGAGGCTATTGAAATAAGTTCGCATTACTTAAAGTCACTCGACCAATTGTCATTTAATTTTTCAATTCCTAATTACAATTCTGATACACTATTTAAAGAGGAAGAAGTTTTCTTAATAATTAAAAATGATGTAGTATTTTATTTTTTATCTTCAAATATTGATGATAATTTTATAAATCTTACTAAGACAAGATATGACTTTACGAGTATAAATTTCAATTCACATTTAGAACATTTCGTATTTCAAATAGGAATAATTTCGGATTATTATGCCGATTTGACAGAATTTATATCCAAGAGAGTTAAGCAGTTTTATGGAAATATTTTGACTTCAAAAGACTTTAGATCCAATGAGTTAGATTTGATAATGATTCTAAATTTTAATAACTTATTAATTAAAGAATCAATAAGTAATTTCCAAAGAATCCTGCACCTACTCATACAAAACAAATTTGAGGAAAAAACAATAACAAGTAGAATCAACTTAGAGCTTGATGACATAGCTGTAATCTCAGATCATATTCAATTTAATTTTGACAGGCTCGATGATTTGAAGGAAAACATAAATAGTAAAATTGAATTAGAGCAAAATAATATATTCAGAACATTAACAATTATTACCGTTTGTATTTCTTTGCCGACACTTATTGCAGGAATATATGGAATGAATTTTAAAAATATTCCTGAATTAGGTTGGAGATTTGGGTATCCTACAGCAATTGGCTTAATGATAATAAGCTTCATTTTTGCCTTGGTTTATTTTAAAATGAAAAAGTGGATTAAATAAATCAATAGGACTCTACTCCTCTTCTACAGCAGCAAATTTAATTTCACCACTTTTTATTTTGTCACTTTCGACTATGTACTCTTCTATTATTTCTTGAAGATTTGGCTTTGGTATCAAACCTTGGAATCGTTCTCGGTATTGACCTTGATTTACGATCACCATAGTGGGAATAGATTTTATCTTGAAGTATTGACTTAATTGTGGATTGGATTCTGAATTGACTTTTGCAACCAATGCACGACCTTCAAATTCTTCTGATAATTCATCAATGATGGGTCCTAACATTTGACAAGGTCCACACCAGTCTGCGTAAAAATCTAACAATACTGGAATGTCAGATTTGGCCACAACTTCATTGAAATTTTGATCAGTGATTTGTGGGGCGTGATACTTAGGTTTTTTCTTCCAAAACATATTTAACAGTATTAATTTTTTAAAAATGACACGATATCATCAAGCACATGCGGCGTTCTAAGAATCCTAAAGTGCCCAGTTCCTTCAATTTCTTTAAATGTACAAACATCCCAATTATCTGCTACGTTTTTTGATATTTCCATGGGTAAAACTTTGTCAAATTTGTCATGAATTATCATTGCTTTTTTAACATTGATTTCTTTGACAAAATTACTGACATTTAAAGTGCTTACATCAAGGCCAGTTGATTTTTCAATATTGTTTATCATTATTGATTTGACCTTGTCAGAAATGCCAACATGATCACTAATCCAATTTATACGATCTCCAAATTTATCTGGAGTAGTTAATAGTAAGTATTTATCAATTTTGAGATCTTGATTTTGATAAAGGGCATATGTAGTGGCAACACCACCAAATGAGTGGC
This sequence comes from uncultured Saprospiraceae bacterium, assembly GCA_905480605.1. Lineage (GTDB taxonomy): Bacteria > Bacteroidota > Bacteroidia > Chitinophagales > Saprospiraceae > RFSX01. The sequence continues at coordinate 6,123 of CAJQRD010000038.1, read as the reverse complement.
TTACAATATTTTTGACACCCAATGTTCTAATCACATCGGCTACACAATTTGTGAAATCCATTACGCTGGTTTCTTGTTTGCTGCTAAATCCATGAGATGGCGCATCAAAAGCGTATACTGTATATCCGTTATCTAGTAATTCGTAAACCAAATCAGAAAAATTGCCAGCTTGTCCTTCCCACCCATGAATGGCCAAGACTGATTTGTCACCGCCTTTCCAGGTGTAGGTTTGAATGTAAAAATTGTTGTATGTTATTCTTTTCTTTTCAGACTTGTCAAGACACTCTATTTCATGTGGCCTTAATTTTGATATCTGGGGATTTGACATTTTTTTGTAGGCATAATTTGCCATTTGATTGGGAAACAGAAAAGAAAGAATACCTATTGTTTTTTTTAGCACGGTTTAGGACAGTTAAATTCATTACTTAACAATTCATCAACTTAAAAGTTTGAATGAAGCTGTTTTCATTGCTGGGGTAATTTAATTTATATTTTTAAAAAAGAAAAATCACCAGAGGTTAGGTCATGAACGTGTTTTGATATCTTATCTATATCCCAGTTCCACCATTGGGTATCCAATAGGGTCTCAATTTGTTCTTCATTAAATCGTTTTTTAATTTGCTTCGCTGGATTACCACCCACAATTGTATAGGGTTCAACGTTCTTTGTTACAATTGAATGTGCTGCTATTATAGCCCCATCTCCAATATTCACCCCAGCCATAATTGTGGCTTTATGACCAATCCAAACATCATTGCCAATAATCGTATTTCCTTTATTGGGAAATGATTTACCTGCCATTGCGTTTGACCAGTCGCCTCCAAATATTGAAAAAGGGTATGAAGAGATGCTTTTTGTAAGGTGATTGGCCCCATTCATTATAAAACTGACTCCAGAAGCAATCATACAGAATTTTCCAATTACCAATTTGTCTCCGGTAAATTCAAAGTGGTATTTTACATTTCGTTCAAAGTTTTGTACATCTTCTAAATCATCATAGTAGGTATAGTCACCAACAGAAATGTTTGGTGATTGAATTATGTTTTTTAGAAAACATAATTTGTCGTGATGGGCTAGAGGATGTTTTAGGTCTTTGTTAGGAATAACCATGAAACGTACTTTTTAGCAAATGTAAGATTTAATATTTTAGAAATTATAAAGAAATGGTACTCTGAAAGAACTCTCCTTTTTATATTTAGGATTTTGATAAAATTTTGGCATTCATCTGGTTTAACAAACATTTGCTTGTATTTTGAATTAATTTAGAATTAGATTTCCTTTTTGTTGCTTTTAACTAACTGAACATTTTTGTAATGAATGAAAAAGTATTGATGGGCGTAAGAATCCTTTTAGGTTTACTTATGCTCATATTTGGAATTAATAAATTTGTAGGGTTCCTTCCTATGCCACCTTTAGATGGTGATGCGGCTACCCTGATGGGAATTTATGCAGGATCAGGTTTTTTTACATTAATAGGTGTTCTAGAGATTGTGTTTGGAGCAGCATTATTGGCAAATAAATATGTACCATTAGCTCTAACTGTTCTTACCGCTATCATGTTTAACGCAGCGGTATTTCACTTACTTCATGATCCGGGAGGTATTGGAGGAGCAGCAGTCTCATTATTACTTTGCCTTGCAGCTGTCTATGGATCTAAGGATAGATTTAAATCTTTATTGAGTGCATAAGCCCGATAAAATTAATACAAACAATAGTCAGGAAATTAATCTTGGCTATTTTTTTTATGCTCTTTCTGTATTTAAACCACCTTTTATATTCCTTCATTATTTTTGAGATTACCAGAAGCAATACAGACTTTTAAAAAGGGCACTCAAAAATAAAGACAGATTTTAGTACAATAAAAGACTTACTATGAATTCGAGTTATCGACTAAAATGCCCCTAACTCATGACAGTATTAGAGGTTAATGAGGGTTAGTTCCTAGTAGACTGGGGTAGATCACATATACTTAGTTGGTTAATAGTGATCTAATTTTAGATTATTATTAATTGAGAAACAGTAGATATGAAAACCTCAATAATTATTGCAATTCTATCATTATTTTTTTACTTTTATCTAAGCTCAAACAGAAATTGCTTTCGTAAATAATTCTGATCTAGCTAAGTCATACAAGACAGTTAAGTTTAAGAGAATAGTCTTGATGTCTCTAAAGTTTTTTCAATAGAAGAATCGGAGCGTAAGCAAAACCAGAGATTGCACTCAAGCATGAAATTGTAAAAACGATTGAGTATCCAGAATTATCTAATGGCGAAAATACTGAAGGAACTGTGGTCGTATAATTTCACTTATTAAGCAATAGGTTGATTGATTCAATGGAAGTATTAAAGAGTCTAAAGCCTGAATTTGATGCAGCTATTTTAAAAGCAATTGACAATTTGGTTGTTGAAGAATCTTTGCTTGCTTTGTTAAATAATAAATATGAAAAAATACAAATTCCTATAAGATTTATGGTGAAATAAAAGATGCATAATTAATTTGAATATCATAAGTCAAATCGTTTTTAATGGAACGATTTGGCTTTTTTTATTTGGTCATTCAATGTTTTTTATATTAGGGTTTATTATTGAATACAAGGAGCACATCTTTATCTTCGGATATTCAAGTAACAAGGAATGCTCAAAATCATATTGATGCTTCATGCCAATTTTTTTCATGACACTTGTTGAAGGAACATTGGCTGTTGTTGCAATTGAAATAACTTCTTTTAGTTCTAATTTTTCAAAGGCATATTTTAAACAAGCTTTTGCACCTTCTGTGGCATAACCTTTACCCCAATGCTTTTTAGACAATCGCCAGCCAATATCAACAGCAGGATTGAAAGGGGCATTATAAGTTTGATATGCTAATCCAATAAATCCAATAACTTCTTGTGATGATTTTAAAACAGCAGGAAAATAACAATACTTTCTTTCTTCAAATTCACTTTGCATTCTTTCAATAAATGCTTTGGTTTCTTCTTTTGTTTTTACATCAGGAAAGTAATGCATGACTTCAGGATCACTGCTTACTGAGTGCAGTGACTTTAAATCACAGTCGATCCAAGTTCTAAACGCAAGCCTTTCCGATCCAAATAAATATTGCATAAGACGAGATTTATAATATTCTCAATTTAAATTTAGGTAATTTATTTTCGTTTCTAATAGTTTAGTATTGCTAAAATTTGTAATCTCGTTTATGAATATAGGAATTATTGGTATTGGAGCTGTGGGGTCATTTGTAATCTCTCAAATATTGACACAGCATAATTTAACTTATTTCAATCGTTCTGATAAGTCATCTGTTAAATTTAAGACATTTTATAAAAACCTTGAACTTCCAATTTCCTTAAGCAAATCAAATCAAAATAAAATAGCTTTTGATTGGTTGATAATTTGTGTCAAAGAAAATCAAACCATCGAAATAGTTAAAACCGTAGGGGAATTGATTAATCCCAATACAAAGTTGGCGGTTATTAGAAATGGAATGAAATTGAAAGGTCCTTTTCTTGAATTGGTTCCTGAGGAGCAAATTTTGCCTTGTAGTATTGATTGTTCTATACAACCGGATGAAAATAATGTATATAATCAAAAGAGTGATGCATACATGATTACACCTTTTTGCGAATTGTCAAATGAATTTCAATCTTTGTTTTCAAAACATGTCATTTCATTTGAATCAACAGATGATTTCCATACAAAATCATGGAAGAAACTGATAGAAAGTTCTGCAATTGGAGGAATTATGGCAATCACTCAAAGATATTGTGAGGTTTTTGAAGAAAGCTATTATTTATCCTTGTTTAAGCAATTGATTTTGGAAGGCATTGAAGTTGGAAAAGCAGATAATGCTAAACTGCCTTTTTATTTTTACAACGAATTAGAACAAAAGCTTTTGGCATATCCAAAAGACAAAGGCAGTTCAATGTTGACAGATGTATTGGCTGGCCGTCAAGTAGAGTTGGGTGCTAAGAATGGCTATATTTCGAAGATGGGAAAGCAATATGGTATTGACACAGTAGAGCATGATAAGATTACAAGAATCTTATCAATTGGCAATTAGAATTTGTTTATCTTTTTAAAGGAAATATGTAATAGAGTGGAACAAGTGATTTGATTTTCATTTGAGTTCTTGTTACAACTTATTGGTGACCCTGAATTATTTCCAAAATCTCTTTACCGTATTTTTCTAGTTTGGCATTTCCTATTCCTTCCACTGTTAGTAGTTTGGAGTTAGAATCTGGAATGATGCTTGCAATTTGGCGCAGTGATTTATCATGAAGGATGACAAAAGCAGGAATGTTTAAGCTGTTCGCTTTTGTACGCCTCCATTCTTTTAATTTGTTTAGCAATAAAGCGTCTGCATCGCTGTCATCAAATTTTATTTTTTGCACCACTACTTTCTTCCGTTCATCAGGAGAGATATATTTAGCAAGATTCACTTTGGTTTTATTGTGAAGCACATCATTTGAAAGCGGCGTCGTTTTTAGTCTGTTGTAATCTGAAAAGTCAATAGAAATTATACCTTGATTTATCATTTGAGTGATATAGTGCTTCCAGTGGATAAAAGGGACTTCCCTTCCAACACCAAATGTTTTTATTTTGTCGTAATTGCTTTGTTTGATTTCTTGTTTTGATGAACCACGTAAGATATCAACAAGTAGATTTAGTCCAATATGTTCGTGTGTTCTGATAATTCCTGACAATGCCATTTGCGCGTATGTGGTACCATCAAATAATTCCTGGGGGTTAAGGCAGTTGTCACAATGATTGCATTTTTCACTTCTGAATTCCCCAAAGTAATTTAATACCAAATTTGTTCTACAACTGTTGGCTGTTGCAAATTCCCACATTCGAGATAACTTGGCGCGTTGAACAGACTTGAATTGTTGGTTGGCCTCGCTTGCGTCAATAAATTTTTGAAGATTTAAAAAATCGCCCCAGCTGTAAAAGAGCAAAGCATTGGCATAGTTGCCATCTCTACCTCCACGGCCAATTTCTTGGTAATAGCCTTCAATATTTTTCGGCATATTATAATGAATAACCCAACGAATATTGGGCTTGTCAATTCCCATTCCAAAAGCGATAGTTGCACAAACAATATTCAATTCATCATTTTGAAAATCTGTTTGGACCTTAAGACGTTCGCCGGGATCTAATCCAGCATGGTAGGCCTTAGCTTTAAATCCTTTGGCCTGAAGTTTTGCTGCAACAGACTCTGTGCTTTTTCTGCTTAAGCAGTATACTATTCCAGTTTCGTCTCGTCTTTTTTGTAGGAAATTAAGTATTTGCTCTATTCTCTTGTTTCCTGATTTTGATGCTGTATTAATATTTGTTCTTTCAAAACTTGAAATGTAATGAGAAGGATCATCAAGCCTTAACTGTTTGATTATATCTGATTGTGTTGCAGTGTCGGCAGTGGCTGTCAATGCAATTGACGGAATGTCAGGAAATAAATCCTTCAAGGCAGCAAGTTTTACATATTCTGGTCTAAAATCATTTCCCCAAACTGAAACACAATGGGCTTCATCAATTGCAAATAAACTTATTTTTTGATTTTTCAGGAATGATAAAAAATTATCTGAAAGAATTTTTTCCGGACTGACGTAAAGCAACTTAAGTCGACCAGCTTCAATTTCAAAATAGATTTCTTTTGTTGTCGGAAAATCTATATTACTGTGTAATGTTGCGGCATTGACATCAAGTTGTTTGAGCGCAGCTACTTGGTCATTCATCAAAGCAATAAGTGGTGAAACTACAATTGTTAATCCGTCATTGACAAGTGCTGGAATTTGATAGCAAAGAGATTTACCACCACCTGTAGGCATGATGACAAGTGCGTCTTTTTTACCAATAATTGAATTGATTATTTCCTCTTGTTGTCCCTTAAATTGTGTAAAACCAAAAGTGTCTTTGAGTATTTTGTTTATATCCATTAATATGTGTGTTGTACTTTCGGTTATTGTACTTCAATATTAATACAAATTTTGGAAAGATATTGGGGTAAAGGGAAGCGCATGTTAATTAAAGCAGGTTCTTCATATCTATTTAGTGATGTATACTTTGTGGATTGCAATTAAAATAGGGGATTGCGTTGATTATGAATTCTTATTCTATCCTCCTATTT